>JBFXBG010000032.1:14994-27571 GCA_050183505.1 Gemmatimonadales bacterium | reverse complement strand
CTTCCGGCCCTGGCCGATCATGGCCTCGGTGACGCCTTCGGGCAGCGAATCCGGGGTCTGTGCGGCGACGGGCCCGGCGGCCGGCAAGGCCAGCAGGCCTAGAACGCCGATACAAAGCCGAGCGTCCATCGGGTGTTCTCCTCTTCAAGGTTCCAGGTGCCTTCCGCCGTGACGCGGAGGTTCCGCCGGATGAGATGGCCGACCCCGGCGGAGATCGATTCGTAGCGCCGCACATCCGCCGGCCCGCCGAGGCGTACGTCGAGCAGCGGGCGGTCCGCGCTCACCAGGTTGTAGAGCCCGAACCCGTAGAACCGGCTTCCCTGAGGCTGCACGATCACCTCGGCAAAGCCGCCGTCCATGCGGACGGTGGGCTCGCCGGCCGTGAAGGTGGGCCGGTCGTCCTTGCGGTGGACGAACTGGGCGTTCACCTCGAGCGGGCCGGTGGTGAACGACCCGTCGAATCCATACATGTTGGTGGAATTGTGGAGGTTGTTCCCCTGGGAGCGGCCGTACAGCCCGAAGGCGCCCAGCCGGAAGCCGCCCGGCAGGTCACGGCTGATCCGGAGGAAGACGTTCTTGTTGGCGTCCACATCGAAGCGCCGATTGTCCTGGGCGGCGCCCTTGCCGTTCCCGTTCACCAGCTCTCCCGTCAGACTGAACCCCGCCAGGTCCACCATGGCCATGATGCCGCGATCGTAGGTGAGATCGGTCGGCACATCACCCAGCCGGGCCCGGTAGACGGCGTAGTCCTCGAACTCCAGACGCAGTTCCCGCTTGAACAGCGGATCCGACACCTGGAACTGCCCGACGGCCAGGTCGACCGGCTGGCCGCCGATATCGTTCACGTAGAGGAAGGCGTCCTCGATCCCGCCCACTTCGCCGCGTTCGGACAGGAAGGCGTAGAAGTAGTAGGAGATGTCATCCGAAAGCGGGCCGCTGGAGAGGATCTTGAGCGCGTAGGGCGTCTGGAAGTCGGTCGCCGCGCTGCCGTTGGCGTAGACCTGGGCGTAGGCGTCGAGCCGCACCGCGAGGGGGAACTCCTTCATGAGCGACAGCAGCGGATCCCCGGTGGCGGTCGTGTCCTGGGGCGCTTCGCCCGGGCTCATCCGGAAGCCGTTGGCGGCGAACTGGTCTCCGAAGGGCGTGAGCCTGGGAATCGGGTTGTGGCACAACGAGCAGCTCACCTTGTACCGCCGGGCGAACACCGGGAGGGCATCGGCATCGGCCGGCACCACCGACAGCAGGGTGAACGCCATGAGAACCGGCAATGGCCATCCGGCACGGGAGGAGGAGGTCATGTCAGTGCTCCGCATGTGGGCAAGTGAGGGCAAGTGAGGACAAGTGAGGACAAGTGAGGAAGTGGGGCAAGTGAGCGACCCCTCGACATCTCGACTCCTCGACTCCTCGACTCTGTCGAGTGACGGCCGGTCATCGCTTCTTGCTGGCCGCCGACCGATACACATTCCCCGCCGGGAACATCGGCTTTCCATTCCACGCCAAAAGTACACGGGCGACAATGAATCGGTAATGAACCGATGCTGAAACCGGTGGTACGGTGTCGGGGTTCGGAGCGCTGCGCGCTGGATCGCGAGCCCGGGCCCTGTAAGCGGGCTCGTCCCGGCGCACCGCTCCCCGTTTACGGTTCCCGCTTCACCGGTTACCGTTGAACGATGCGGATCGACAAGGGGACGTGTTACGCGCTCTTCGCCTTCGAGGCCGGGCAGTTCATCGACCTCACGCAGGCCGAGCGATTGATCCCCGGGGCGGCGGAACGGCAGCGGCTGCGACAGCCGCGGCGGGCGCCTCCGGATTTCCAGTATCGCCCGGCGCCGCTCCGGATCCAGCAGCCCACCGCGCCGGTGACGATCGGCGACCGGGCCACCAACGGAACGGCGGAGGTCGTGCTCTTCGACTTCGGCGCGGTCCTGGTTTCGTTTGCCATTCCCTTCTCGGGGGAGCTCGAGACCCTCCGCCGGCTGAGCAAGGACCTCGCCGGCCATCCGGGCCTGCAGGAGGCGGCCCGGCAGCAGGCCCGGATGATCCTCACCGCCGCGGCCGGGGCGTTCGTGCGTCCCCGGCTTGCGGAAATGGTGGAAGACTACGCCATCTTCCACGTCGAGACCCCGCAGTCTCCCGAGGCGCTGCAGGATCTGGTCCGGCACCACTCGCAGCTCATCGCCCAGATCCTGCGGGCCGAATCGCAGGCCCTGGCCGAGCAGGAAGTCTCCGACGCGCTGCATTTCCGGCTGTCCTACGGGCCGGCCGATGTTACCTTCGTGGACTGGAATGCGGCGCTGGTCGTCGACCCCGACTTCGAGGGCACCCGGGCGGTACTCGAATTCGCCAATGTGCAGCTGCTGGAGATGCGGCACCTGGACCTCGAACTTGACGAGGATCTGGAGCGGGCCTACCAGAGCCTGGCTCCGCGGCGGCGGTTCCGGCTGCCGTTGTTCCAGAACGAGTCCGCCAGCCTGGCCCACATCGGTACCCTCCAGGCCGACGCGGCCACCCTCTTCGAGCGGGTCACCAACGCGCTGAAGCTGGTGGGGGACATGTACCTGAGCCGGCTCTACCTGATGGTCTCCCAGCGGTTCCACCTCGCCGAATGGGACAGCAGCATTTCCCGGAAGCTCCAGACGATCGAAGGGATCTACCAGAAGATCGCCGACCGGGCCGACAGCCGGCGTCTGGAGGTCCTGGAGTGGATTGTGATCCTGCTCATAGCCCTGGAAGTCGTGTTATCGCTGGTTAGGGGATGAGGTTGTATAGTGCAGGGTGCAGAGTGCAGAGTGCAGAGTGCAGAGTGCAGCGTGGTTGGAAATGTCGTGGCCGGGTGCTGACTGGGGCCGGCCTTCTCACTTCTCCCTTCTTACTTCTCACTTCCCATGGACCGCCGCCAATTCGTATACCGCACCGGCCAGACCGCGATCGCCTTCGGTATTCTGCGCCAGCTTGGGGCCTGCCGGCCGGAGACGCCGGCCGGATCGCCCGATGCCCCGTTCGTGGCCCTGCGGGACCGGTATTTCGTCCGGACGCTGGCCTACAACCCGGTGACGTCAACCTACCTGGGGGGGGATGGCTACGATGAATCGCTCCGCGGCATCAACGGCAAGCTGCGCGACTGGAGTTCCGGTGGACAGGGCCAGGAGCAGCAGTTCTACGCCGGCATCCTCCAGGAACTCGACACCCTGGACCCCGCGGCCCTGAGCCAGGGTGCCCAGGTCGACTACCGGGTCCTCAAGGCGCAACTCGGCTTCCTGCGTCACGACTACGAGCGGAAGTACTACCAGCGGGCCGTGGATACGTACATCGCCGAGCCGTTCCGGGGCATCGACTGGCAGATCCAGCAGATGCAGAGCTTCGATGGCGGCGCCCTCGGCAACATGGATGAGTGGAATGAAGTAATTCAGCGATTGGAGGCCATTCCCGGTTACGTCGACGTCGCCAAGGCCAACCTGCTGGCCGGCCGGACCGACGGCAACCTGCCGGACCGCCGGATGGTGCAGCGGGATGGGATCAACGGCGGCCGGGCCAACGCCGAGTACTTCCGGACCACGCTGCCGGCCCAGGCTCAGGAGTACCTGGCCAGCCGGCCCTTCGCCGGCGGCATCATGACCCGGCTCACGCCGGCGGCCGCGGCCGCGGGGGATGCCTACGCCAGTCTCGCCGCGTGGATGGAGCAGAACTACGATCTCAACGAGACCACCGACCGCTTCGCCGCGGGAGAACCCGAGTACGCCTGGCGGGTGCGAAACTGCCTGCAGGTGAACCGGACGCCCGCCCAGCTGTGGGACTACGGGGCGCAGCAGGTGGCGCTCTACGAAGCGAAGATCTTCGACGTGGCCCAGGAAGTGGCCCGTCAGGCCCAGCTGCCGCTCTCCTTCAGCACCGACGCCGAACGGCGCGACTCGGTCCGGAAGGTGATGGAGTTTCTGTCCAGGGACTCGCCCCGGAACGACGACGAGCTGTTCCGCTGGTACCGGGAGGTCGGCGAGCGGGCGGTGGCCTACGGCCGGGAACAGAAGATGTTCGACATCCCGGCGGACTACCGGCTCGACGTCGTGGCCACGCCGCCGGTGCTCCGGAGCACCATCGACGCCGCCTACTACCCGGCCCCGCCGTTCAGGCATGCCGGCGTCGGCCGGTTCTATCTCACGCCGACGGGCAATGACCCCGCCGCGCTGCGGCTCAACAATCGCGCGTCGGTGGCCGACACCGCGGTCCACGAAGGATTCCCCGGCCACGACTGGCATTTCAAGTTCATGACCGAGCATGCCGCCGAGATCTCCAACATCCGCTGGCTTCCGCCGGGAGCCGTGGAGGACTCCTCCTCCATGTGGGAAGACTCGATGGCGACCGAGGGCTGGGGACTCTATTCCGAGGAGCTGATGGCCGAGCCGGTCGAGGGCCGGCCCCACGGATTCTACTCCGCGGCCGAACACCTGTATGAGCTGCAGGGCCAGCTGCTCCGCGCGGTCCGGGTCCGGGTCGACGTGGGGCTGCATACCGGCCGGATGAGCTTCAACGAGGCCATGGACTATTTCACCGAGCACGTGTCCTTCTATCCCGGGGCCTGCGCCGCGGCCTCGGCGGACCCCAACGCCCGCGCCATCTGCGAGGGGGCGCTGCGCGCGATCTACCGCTACAGCAAGTGGCCCACCCAGGCCATCACGTACAACCTGGGGAAGAACGAGATCCTCGAACTCCGTCAGGCCTACCAGGCCGCCATGGGCGCGAACTACAGCGCCAAGGCCTTCCATGAGAAGCTGATGAAACAGGGGACCATTCCGGCGGGATATTACAGGAACGGGTTTGTGGGGTGAGACGGGCGGGCGGACGGACGGACGGTCCGACGGTCCGACGGGCAGACGGTCCGACGGTCCGTCTGACCGTCTGGCCGTCCCCACCCCTTACTCCACCAGCACCTCGACCGGAATCCCCTGCCGCACGCTCGCGGTGATGATGCAGTAGTCCTCGAACACATCCACGCAGCGGGTCATCCGCTCGCGCTCTTCCGGCGTAACGTCCAGGGCCAGGCGTACCGCGAGCCCGCCGACCCGGAGCCGGCCGCGCTCGTTGCGCACCATCGTCCCATCGACGGTGACGTCCACTCCGGCCGGCGCGATATGCGCCTTGCGCAGACAGAAGAGGAGGCTCGCCGCCAGGCAGTGGCCGACCGACGCCGCGAGCACCCGGACCGGATTGGGTCCGGCGCCGCCGCCCAGGGGCGGCAGTTCATCCACCTGCAGATCCGGCACGCCCTCCCGCCCGAAATCCACTTCGAACCGATAGTCCGAAATCTGTTTCAGGGTGATTGTGAACTGTTCCTTGTCCGCCGCCATCGGTCATGCTCCCGGCTTGAAGTGAGAATGTGCTCCGGCCACCGGCCGGCTTCCGGAAGGTCTGTCCGGCAGGCTGAAAACGCCATGAATTCACCCTGACGGGACCATGAAGCTCCCCGTTCACGGCCGATTCATACCTGGGTCCTACCTTTGCCGTACACTCTGTCGGGAGCGACGCATGAACACCGCACATCTGCATCTGCTGGTCAATCACCTGCCCGTTCTGGGCGTTCTCTTTGGAGTCCTGCTGCTGGCCTGGGCGGTCTTCCGCCGGAGTCCTCAGCTCACCCGGGCGGCACTCGGGGTCTTCGTCCTGGCGGGAATTGCCGGGCTGGTCGCTTATCTTACGGGCGAACCGGCGGAGGAGGCGGTGGAGCGTCTGAGCGGGGTTTCGGAGACCCTGATCGGACAGCATGAGGACGCCGCCCTGGCCGCGACCTTCGGCGCCGGCCTGCTGGGCCTGCTGGCCCTGGCCGGGCTGGTTGCCTTCCGCCGGCTGGCCGACCTGCCGCGCTGGTTCACCGGGGCCAGCCTGGCCTTCGGCCTCGTGGCCACCGGCATGATGGCCTGGACCGCCAACCTGGGCGGGCAGATCCGCCACTCCGAGATCCGGGCCGGCGCGGTCGCCGCGATGGACGCCGGCAGCCACCTGGATGACGACTGACTTGACGGAAGGGCGGAAGGACGGAAGGACGGGACCCATGTCAGGGCCGGCGGCGACTCATCTTTCCGTCCTTCCGCCCTTCCGTCTTTCCGCCCTCGACCATATGCGCATACTCATCGTCGAAGACGATCCCCGGCTCTCCGAAAGCGTCGCCACCTATCTGCGGGCGGCGGGCTTCGCCGTCGATACGGTGGACGACGGGACCCGGGCCGTGACCGAGGCCGCGATCACGCCCTACGACGCGGTGGTGCTCGATCTCATGCTGCCCGACATGGACGGGATCGAAGTCTGCCGCCAGCTGCGCGCCCGGGGCGCCACCACCCGGGTCCTCATGGCGACGGCCCGGGATGCGGTCGAGGACCGGATCGCCGGGCTGGAGACGGGGGCGGATGATTACATCGTCAAGCCCTACGCGCTGGGTGAGCTGGCCGCCCGGCTGCGGGCCCTCCTGCGCCGCCCGGCCGATTCGGTCCCGGTGGTGCTGTCGGTGGAGGACCTCACCCTCGACACCGGCGCGCGGCGGGCCCGGCGGGCGGGACGGGACATCGAGCTCACCACCAAGGAATTCGCGGTGCTGGAATACCTGATGCGCCACCCCGGCCGCGTGCTCACCCGGGCGCAGATCAGCGAACACGCCTGGGACGAGAACTACGATCCGGCGAGCAACGTGATCGACGTGTACATTGCGCGGCTGCGCCGCAAGATCGACGGGTCCGGCGATTCCCAGCTGCTGCACACCATCCGGGGCGCGGGCTACCGGATCGGGGCGCCGGCCCGGGGCAGCCGGTGAAGAGTCCCCGGGGCATCCGGCTCCGGCTCACCGCCTGGTACGGCGGGTCCGTCCTGCTGGCGCTCCTGGCCGTGACCCTGGGAATCCACGAGATGATCCACCGGGTACTCGAGCGTGAGTCCCGGCTCTCCCTGCGCCACGATCTCACCTTCGTCAGCAATCTGTACTCCCTGGAATCTCCCGAGTTCGGGACGGTCGACTCGACGGTGGCGCATATCGCCCAGGAGATCGTGTTCCCCGACCGCACGGTGGAGTTCTTCCGGCCCGACGGCACGCCCTTCCCGGCCCCGCCACAGCCGTCGGCCGGCAGCCAGTCGCTGGAGCCGCCGCTCCGGGCCCGGGAAGCGCCGCTCGATTCGCTCGCGGCGCCCGGCTGGCGGATACGCATCACGGCCAGTGAAGCCGGGCTGGCACGCTCGCTGAACCGGCTGGATCTGAGCATCGTGGGCGGCGTCGTCGTCAGTGTCGCCCTGGCCACCCTGCTCGGCTGGTGGCTCGCCGGGCAGACACTGGCCCCGGTCGGCGCGATGGCGGAGGCGGCCGAAGCGATCACCGCCCAACGGCCCGGCGACCGGCTCCCGGTCGCCAACCCGCACGATGAACTGGGACGGCTGGGACGCCGGTTCAACGCGCTGCTCGACCGGCTCGACGGCGCGCTGGCCCAGCAGCGCCGCTTCCTGGCCGACGCCGCCCACGAGTTGCGGACCCCGATCGCGCGGATGATGACCAATGTCGAAGCCGCGCTCACCGCCGGGGACGCGGGGACCCAGCAGGAAGCCCTGGCCCATACCCAGGCCGACCTGGCCCGGACGGCCGTGCTGGTCGACGAACTGCTCCAGCTGGCCCATGCGGACGCCGGCCAGCGGGAGATCCGGCGGGAGCACGTCTTCCTGGACGACCTGGTGCTGGATTCCGCCTCGGCCTGGCGGGCGGCGGCGCAGCGGCAGGGCATCCGGCTCGCGATCGGCGACATCGAAGAAACCCCCGCCACGGCGGACTCGCTCCTGACCCGGCGGCTGATCGACATCCTGCTGGACAACGCCATCCGCTACACCCCGCGCGGCGGCACCGTGACCGTCCGGGTCCACCCGCGGGAGGGACAGGCGATTCTCGAAGTCGAAGACACCGGCATCGGCATCCCGGACACCGAACGCGCCCGGGTGTTCGAGCGCTTCTACCGGGGTCGCACGGCCCGGCAGATGGCGCCGGAAGGAAGCGGACTCGGCCTCCCGATCGCGGAGTGGATCGTGCAGCGGCACGGGGGGAACCTGGCGCTCGCTCCGGTGGAGCCGAGGGGAACCCGGGTGACCGTGGCCCTGGCCCACGACGGGAACGGTCGCGCGGCCCCGACTCCCGGCATCACTCCCGCCTGATTCACCGCCCACCCCTGAAGACGCCCCCCGGGCGGCGAACGTTCGTTGTGAAACGGACGCTCGAGTCGATTCCGCGCACCGATGACGATCCCCGCGCCCGGCCTGGCCCGGGTCGATCCACCCTGGACCATTTCGTAACAGCCCGCACCGCGAAGCCCGCCCGATCGAATGATCCGCTAAGCCGTTGAACGGTCGCCCGTTCGGCGATCCCTCCGGGGACCGTGCAAGAACTGGCGTATCGCTTGCCCCTCCAGCCGCGCGACCACCCCACAGCCCATTCGCGTTTCTCGCGACAACCTCAAGTCTGGAGGGTTGCATGTCCCCACACCGTCGACGCGTCTCGACGCGAGCAGCCGTCGTCCTGATCGCCGCCGCGCTCCCGGCTGCCGCGCAGGCCCAATCCCGCCCCCTGTTCGAGGCCAGTGTTTGGGGTGTCCACTCCCGGTTTGCGGACGCCTCCCCTTCGGGTACCGGCGGGAAGGACGCCGGCACCGGAGTCCGGACCGTGGAACTGGCCATGTGGCCCACGGCCAACCTCCGGCTCTTCGGCCGCTATGACAACAGCCTGAGCCTGGACAACCTCACCCTGCTGCGGACCGACCGCCGGGTACCGACCTGGTCGGGAGGCCTGCTGTTCAACTGGGGCGGCCGTTTCACCACGGTGTTCGAGGGCGGCCGTCGCGACCTGCCGGGCGGCATCGGCCAGACCCTGCTCAGCGCCGAGCAGCTCGTCTACCTCCCGGGCGGGGCGGCGCTCAAGGCGGGCGGGCAGGCGGCGCCGCGGGAAGACAACCGGACCGAATGGCAGCTGCACGGAGGCGTGAATCTCCCCGTGGCTACCCGCTTCCGGCTGGAGCCGGTGGTCTTCTACGCGCAGAGCGGACTGGCGGGTGAATCCCAGTGGCGCGCGCTCGTGGCCGGCGAATTCCAGGCCGGCGGCGCGTCCCTGGGCGCGGGCCTGGCCGGGGGACACAACCGGAGCGCCGACGGCGCCTTCACCGGCGCGGTATGGGACGCCTATGGGCGGCTTTCGCTGGCAATCGGCGGGCTCAACCGGGCCCACGTGATGGTGCGGCACGAGCGGGTGGAAGGGGCGAGTCCGCTGACGTCGATCGGGCTGGGGCTGTCGGTCGTGGTGCCGCGGCCATGACGACCTCCCGACCTCATCCGGCGGCGCGGCCCGCGCTGTACCTGGCCATCTTCGGCGCCTGGGCGCTGAGCCTGGCCTGGTTCCACCCGCGGCTCGCGGGTCTGCTGGACCTCGCCCACGGCCCGCTGGCCGTCGGGGCCGTGCTGTTCTTCATCGTCTTCACCGAGCTGGCCTGGCTGTACGGGTTCTACAACGTGGGCGTGGTGACCTTCGCCCTGGTCTACCGCTGGCGCGCGCGGCACCTGGGCCTGCGGGCCCCGGGCCCCCTGCCGGATCCGGCGCCGCCGGTGGCGCTGCTCTACCTCACCTGCAACGACTTCGTGGAGGAGAGCGCCGCCAGCTGCCTGGTGCAGGAATACCCCAATTACCGGCTCTACCTGCTGGACGACAGCAGTGATCCCGGCTACCAGGCCCAGGTCGACGCCTTTGCCGGCCGCCACCCGGGCCGGGTCCGGGTCGTGCGCCGGGCCGAGCGGCGCGGCTTCAAAGCGGGCAATCTGAACGACGGACTGGCCCGGGCCGCGGTCGACGAACCGCTCTTCGCGCTGGTCGACGCGGACGAGGTTCTCCCGCCGAACTTCCTCCGCCGCATGGTCCCGATGCTGCTGGCCGACGACCGCTGCGGCTACGTGCAGGCCAACCACAAGGCCAATCCGGCGGGCCGGGGCGGACTCAAGGCGGCGGTGGGCGTCGGCATCGACATCCACTGGCGGTGGTATCACCCGCTGCGGAACCGCTACGGTTTCGTCATGCTGCTGGGCCACGGTGCCCTGGTCCGGCGGAAGGTCTGGGAGGACGTCGGCGGATTCCCCGAGATCGTCTCCGAAGATCTGGCTTTCTCGCTCCGGGCCCGGCACCACGGCTGGCACGGCGTGTTCGCCGAGCACGTCATCTGCCAGGAGGAGTTCCCCGAGACGATCCGCGCCTTCCGGGTGCGGCACATGAAGTGGACCCGGGGCACCTGCGAGTTCTTCGCCCGGGAGATGTGGCCCGCGCTCCGCTCCCGGCGGATTCCGCTGGTGGAAAAGCTGGACGTGCTCTTCCCGGCCCTGAGCCTGCCGCTCACCCTGGTGTTCTTCCTGTTCGTGATCGACGCGAACCTGATCTTTGCCACCCTGTTCACCCGGCCGCACCCCCTGACGGTGGCGCTGGGCGGCTGGTCGCTGGTCCTGCCCACGCGGGCCCTGCTGCCCGAGTTCGGCATGGTGACCAGCTGGGACTTCTTCCTGATCACGGTCCTCACCTTCGTGGCCCCGGTGCTGGTCTTCGTCATCGAGCTGCGCCGCAAGCCGTGGGAGCTGTTCCGGTTCCTGAGCCAGAGCAGCGTGATCTACGCCGCGCTGGCGCCGATGTCGGCGCTGGGCGTGGTGGGCTACCTGCTGACCGGCAAGGCGACCTTCCTCGTGACCGGCGACCGGAGCCGCCAGGCAACCGGCGGCAACCCCGGCCGCGGATCATGGCCGGCCCGGGCCTGGCGGTCGGCGCGCGAGGCGGTGAGAGGCAGTCATCCCGACCATCCGCTGGTCCAGGGATTCGAGGTGGCCTGCGGCGCGGTGTTCGGCGTCAGCTGTCTGCAGTTGATGCAGGTCTCCTTCCTCGGCCTGTCGATCGGCTTCATCATGCTGCCCATCCTGCACCACGTACCGTGGGACAACCCGCTGGTGCAGAAGCTGGTCTACCTCCCGTTCCTGCTGATCATGGCGGGGCTCATGGTCGGCGGCCTGGGACTGATCGGCATGCAATCGGTGTTCTTCGGGTACGGGTTCCACTTCTGAAGCGGAGGAACCCGTGGGGTGTCGCGGCGGGATTTCCGGGATGTTCTACCTGCGGTGACCAGAGCCAGCGGTCGGGATTGAACCGACGACCGCCCGATTACGAATCGGGTGCTCTACCACTGAGCTACGCTGGCGGGTTTTGAGTAGAGAAGTCGAGAAGTCGAGGGGTCGAGGGGTCGAGGGAAGTCGCTCGACGTCTCGACCTCTCGACTCACAACTCCCGACTCCAATGCCCTGGCGCGGACTCGAACCGCGACGCCTTTCGGCACTACCCCCTCAAGATAGCGTGTCTACCAATTTCACCACCAGGGCGCGGGGAAAGAAGATAAAGCGTTGTGGGGCCGGGTGGTAGGGCGGGCGGGCAGGCGGTCCGACGGACCGACGGACCGACGGGCAGTGGTGCTGGTGGAGCCCCATGCATGGTCGCGGATCACCCCTGCCGTCTGACCGTCCGGCCGTCAGTTCACCACACTCGTAAACGGACTCCCCTGGATCGCGGTCGAGTTGATGGTGATGTCGATCGTGTCGCTTCCGGCTGAGGCCGGGGTGTAGGTCGCGGTATAGGTGCCATCCAGGTTATCCACGACGACCGCCGAACCGGGGTTGGTGCCGGTGATCGTCACCACCACCGTGGCCCCGCCGCTGGTCAGGTTGTTCCCGAACTGGTCCTTCGCCTGGATGGTGATCGTGGTCTGCACGGCCGCGGTGCCGGCCGGCACGACCGCGGTCGACTGGGTCGGATCGACCAGGTCCGGATTCACCGTCACGCCCTGCGTCTGGGTGATCCCCACCGAGTTGGCCGTGGCGGACACCGTCTTGGGCGTGGCCGACGTCGAGGACAGGGTCCCGGTCGCCACACCGCTCGCGTTGGTCGTGCCCACCGGCTGGGTCAGCGTGTTGCCGGTCGTCGGTGTCGCGGCCAGCACCACCGTCGCCCCGCCGATCGGGTTGCCGAACTGGTCCTTCACCGTCACGGTGATCGTACTCTGTGAGGAACCCGAGCTGGCGGTGATGGTCCCGGGCGAAACCGCGACGGTCGAGAGCGAGGGACTCACCGTCCCGCTGCTCCCAACCGTGCTGGTGAACGGGCTCCCGGCCACGGCCACGCTGTTCAGCGTGATCGCGATGTTGTCGGGTCCGGCGTTGGTCGGCGTGTAGCTGGTGGAGTAGGTCCCGTTGCCGTTGTCGGTCACGGCCGGAGTCGCCGCGTTGGCGCCGGTCACCGTCACGACCACCGCGGCCCCGCCCACCGTCACCGTATTACCGAACTGATCCCTGGCCTGCACGGTGATGTTCGTGGCCGTCCCGGCCGTCCCGGTGGTGGGCACCGTCGCGGTGCTGGTCGCCCCGCTGGCGGCGGCCGGGTTCACCGTCACCACCTGGGTCTGGGTGATCCCGGTCCCGTTGGCCGTGGCCGAGACCGTCTTCGGGGTCGCCGCGGTCGAGGACAGCGTGCCGGTCGCCACACCGCTCGAATTGGTCG
>JBFXBG010000032.1:14377-14984 GCA_050183505.1 Gemmatimonadales bacterium | reverse complement strand
GCGGCCGGGTTCACCGTCACCACCTGGGTCTGGGTGATCCCGGTCCCGTTGGCCGTGGCCGAGACCGTCTTCGGGGTCGCCGCGGTCGAGGACAGCGTGCCGGTCGCCACACCGCTCGAATTGGTCGTCCCCACCGGCTGGGTCAGGGTGTTGCCGCTGCCGGTCGCCGCCAGCACCACCGTGGCGCCGCTGATCGGATTGCCGAACTGGTCCTTCACCGTCACGGTGATCGTGCTCTGGGAGGTGCCCGCGCTGGCCGTGATGGTCGACGGGGACACCGCCACGGTCGAGAGCGACGGGCTCACCGTGCCGGTGCCGGACACCGTGCTGGTGAACGGGCTCCCGGCCACGGCCACACTGTTCAGCGTGATGGCGATGTTGTCGGTCCCGGCGTTGGTCGGCGTGTAGCTGGTGGAATAGGTCCCGTTCCCGTTATCCGTCACCGCCGGGGTCGCCGCGTTGGCGCCGGTCACCGTCACGACGACCGTCGCGCCCCCGACCGTCACCGTGTTACCGAACTGGTCCCTGGCCTGGACCGAGATGGTGGTGGCCGTCCCGGCGGTGCCGGAGGACGGCACCGTCGCGGTGCTCGTCGCCCCGCTGGCCG
>JBFXBG010000032.1:0-14367 GCA_050183505.1 Gemmatimonadales bacterium | reverse complement strand
ACGACCGTCGCGCCCCCGACCGTCACCGTGTTACCGAACTGGTCCCTGGCCTGGACCGAGATGGTGGTGGCCGTCCCGGCGGTGCCGGAGGACGGCACCGTCGCGGTGCTCGTCGCCCCGCTGGCCGCGGCCGGGTTCACCGTCACCACCTGGGTCTGGGTGATCCCGGTGCCGTTGGCCGTGGCCGAGACCGTCTTGGGTGTGGCGGAGGTCGACGAGAGCGTCCCGGTCGCGATACCGCTCGAATTGGTCGTGCCCACCGGCTGGGTCAGCGTATTGCCGCTGCCGGTCGCCGCCAGCACCACCGTGGCCCCGCTGATCGGGTTGTTGAACTGGTCCTTCACCGTCACGGTGATCGTGCTCTGGGAGGTGCCCGCGCTGGCCGTGATGGTCGACGGGGACACCGCCACCGTCGAGAGCGAGGGGTCCACCGAGCCTGAGGCGTTGACCTGGTGGCTCACCCCGGCGGATACGCTGGAGGCGAAGTTGCCGGCGCCGCCGTACGTCGCGGTCAGGGTCTTGGCCCCGCTGGTCGTCGGCGTCAGGAGGCAGCTGCCGGCCCCGCTCGTGAGGCTGCCGTTACAGGTCGCGCTGCCGTCGCTCACCGTGACGCTGCCGGTCGGGGTTCCCCCGGCGGAGGTCACGCTGAAGTTCACCGTCACGCCCTGCCCCACCACCGACGGGTCCGGCGTGTGGGCGGTGATCGAGGTCGTGGTGGTGAACGGATTCACCTGATGTGCCACGCCGGCCGACACGCTGCCGGAGTAGTTGAGATCTCCGGCGTAGGTCGCCGTCAGGGTCCGGGCACCCAGGGTGGTCGAGGTCAGCGAGCAGCTGCCCGCCGCGGCCGTGCCCACGCAGGAATCGACCCCGTCGCTCACGGTCACGTTGCCGGTCGGCGCCCCGCTCCCGGGCGCCGTCACCGCGACGGCATACGCGACGGTATAAGCGCTGTTGACCGTCGACGGATCCGGCGTGTCGCTGGTGATGGTCGTGGTCGTGGCGGCCAGATTCACGACGTGGCCGGTGCTGCCGCTGCTGGCCGCGTAGTTCGCGTCTCCCCCATAGTCGGCGCTGAGCGTGCGGTTGCCCGCATGAGTGAGGGTGACGTTACAGGACCCCGTCCCGCCCGAGAGCGTGGCCACGCACTGGTCGCCCCCGTCGGAGACGGTCACGCTGCCGCCGGGGGTGCCGCCCGCGCCGATCACGCTCACCGACACCGCGACCTGTTCTCCGGTCACCGACGGATCGGGGGTATCGGCGGTGATCGAGGTGGTGGACGGCGCGGCGCTCACCACGTGGCTCACCCCGCTCGAGACGCTGCCGCCGTAGTTGAGGTCGCCTCCGTAGGTCGCGGTCAGGGTCCGCGTGCCCGCGGCGGCCGGGGTGATCGAACAGCTGCCCACCGCCACGGTCGTCGCGCAACTCCCGCCGGCCCCATCACTCACGGTGACGGTGCCCGTCGGCGTCCCGGTCCCCGGCGCCGACGCCGTGACGGAGAAGGTCACCGCGTAGGGCGAACCCACGGTCGAGGGATCCGGCGTATCACTGGTGATACTGGTCGCCGTGGCGGCCGGGTTCACCGTATGGGAAACGCCGCTGGACACGCTGCCGCTGAAGTTGGCGTCACCGCCGTAGGTGGCCGTGAGCGTGCGGGCCCCCGCGGTGGCCGGGGCCAGGCTGCAGCTGCCCGCACCGCCGCTCAGGGTGGCATTGCAGCTCACCGCCCCGTCCGAGACGGTCACGCTGCCGGTCGGCGTGCCGCCGGCGCTGGTCACCGACACGCTGACCGAGACGCTCTGCCCGGTCACCGACGGGTCGGGTGTGTGAGCGGTAATGGACGTGACGGTGGCCGCCTGGCCCACGTCGTGGGCGGTGGTGGTGGAGCTGCCGGTGTAGTTGGCGTCACCCGGGTAGCTGATGGTGAGCGTCTTGGTGCCGACGGTCGAGGTCGAGAGCGAACAGGTGCCGGCGGTGGCGACGGCCGCACAGCTGCCCCCCTGCCCGTCGCTCACGGTGACGTTCCCGCTCGGCGAGCCCCCGCCCGGCGCGGTCACGGCCAGGGCCCAGGTCACCGTGTAACTCCCGCCCACGGCGCTCGGATCGGGCGTGTCGCTCACCGCGGTCGTGGTCGTCGCCGCCTTGTTGGTCGCATGCTGAAGAACATCTGAACTGCCGTTGAAACCCGCATCACCGGCAAAAGTCGCTGTGAGATTCCGCGTTCCGGCCCGTGAGACCGCGATCTGACATGAAGTCGCGGTCACCGGAGCGGTGCACTGGTCCACCCCGTCGCTGACGGTGACAAGGCCGGTAGGTGTTCCGGCACCCGGACTGTTGACGGTGGTCACGAAGCTGACGGTTACCAGTTCCCCCACGATGGCCGGCTCAGGCGCAGCGGAGGAGAGTTGCGTGGTCGTGCTGGCCTTGTTGACGGTATGGCCGGCCCCGGCCGACGTGCTGCCGGCGAAGTTGGCGTCACCCTGGTAGGCCGCGGTAAGCGTCTTGGCGCCCGCGGTGGTCGAGACCAGCGAGCAGCTCCCGACCGCCACGGAACCGGTACAGACGTTGATCCCGTCGCTCACCGTGACCAGTCCGGTGGGCACCCCCGAGGCCGGTGGGGTAACCGCCACCGAGAAGAAGACGGTGTAGCCCTCGCCCACCACGGTCGGGTCCTTGGATTCCGAGGTGATCGTGGTCGTGGTCGCCGCCTGCGCCACGTTGAAGCCGGCACTCGTACCCGTATTGAGGCCGCTGGCGAACGCCACCAGCTTGTAGCCGTTTCCGGCCTTGTCGATCTTGAGCGTCGAGAAGGTGGCCAGCCCGGCGACCGCGCTGATCGTCGTGGTCCCGGTCAGTGCTCCACCGGAGGGATTGTTGCTGATCGCGACCGAGATCGCGTTGGTGGCGCCGGTGACCCGGTTGCCCGCCGCGTCCTGCACCTCCACCTGCACCGCGGGCGTGATCACCGCGCCGGCCGCAACGGCCGAGGGCTGGGTGAAGAACACCAGCTTGTTGCCGGTCCCCACCGTGATGTCGAACGTATTCGAGGTCGCCTGGGGGAGACCGCCGCCGTCGGCGGTCAGGGTATAGCCGTTGGCCGCGGCATTGATCGACAGGTTGCCGAAGGAGGCCACGCCGGCCACGGCGGAGACGGTCGCGGTTCCGGAGAGGCCGCCGCTGCCTGGGTTGGTGCCGATCGCCACCGTGATCGAGGTGGTGGCCGTGGTCACCACGTTGCCGAACTGGTCCTGCACCGCGACCTGGACCGCGGGCGTGATGGACTGCCCGGCCACGGTATTGGTCGGCTGCCGGGCGAAGACCAGCTGGGACGCGGCGGCCGGGGTGATGTTGAAGGCCGAACTGGTCACCCCCATGAGCCCGCTGGACGCCGCGGTCAGGGTGTAACCGGTCCCGGTCCGGTCTACCGAGAGGTTGCTGAACGTCGCGATGCCGTTGACGGCCGCGACCGTCAGGGGACCGGACAGCGTGTCGCCCCCGGGGTTGGCGCCGAGCGCGACGGTGATCGATACCGTGGAGGACGTCACCGTGTTGTCCTTGGCATCCCGCACCGACACCTGGACGGCCGGTGAAATCGAAGCACCCGCCACTGCGTCGGACGGCTGCATTGAGAAGGTCAGGGCGACGGCCTGTCCGGGCGTGACATCGAACGGCGTGCTGGTCGTTTGCAGCGATCCGGAGGTCGCGGTCAGCGTGTACCCAGAACGTGCGCTATCTACCGAGATGGCGTCGAAGGTCGCGATCCCGTTGACCGGGGTCACCGCGCCGCCGCCGGTCAGGGCACCGTTGCCCGGGTTGTTCTCGAACGCCACGCTGACTGCGCTACCATAGTTCGTTACCACGTTGTTGTTGGCGTCCTCGACGGCGACGGTGACCGCGGGGCTCATCACGGTACCGGCCACGGTGCTGGTCGGCTGCTGGGTGAAGACCAGCTGGGTGGCAGCGCCCGCCGTGAGGTTGAACGCGTTGCTGGTGGCGCTGGCCAGGCCGCCGGCCGTCGCGTTGAGCGTGTATCCGGTGCCGCTGCGGTTGATCGACAGATTGCCGAAGGTCGCGATGCCGTTGACGGCGTTGACCGTCAGCGTCCCCGACAGGGTTCCCCCGCCCGCATTGTTGCCGATGGCGAGCGTGATCGCGTCGGTAGCGCCGGTGACCGTATTGCCGCTGCCGTCCTGCACGGCCACCTGCACCGCCGGCGAGATCGCCGCGCCGGCGGTCGTATTCCCCGGCTGGACCACAAAAGCGAGACGATTCCCGGAGCCGACCGAGATGTTGAAACCGGCCGAACTCACGAGCGGCAGGCCGCCCGCGCCGTCATCGGCGGTGAGCGTGTACCCGTTTCCGGCCTTGTCGATGCTCAGATCGTTGAACGTTGCGACGCCCGCGACCGCGTTCACGGTCTTCGTGCCCGACAGCGCGCCGCCCGACGGATTGGTGCCGACGGCCAGGGTGACGGCGGTCGTCGCCGTGGTGACGGTGTTGCCGAAGGCATCCTGCACCGTCACCTGGATCGGCGGCACGATCACCGCGCCGGCCACCGCCGAGGTCGGTTGGACACTGAACACCAGGCCGGCCGCGGCGGCCGGGCTGATGTCGAATCCGGAGCTGGTGGTGCCGGTAAGGCCGGAGGACGACGCCGCAAGCGTGTAGCCCTGGCCGGTCCGGTTCAGGGTGAGCGTCGAGAAGGTTGCGATGCCGTTCACCGCGCTCACTGTCAGCGTCCCGCCCAGGGTGGCGCCGCCGGGGTTGGCTCCCAACGCCAGCGTAACGGACGCGGTGGAACTGGTCACCGTATTGCCGTTGGCGTCCTGCACCGCCACCGTCACCGCCGGCGCCAGCGCGGCGCCGGCCGTCCCATTGGCCGGCTGCTGGATGAAGGCGAGTTTCGACCCGCCGCCGGCGCCGATCGTGACCGGATTCGACGTGGCCGGGCTGAGCCCGGCCGCGGAGAACAGAAGCGTCCGTGGCCCCGAGGTCCCGCTGATCGCGAGGGTGGTATACCCGACGCTGCCCTGCGCGTTGCTCGCCAGCGTCACCGTGCCGTTCAAGGTGCCGCCGCCCGTCGCGATCGAGGCCGTGACGTTGACGCCGGCCTGCGCCACCGGATTGCCGGCGGAGTCCTGAACCTGGATCACCGGCTGGATCGGGAAGACCACACCGCTCTGGGCCGACGTCGAGGGCTGGGTCGTGATACCCAGCATGGCCGCGGCACCCGGGGTCAGCGTGATGCTGCCGGAACTGACGCCGGTAAGTCCGCTGGCCGAGAAATTGAGGGTGTAGCTGCCGACCAGCCCCTGGATCGAAAGCCCGCTGAAGGTCGCCTGGCCCTGGGCGTTGGTGCTGCGGGTGGCGGTCCCGCGGAGCGTGCCGCCTCCGCTCAACGAGACGCTGACCGCGACACCCGATTTCCCGACCGGGTTGCCGAAGGTGTCTTCCAGCCGGACTACCGGTGCGGGGCTGAGGATGGCGTCGCTCGCCGCCGTGGACGGCGGCTGGGTGAGGATGCCGAGCCGCGCCTCGGCGCCGGCCACGCCGGTGGCAGAGAAATTGACCGGACTCCCCTGCAGCGGGCCGGACACGCCGGAGGCCGATGCGGCCATGGTGTTGCCGCCGGCCGTGGTGCCGAGCACCCAGGAGGTGAGCGTCGCGATGCCGTTGGCGCCGGTCGCGACCACGGTGGAGACTCCGCTGCCGGACGGACCGGTCACGGTCCCGCCGCCGCCGGTGACGGTAAAGGTGACGCCCACCCCCGCCACCGGGTTGCTGTTGGCGTCGAGCACCCGCACGGCCGGCGCGGTGGCAACCGCCGTCCCGACCGTGTCTGTCTGGTTGTTCCCGGCGCTGAGCTGCAGGCGGGTGGGCACGTCGGAGGTCGCGGTTGCGTGGAATTTCACGAAGAACCCGGCGGCGCTCGCGGTGAGCGTTTGCGGCCCAGCCTTGGGCCCCAGGGTCCAGCTGCTCCGCGCCAGACCACCTGCATCAGTGGTCACCGGAGTCGGGGAAGCAGTGCCGCCGGAGTCCGGAGCGAATCCGACCGCAATGCCGGCGATACCGTTTCCAGCTCCATCTACCACCTTGACGACCAAGGACTGCGGAAGCGCCAGTCCGGCGGGAGTTGGCGGCTGATTGTCCCCGTCTACCACTACCAGCGCGGCCGGTCCGCCGGCGAGCGCGGTATGGCTGAACCCGACGGGCGAACCCTTGAGCCCCACGGCGGAGGCGGAGGCGCCCTGCACACCGGCCTGCGGCCCCAGGATCCGCTCCACTGCCGCCTGTCCGTCGGTGCCGGTGAGCACGGAGGTGGCGCTCACCGTGCCCCCGCCGCTCGCGCTCCAGCTCACCGCGATACCGCTCACCGGATTGCGGTACGCATCGGTCACCCGGACGACCAGCGAGTCCCGGAGCGCCGCGTTCACGTTGGCCGCCTGGTTGTTCCCGCGGACCAGGAAGATCGTGTCCGCCTGGGCGGCGGCGGCCGTCGCGCTGAACGTGGCGCTCAGGGTAAAGCCCACGGCCTGCGCCACCGCGGTCTGGGTGCCCGCCGTCGTGCCGAGGACCCAGCGGGCCCGGGCCTGCCCATCGGCATCGGTCACGACGCTGTCGGGAATCAGGACCGCACCGCCGCCGTTGGTGCCGACGGTAAACCGGACCGGCTGATCCACCACCGGCCGGTCCTTGCTGTCGGTGACCCGGACGATCAGACTGTCGTCCACCGGCTGGCCCACGGTGGCGGACTGATTGTCCCCCCGCATGATCGTGATCTTCGAGGGCCGCTGCTCGTCGGGAAGGCTCAGCTTGTCGCCGCTGCACGTCACCGAGCCCGCCACCAGGGCGGCGAGCATGAGGTTCCGGAGGAGCGGGCGGAGGGTCAAGGGGAGAGTTCCGGCAGCCTGGGAAATGAGGACAGCCCGCCACGGCAGCGGTGCGGGCTTCAACCGGGGCAGGTTGCGTGCCCCGAACCGGTCCCGGCCGGGCTTCGGAACTCGTTAGTTGTCATCGGGTTCGCCAGCTGCAACGCGGCAGGATGTTGCATGCGGACCACACAAACGAGGCCGGCTTGACCGGGGGAGGGAATGTACGCCTCCAGGCGGAAGGACGGAAGGACGGAAAGGCGGAAAGACGGGTGGTCCCTTCCCGTTCCTTCCACCTCCCGTCCTTCAGTCCTTCCGCCCTTCCGTCCTCAGTGGAAGGTCACCCCGACTCCCAGGCTCACGATCCGCTCCCGCACATCGCTGCGGTCGTAGAACTGGTGATGCCAGTCGAGGGTCGGCGTGATCGAGACGTTCCGGCCGACCCGGATATCGTACCCCACGCCCAGTACCGTGGCGAACCCGCCTTCCTCACCGGTGATGACAACGTTGGGTGACACTTCGGTTTCCATGTAGGCACCGGCGAAGCCGGCCCCGCCCTTGAGGAAGAGCCCGGCACGGGACGCAGGGTAGAACTGGGCAATGAACATCGCACTGCCCAGGGTCTCGGAGGAGCGGTCGGGCAGGTCGTGAAACCAGGCAAAGAGCTCTCCACCCAGCGTCCAGTGCTGGCTGGGCGTGCCCCCGAGCCGGAGCGAGAGCGTCGGAGCACTGACCTCGGTGCTGTAGTTGTCCGGCACATCGGTGAATCGATACGATTCCTCACCGCGACCGATGCCGAAGGCAAACCAGGCGCCGTCGCGGTAGTTGCGCGACACTTCCCGGATACCCGACCGCCGATGCTGGGCCTGCGCCGGCATCGGGAAAACGAGCAGCAGCGCCGCTGCGGTTATCAGAGTTCGGTATGGCGTCCGCATGGTGGCCTCAATCAGGATTGGTGATTGGATGATTGGGGATTGGATCATCGGGTGATCTGATCGGGCTGGATCTGGAGCCGGGCCCGGGCTCACCCACCATCCACTCCGTCCATCGGTCGTAGGTCGTACCGGCACAGAGGCAAACCGGAGACCAGCCGACCGGGCGGGGCCCAACTCCCCGTCCCGCTTCAACTTCCCCACCGCCCTGCTAGCTTTCGTCCCACTTCCATTGTCCCCAGCCACAGACACCCATGTCACCCCGCGCGCGCGCCCTGTTCCTCGCACTCATCCTCATCGTGGCCGCCGTATGCGTGCGCCTCGGGCTCTGGCAGTCCCATCGCCTGGTGGAACGGCGGGCGCTGAATGCGGTTTACGCCGCCCGGCGCGCCATGCCGCCGCTCCACCTGCCGGGCGATCCCCTGCCGGCGGACTCGGGTGGCCTGACCGAGCGGCGGCTCCGGGTGACCGGCCGCTACGACGCGGCGAATCAGACCGTCCTCCGGGGCATGCCGTACCGGGACGCCCCGGGGGTCCACCTCATCACTCCGCTGCGGATCGCCGGCAGTGATTCCGCGGTGCTCATCGACCGGGGGTTCGTGCCGGCGGCAGACGCGGTGCATCCCGACCTGAACGTCCCGCCGGACACCGGCGTGGTGACCGTGAGCGGCCTCGCCCTGGCGTTGCGCACCCTGCCCGACAGCGGCCAGCCGGTCACGAGCGGGGAGCTGCTGACCTGGCGCCGGCTGGACTGGGCGGCGCTCGAGCGCCGGCTGGGGTATCCCCTGCTGGACGTGTTCCTGCTGGCATCGCGTCCGCCCGAGGGTAGGGGCGAGGGCAGCTTTCCCATCGCGATCCCGGAGCCGGAGCTGACCGACGGGCCGCACCTGAGCTACGCGATTCAGTGGTTTGCCTTCGCGACCATCGCGGTAGTGGGTGGGGCGATTCTGATCTGGAGGAGTCGATGAAGCGGACGGACGGACGGTCCGACGGGCCGACGGGCGGTGGGACGGCCCGCCCGTCCGCCGGCCCGGCGGCCCGCCCCTTCCACCCGGCCTGGTGGCTTCCGGGCGCGCACCTGCAGACCGTGATGGGCCGGTTCGTCCGGCGGAAGCGGGGCATCCGGTATCACCGGGAGCGGCTGGAGACCCCGGATGGAGACTTCCTGGACCTGGAGTACGGCGCGGCCGCGGGCGAGCCCGAGCTGCCCCCGGAGGCGCCGCTGGTGCTCAAGCTTCACGGGCTGGAGGGCAGCGCCCACTCGGGCTATACGGCGGAACTGACCCGGGTCCTTCACCGGCGCGGGATCCGCTCGGTGGGCCTCAACTTCCGCTCCTGCGGGGGCGAGATGAACCGCACGGCGCGGTTCTATCACTCGGGAGAGACGGAAGACCTCGCCCTGGTCCTGGCTCATCTGCGCAACGCGTTTCCCGCCTCCCCGCTCGGCCTGGTGGGGTTCTCCCTCGGCGGGAACGTCATGCTCAAGTATCTGGGGGAAGCGGGAGAGGCCGCGCGTGAAGCCATCCTGGCGGCGGTCGCGATTTCGGTTCCCTACGACCTCAGGCTCGGCGTCGAGCGCATGCGCCGGCCGCCCGGCCTGCTCTACGCTCGGTTCTTCATCCGCCAGCTGCAGCGGAAGGTCCTGGCGAAACAGGCCCTGCTCCAGGACCGGATCGACGTGGCGCGCG
The DNA here is from genome assembly GCA_050183505.1 of Gemmatimonadales bacterium. Classification (GTDB taxonomy): domain Bacteria; phylum Gemmatimonadota; class Gemmatimonadetes; order Gemmatimonadales; family GWC2-71-9; genus JBFXBG01. The sequence continues at coordinate 4,878 of JBFXBG010000032.1, read as the reverse complement.
CCCTGCGCGCCCGCACGTTCGACGAGTTCGACGACGCCGTGACCGCGCCGCTGCACGGATTTGCCGGTGCGGAGGACTATTACGGGCGCTCGAGCTCGGCCCAGTTCCTCCCGGCGATCCGGGTCCCCACCCTGCTGATCCACGCGGCGGACGATCCGATGGCCCCGGCCGCGGGCCTGCCGGAAGCCGCCCTCACGGGCAACCGGGCGCTGCGTGCCGCCGTCACCCCGCGCGGCGGGCACGTGGGGTTCATCGAAGGCGTCCTGCCCTGGCGGCCGCGGTTCTGGGCGGAGGAGACGGCGGGGGACTGGCTGGGTCAGGCTCTGGGGACACGGCGATGATGGACTAGTGGAACATTGGATGATTGGATGGTTGGTGATTGGATGATTGCCGAGGGTTCCCTGGCGTCACGGGATGCTGACGGCCGGACACGCTCACTTGCATCCAGACGAATCATCCAACCACCAACCATCCAATCATCCAATCATCCATCCCCGACTGCTCACGGCATCGCGCTGGTTTCTCCCTGCATCCGCTTCGCCACTTCCTCCGCCTGCTTCAGCACCCGCAGCATGTTGCCGTTGGCGAGTTTCTTCAGGTCGGTGTCGCTCCAGCCGCGCCGGATGAGTTCGGCGAAGAGAAACGGATAGCGGGAGGTGTCCTGGAGCCCGTCCGGCAGGTTCCCGCCGGTTCCGTCAAAATCCCCGCCCAGGCCGACGTGGTCCACTCCGGCGACATCCCGGACATGCTCGATGTGATCGGCCACATCGGCGATGGTCGCGTGGGGCATCGTATGGGTCGCCATGAACTCGCGCCGCAGCCTGGCCCGGGCGCTGTCGTCGGTCACCTGGGCCCGCAGCCGCTCGAACTGCGCCGACCATGACGCCACGCTGTCGGCGATGGTCTGGTTCACGAAGCCGGGGACGAACGTCACCATGACGATTCCGCCGTTGGCCGGCAGGCGGCTCAGGATGGAATCCGGCACGTTTCTCGGTACGTCGGTCAGCGCCCGGGCGGAGGAATGGGAGAACATGACCGGCGCCTGGGACGCATTGAGTGCGTCGCTCATGGTCGCCGGCGACACGTGAGACAGATCCACCAGCATGCCGAGGCGGTTCATTTCGTGGACGACGCGGACTCCGAACGGGGTGAGTCCGTCGTGCGCGGCGGTATCCTGCGCGGCGTCCGCCCAGTCGAGCGTCACGTTGTGGGTCAGCGTCATGTAACGCGCGCCGAGGTCGTAGTAGGCCCGCAGGGCGCCGAGCGAGTTCTCGATGGCATGTCCACCCTCCATGCCGAGGAAGGAGGCGATCTTTCCCTGGCGCATGGCCGTCTCGGCGCAGGCGGCCGTGAGGCAGAAGGTGAAGACGTCGGGATACCGGGCGATGAACCGCCGGGCGATGTCGATCTGTTCCAGCTGCATCCGGGCGTAGCCGCTGTCCCGGGCCTCACCCGGGATGTAGACCGACCAGAACTGGGCGCCGACCTGACCCTCCCGCAGCCGGGCGATGTCGGTCTCGCCCGGGGTGCGGGTGCGCAGGTCGTAGGCCGCCACATCCATTGGCGCCTTGTCGTACTCGCGGATCGCCCAGGGCAGGTCGTTGTGCCCGTCCCAGACGGGCGCCTGCCGGAGCAGCTGGCGGGCATGCGCCAGGGCGGGATCGTCCTGGGCCTGCGCCGCGGTGGCGAGGAGAATCAACCCGCTGAACCCGATGAGAATGCGCAATAGCGATTTCGTCATGTCATGACCCCGGTCGAGGTAGAACCCAGAGTACCCCACTTCCCTTCTCCCTTCTCCCTTCTTACTTCTCCCTTCTTACTTCTCACTTCTCACTTCTCCCTCTATGCACCGCCAGTCCCAGCTGCACCAGCTCGGGGCGCTGCACGAATTCCGGACAGATGTCCTGGTCGAACTCATACGGACCGCCGTTCTCGGCGTCGACCCAGGGAAACCCGCGGCAGACCTCGGGGTACTCCGGGGTGTCGTAGATCGAGCAGGCATTGTCCTTCCAGAAGGCGCAACGGCCGTTCCGGATCCGCGTCCGCCATTCACCCCAGCGACTCCGGTAGATCCGGTCCTGTCCATGCTTCCGGAGGATCGCCTCCGCCTCCTCATCGCTCAGGGTCGTCCCGTAGGCGCAGCAGGCGGACCGATGAGGGCATGGGAAGCAGGGCAGCGAGGGAAAGGCGTTGTGATCGTCCATGAGACCGGGCAGAGGGAATGAGACTGGCACCGTCTCAGGATATCCGCGGGCCGGCCGGCCGGGCAACTCCCGCTGTCCGGTCCGTCAGGGACGCGGGCGAACGACTTCCGGAAGCGGGCGCCCCTCGACCGGCTCGGTCGGGGTGAGGTCCAGCAGGGCGGCGAGCGTGGGACCGATGTCGACCGTCGGGACCGCGCGGTCGATCACCGCATGGCGGAGTCCGGCGCGCCAGAACAGGATCGGCACCCGGATGTCCAGCTCGTTGGTGGTCGCGTGATTGGTCCAGCCCGCGGTGCCCTGCCAGGTGAACCCCGGCTGCAGCACGCCGGCGGCCAGCCAGGCATGCCGGCCGGGTATCTGATTCCGCCAGAGACGCGCTTCCCGGTCGCCGGCGGGTGCCGCGGCGAGGGACCGGGGCGTGAAGACCCGCTTCACTCCCTCGGCCCGGCGCATCTGGCCGGCCAGCGCGCCGGCCAGACTGTCCACCGGAATCCCGAGCGCGTGCATGGCCACCGTGTCGCCGGAGAGGATGCCGTAATCGAAATCCAGGAAGAAACGCTGGTGATACCGATCCTCCAGCATCCCCTCCGTGCGGCGGGCCAGCGCACCGAACCATATCCGCGCGGCCGGCCGGCCCTCTTCCCGGGTGTGCTCGACGAACGACTGCACACCATGATCCGAGGTCAGTACGATGATGGTCTGCTCCCTGGGGACCAGGACCGCCAGGGAATCCAGAAACCATCCCAGCCAGTGGTCGAGCCGAAGCAGCTGATCATGCAGCTCCCGTGAATCGGGGCCGAAATTGTGGCCGATCGCATCCGTCGTGGAGAGGGAAACCGACAACAGGTCCGGAGAGTCCCGCCGACCCAGCCCCGTGGCGGCCACGCCATCCAGGGCGAGATCCAGCGTCAGGGAGTCCATCCAGGGATAGTTCTTCATCACCTGGGTCAAGGCGGCGGGGGCGCCCGGAAGAGAATGCGGAAAGGTGAAATCCCGCCCGTCATTCTCGTAGGGCTCGCTGTCCGGCTCGGCGTACGCCGACTCGGGCAGCAGCAGGCTCCAGGTGGTCCCGGCCAGCCGCTCGGGGCCGTGGCGGTCGTTGAACTCGCGGACCCAGTGGGGAAGCGTATCGGCGTAATACCGGCTGGTGGTGAACTTGCCTGCTTCATACCAGTACACCCCGCCGAGGGCCCGGCCGATCGGCGCGATCGCACCGCGGTCCTTGCGGGAAACGCTCAAGACCCGGGTGGCGGAATCCCGGGCCCGCATCCAGTCGGCGAGGGTCGACCCGATGAAGCGCCGGGGGCTCGCCCCGGGGCCGGGGACTTCGAGCAGCGGCGCCGACGAATCGGGAACGCCCTTCAGATTCGTGAGGATCCCGGTCCGGGCGGGACGGCGCCCCGACAGCAGGGTCGAATGCCCCGGCGCGGTTTCGGTAATGGCGTGGTCCTGCCGGCCGTCCCGGAAGACCACCGATTCGTCATACAGCCGCCGGAGTCCGCCGGTCCACTGGTCGTTATACCGCTCCAGATAGTCGGGACGGAACTGATCGACCGTGAGAAGAAGCACCAGGGCCGTCCGGGGAGCATGCGCGGAGGAGGGGCGGGGGCCGGGGCCGGGGCCGGGGCCGGGCACCAAGGCGGCGCCCAGCAGCAGTGCGGAGAGGAACATGGGCTGAGAATCTAGCGGTCCCGGCCCTTCATGGGAGGGTATCCGGGGGATCAAGCTCCGGGCCCGCCCGGCCGATAATTGAAAGTGAGGGAATCCCCGACCCCCCGGGTCGGCAACCTGTCCTGACCCCTTGCGCCGGCCGGTCCATGCCGCAGTCCAATGAAGCCCGGAAGTTTCCGCTCCCGGTGGAGAGCGCGCCGCCGTCGTCGTGGCAGGCCCCGGTGCGGGTCCTGCTGGTCGACGACGACCCCGAGACCTACCGGCATACCTCGCTGCTGCTGGCCTCCCGGGGCCTCGGTACCTACCGGCTCAGCTGGGTGCGGACCTGGGATGGCGGCCTGGAGGCCATGACCGGCAGCGGCCACCACGATCTCTGCCTGGTCGACATCCGGCTCGACCGAAGCGACGGCGTGGCCCTGATCGAGCAGGCCCGGCGCGCCGGCTGTCTGGCCCCGATCGTCGTCCTCACCGTGGCGGACGATCAGGAGATCGCCAGACGGGCCATGGAGGCGGGGGCCGACGACTACCTGGTCAAGGGCACCTACGATGCCGGGATGCTCGAGCGGGCCATCCGCTATTCCCAGGACCGGGCCCGGGCAGCCGGCGCCCTGCGCGAGAGCCAGCACCGGTACCGGGCCCTGTTCGATCACGGGCCGGATCCCTCGTTCGTCTGCGAGGTGGCGACGCTGCGGTTCCTGGAGGTCAACCAGGCCGCGGTCCGTCAGTACGGCCATGACCGGGCCGACTTCCTCGGGCGCACGCTGCGCGAGATCCTGACGGAGGGCGACGCGGTGGCCCGGCTGGTGCGCGAGACGCGGCCGGGCGCGCCAACGGGCAGACCGTGGCTGACCCGGCACCGGCGGGCGGACGGCACGACGTTCGAGGCCGAGGTGACCTGTCACCCGGTGAGCTTCTCCGGACTGCCGGCGTTCCTGGTCGTAGCGCGGGACATCACGACCAGGGTCGAAGCCGAGGCGGAGGGCCGCTTCCTGGCCGCGATCGT
>JBFXBG010000031.1:0-27743 GCA_050183505.1 Gemmatimonadales bacterium | reverse complement strand
CCGGCGAACTGGCCGCCATCCCCGGGCTGCGCCTCATCGGCACCGCCCCGGAGCGCGCCAGCGTCCTGTCGTTCGTGCTCGACTGCGCCCACCCGCACGACATCGGTACCGTGCTCGACCAGGACGGGATCGCGGTCCGGGCGGGCCATCACTGTGCCCAGCCGCTGATGCAGCGCTACCAGGTCCCCGCAACCGCCCGGGCCTCCTTCGCCCTGTTCAACACCAGGGAAGACGTGGACCGTCTGGTCCGGGGAGTCACCCGGGTGGTGGAGCTGTTCGCCTGATGGCCGACCTGGACGAGCTGTACCAGAGCGTGATCCTGGATCACAACCGCAACCCCCGGAATTTCGGCCGGCTGGACGCGCCTGATCGCCAGGCCCAGGGCTACAACCCGCTCTGCGGAGACCAGTTGACCGTCCAGCTTCAGATGGATGGAGACCGGATCACCGATGTCCGCTTCGAAGGGCAGGGGTGTGCCATTTCCAAGGCGAGCGCCTCCCTCATGACCACCGCCGTCAAGGGCAGGACCCGGGACGAGGTCTACGCCCTCTTCGACCGCTTTCACCAGCTGGTGACCGGGCAGCCGGGCGCGGATACCGACCGCAAGGCGCTGGGCAAACTCGCGGTATTCTCCGGCGTGGCGCAGTTCCCGATCCGGGTCAAGTGCGCCAGCCTTTCATGGCACGCGCTCAAGTCGGCGCTGGAAGGCACCGCGGACTCGGTGACCACCGAACTGCCCGGCCGGTAAAACCTCAACCTGTGCCGCCGCGCGCGGCTGGAGATGATCAGACATGCCGTATGACGAACGCCTGGTGAAGCCCATGCGCGAAGAAATGACCGCCATGGGCGTGAAGGAACTCCGGACGGTTCCCGAGGTCGACGGCGCGCTCGGAGACCCGAGGGGGACGACCCTGATCTTCGTGAACTCGGTCTGCGGCTGCGCCGCCGGTAACGCCCGGCCCGCGCTGCGGGCGGCCCTCAAGCACCGCGCGCTCCCGCAGAACCTGTTCACCGTCTTTGCCGGCCAGGATCTGGAGGCCACTGCCCGGGCCCGCCAGTACTTCGCGGAGTACCAGCCCAGCTCGCCGTCGATGGCCCTCCTCCGGGACGGAGAGCCGGTCTACATGATGCACCGGCACATGATCGAGGGCCGGACCCCGGACGCCGTCGCCCGGGACCTCATCGCCGCCTTCGACAAGTACTGTACCGAGTCGGTCGAGGCATGACCGGCCACGTCTTTCATCCGGGGCACCATGCCCTCCACGGCATCACCGTGGTGCTCGAGACGCACGGCACCCTGACCCACATCGGCCGCTTCGACACCGAAGACCAGGGCGGGATCCACCTGTTGAATGTGGCCAGCCACGACGCGGCGGCCGCGGAGGTGAGCAAGGACGAGTTCGTCCGGAAATCCGCCAGGTTCGGGGTCGCGTCCCAGCGCCCCCACCTGGTGGTCCCGGCCGGCGAGGTCGCCCGGATCACCCCCTTGGGAGAGGTGGTCCTCTGAGCACCGCTGGAGCGCCCGCGTGATCTCGTCGGCGCAGGAATTCGTCGACTACTGGGAAGGTGTTCGGGAGCGGACCCGCCGGGTCGTCCTTCTGATCCCCCGGGATCGGTTCGAGTGGAGCCCCGGTCCCGGCCGCTGGACCTTCGGGGACATCGTCCGTCATCTGGCGGGCATCGAGCGGGACATGCATGCCGAGAATGTCATGGGCCGGCCCAGCCGCTCCCCGGGACACGGACGGGAACTGGCCGACGGATTCGAGGCTGCCCTGGCGTACCTGGACCGGAAGCACCGGGAGGCGGTCCGGATTTTCAGCGGCCTTGAACCCGACCGGCTTCAGGCCAGGTGCCTCACCCCCGCCGGGATCGAGATCACCACCTGGAAGTGGCTTCGGGCAATGGTGGAGCACGAGGCGCATCACCGGGGACAGCTCTACCTGATGCTTGGCATGCTGGGCGTCCAGCCTCCCCAGCTGTACGGGTTGAGCGAAGAAGAAGTCAAAGCCCGATCCTCCTGAACGGGGCCCGGATTTCCGGGCCCTGTTCGTTTCAGGCCTCAGGATCCGGAAGGGCCGGCCGGCGGGACTCACATTTCGGTCTCCGTTCATGCTAAGATGCTACCCGGCGGCGGGTCATTTCATCCGGAAACATTGCCGGGGTGCCGGCCGTAGGCTCCGCCACCGCCCTCCACAGAGTCCCTCTACGTTCGAGGAGCCCGCATGAACGACGTCGTACTTGCGGTCGACCACGTGACCAAACGGTTCTCCGGCCATACGGCCGTGCGGGACCTCTCGCTCACGGTCCCGCGGGGTGTGATCTTCGGCCTGCTCGGCCCCAACGGTGCCGGGAAGACGACCACCATCCGGATGATCATGAACATCCTCTCTCCCGACGAGGGCAGCGTCACAATCCTGGGCGAGGCGGGCAGCGCCCGGGACCTCTCGGACCGGCTGGGCTACCTGCCCGAGGAGCGGGGGTTATACCCGAAGATGAAGGTCCTCGATCAGCTCGTGTTCCTGGGAGAGACCAAGGGGTTGAGCCGGAGCGTGGCGTCCGAACGGGCCGGGCGCTGGCTCGAAACGCTGGGCATCATGGACTGGGCCGCCAGGAAGATCCAGGATCTCTCCAAGGGCATGCAGCAGAAGGTGCAGTTCATCACCGCTCTGATGCACGATCCCCAGATCGTCATTCTGGATGAGCCCTTCAGCGGCCTGGATCCGGTGAATTCCCAGGTGATGAAGAATGTGGTGGTCGACTTCGCCAGGTCCGGCAAGACGGTGATGTTCTCGACCCACATCATGGAGCAGGCCGAGAAGATGTGCGATCACGTGGCGATCATAGCCCGGGGGGAGAAGGTGCTGGACGGCACGCTCTCGGAAATCAAACGCAGATCCGGGCATCGCAATGTGGCCCTGAGTTTCAGCCGGGATGGAGCCCGGGCGGGCCGGGTCCTGCAGGACCGGAGCCTGGTCTCCCACGTGGACGACTACGGCGCCTCGGCCGAGGTGCACCTGGCGCCGGAAGCGGACCCTGACCGGCTGCTCCAGGCGCTGGTCGGGGCCGGCGTCGGTCTGAGCCGGTTCGAAGTGGTCGAGCCGTCCCTGCAGTCGATCTTCATTGAGACCGTGGGCCCGGAGGCGGCAAAGGCCGTGGCTCAGGAGGAGACCCGATGAACAAGCTCTGGGCAATCATCCGGCGGGAGTTCATTACCAAGGTCCAGACCCGGGCATTCGTCATCGGTACCGTGCTCGGCCCCGTGCTCATGATCGGGCTCATCGTCCTGCCCGTCGTGCTCGGCGGCCGGGGCCGCAAGGTGAACCGGATCGTCATCGTGGATGCCGGCGCCGGGACTCTCGGGCCCAGGCTGGAAGACGCCATGCGGCTGGCGCATTTCGGCAACGATACATCCGATCACCGCTACATCGTCCAGCGCGTGCTTGCCGCCGGCCGGGTGGATGAGGTCCGGGACTCCCTGGTGGCTCTCACCGGGCTCAACGGTCCGAGCTCCATTGACGGGGTGCTCGTGGCGACCGATTCCGCCATTACCACCGGGAGGATCGTCTACCTCGGCGCCAATGCCGGCAGCCTGGGTGACGTGAACAGGCTGGAGACCGTCCTGGACCAGGCGCTCCTGGCGGAGCGGCTCGAAAGCCGGGGGATCGACCCCGAAGTCGTCAAGGCAGCCGACATTCCCATCAGGCTTCAGGCGCTCAAGGTCTCCGAGGGCAAGCTGACGGGGCAGAGCGGTGAAGCGTCGTTCGTCCTGTCCTACGCGATGGCGATGATCCTCTACATCGCCCTGCTGCTCTACGGCATTCAGGTCATGAGTTCGGTGCTGGAGGAGAAGAACAGCCGGATCATGGAGGTGCTGGTTTCGAGCGTGAGCCCGTTCCAGCTCATGCTCGGCAAGGTGGTCGGTGTGGGTGCCGTCGGCCTGTTCCAGCTTGGCATCTGGGTGGGTACCGCCCTGTTCCTTTCGGCCAACCTGGTGCCGATCGCCGGCCTGTTCAATGTGCCGCCGGAAGCGGTCTCCACCACCAGCGTACCGGTGATCGGTGTCGGGCTGCTGGTCGTGTTCCTTGCCTTTTTCCTGGTGGGCTTCTTCCTGTACGCCGCCGCCTACGCGGCGGTCGGGGCCATGTGCAACAGCCTCCAGGAAGCCCAGCAGTCGGCGATCATCGTCAACCTGGGAATCGTCGCCAGCCTGTTCGCGGCGATTTCCATCCTGCCGGGCGATCCCAACGGGAGCCTGCCGGTGGTGCTGAGCTACATACCCTTCACCTCCCCACTGGTAATGCCGGTTCGCTACTCCATCAACACCCTGCCGGTTGTTTCGGTGGTGGTGTCGCTGGCGGTCACGACCGGCGGCATGCTGCTGGTGGCCTGGATTGCCTCGCGGATCTATCGCGTGGGCATTCTCATGTACGGCAAGAAACCGTCCCTCAAGGAACTGGTGCACTGGGTCAGAGCCTGACGGGACCCAGGAGGGAGCGGGAGAGAAGGCTACGCGGTAAACGGTAAACGGTGAACGGTGAACGGTGAACGGTGAACGGTGAACGGGGACTGGAGGCGGCCTCGGAGGACGGCCGCCACGGCCAGTTTACCGTTCACCGTTCACCGTTTACCGTCTTCCCGTCTTCCGCCCTCCCCTCCATCTTCCTTCCCATGAGTACCTACGATGTCATCGTGGTCGGCGGGGGCCACGCCGGTACCGAGGCAGCCATGTCGGCTGCCCGTTCGGGTGCCCGCACGCTGCTGATCACCCAGAACCTCGAGACGATCGGCCAGATGTCCTGCAACCCCGCGATCGGCGGGATTGCCAAGGGAACCGTGGCGAGGGAGGTGGATGCCCTGGGTGGTGTGATGGGGCGCGCTACGGACCTGGCCTGCATTCAGTTCCGGATGCTGAATCGGTCCAAGGGACCGGCGGTGTGGTCGCCGCGGGCGCAGTGTGACCGTGGACTCTACCGCCGGGCGGTGCGTTCCCTCCTCGAGCGGGAACCCGGGATCGAGTTCGTCCAGGGTACGGTGGTGGGGATCGAGCTGCGCGGAGGCCGGGTGGGTGGTGTCCGCACCTCGGAAGGCCGCCGGTTCGAAAGCCGGTCGGTGATCATCACGGCGGGCACTTTCCTGAGGGGCAGAATTCACCTCGGCCTGGATACTCAGATCCCGGCGGGCAGGGCGGGAGACACGCCCAGCGTTGAGCTTGCAGAAATGCTTGCAGGAGAAGGGCTTACAATAGAACGCTTCAAGACAGGTACACCGCCGAGAATCGACGGGCGCACGGTCGATACCGCGTCGTTGGTGCGCCAGGATGGTGACCCGGATCCGTACTGGTTCTCCCACTACGAACGGGCGGAACGGCAGCGGCAGATGCCCTGCTATCTCACCTGGGCGGGTGAAGAGGTGAAGGCGGTCATCCTGCAGCACATTCAGGAATCAGCCTTGTATGGCGGGGCCATCAGTGGACGGGGTCCTCGCTACTGTCCGTCGGTCGAGGACAAGATCGTCAAGTTCCCCGAGGCTCCGCGGCATCAGGTGTTCCTGGAACCCGAGGGGCTGGAGACGCGAGAGATGTACGTGAACGGCCTCTCGACCTCACTTCCACCCGCGGTTCAGCTGGAGATACTCCGTCTCGTCCCGGGCCTCTCGGAGGCACGGATGACCCGGCCAGGGTATGCGATCGAGTACGACTTCTTCCCGCCGACCCAGCTGGCGCCGACGCTCGAAGTGCGGGAGATCCCCGGGCTCTTTTTCGCCGGACAGATCAACGGCACGACCGGGTACGAGGAGGCGGCGGGCCAGGGGGTCGTGGCGGGCCTGAATGCGGCGGCCCGCTCGCTTGACCGGGAGGCGGTCATCATCGGACGCGGGGAGGCGTTCATCGGTGTGCTGGTGGATGATCTGGTGAGCCGGGGAGTGGACGAGCCGTATCGTCTGTTCACCTCCCGGTCCGAGTTCCGCCTCAGCCTCCGGCAGGACAATGCGCTGCGCCGGCTCCTGCCTCTGGCTGAGAAACTCGACCTGCTTACCGACGGGGAGCGCCGGACGGCAAACGAGCGGCTGGAGCAGGAGGAACGGGTGCGGGATTACTCCCTTTCCGCCTCGGTGCAGCCCGGCGCCGTGAACCCCGTGCTCAGTGAGGCCAACCAGGTCAGGGAGTCGGTGCGGATCGCGGATCTGGTGAAGCGGCCGGGGGTGGAACTCCGTCAGCTGCTGGCGGTCGCCGGGGCTCCCTTCGAGGAGGAGCACATCGCCTGGGCTGAGATCGAGTTCAAGTATGGCGGGTACCTCGATCGGGAGCGCCGGACGGTCGAGCGGCTCTCGCAGATGGACGGCTTCGCTCTTTCTCCGGACCTGCCGTACGGGAGCTTTCTTTCCCTCTCGTTCGAGGCCCGGGAGAAGCTCCTGCGCCACCAGCCGGGCACGCTGGGCCAGGCGAGCAGGATCCCGGGGGTCTCCCCCGCCGATATCCAGGGCCTGGTGCTGGAGGTTCTGCGCTGGCAGCGGCGCTCGGAACCGTCGGAGCCGGCCTGTTTCACGTGAAACGTCCAGGAGGCCATGGTTCCGCCTGTTTCACGTGAAACAGGCGCCATTCCCCCAGATCCTCCCCCTGTCGCCCCCTGCACTTCAGTACCAAAAAGCCAAATTACGCGACATTTACAAACCATTGGCACGTCGCGATATTGCCTCCAGCCTTCACGCCAGATCCACTCCGGACGCGGCATCGTAAATTCTTGTAAAATAAGTGATTACGAGATAAATGGGTCGAGTGATCGCCATTGCGAACCAGAAGGGCGGCGTGGGGAAGACCACCACGGCGGTCAATCTCGCGGCTGCCCTCGCCATCGCCGAGCGGCGGACCCTCCTGGTGGATGCCGATCCACAGGGCAACGCCACCAGCGGCGTCGGGATCATGCGCGACCAGATCCGGCTCTCGCTCTACGACTCGCTGATCGATGGCCGCCGGCTGGCGGACATCATCATGCCGCACGCGCATCTTCCTTCGCTCCACGTGGCTCCGGCAACCCAGGATCTGGTGGGTGCCGAGCTGGAACTGGTGGAACGGCCGGAACGAGAGATGGCCCTCCGCCACGCCCTGGAGGACGTGGCCGGCAACTATGAGTTCATCCTGATCGATTGTCCTCCCTCGCTGGGCCTCATCACACTCAACGTGCTGACCGCGGCCCAGGGCGTGATCATCCCGATCCAGTGTGAGTACTACGCCCTCGAGGGAATCTCCCAGCTCCTCAATACCATCAAGCTGGTCCAGCAGAACTTCAATCCCAGTCTGGCCATCGATGGCGTCCTGCTCACCATGTACGATTCGCGCCTGAACCTGAGCCGTCAGGTGGCCCAGGACGCCAAGGAGTATTTCGATCAGCGGATGTTCCGGACCGTCATTCCCCGGAACATCCGGCTGGCGGAGGCCCCCAGTTTCGGCAAGCCGATTCTGCTCTATGACATCCAGTCGATCGGAGCCAAGAGCTACCTGGCCGTGGGGCAGGAGCTGCTCCGGCGGGTGGAGAGCGCCGGCGTCGGTGATGCCCACGCGGTGCCGGAGGTCGGTCAATGAGCGAAACCCGCCGCCTGGGACGGGGCCTCGAGGCGTTGCTCGGCCCGGTCTCCCGGGAGCAGGCCGAGCGGACCGGCGAACTGCTGGAGCTTCCGGTCGGCGACATCCGGCCCAACCCCTACCAGCCCAGGCGAGAGATCGACGCCGGCGCGCTGCAGGAACTGGCCGACTCCATCCAGGCGTCCGGACTGCTGCAGCCGGTCGTCGTGCGCGAGAGCCAGGGATCGTACCAGCTGATCGCCGGTGAACGGCGCTGGCGGGCGGTCCAGCGGCTGGGCTGGCAGAAGATCCCGGCGGTCATCAAGAACGTCGATGACCGGACCCTGCTGACACTCGCGCTCATCGAGAACCTCCAGCGCGACCAGCTGTCCGCCATGGAGGAAGCCCAGAGCTACCACCGGCTCATCGACGAATTCGGAATCAGCCAGGCCGAAGTCGCCCGGCTGGTCGGAAAGGACCGCTCGACGGTCGCCAACGCACTCCGGTTGCTCAAGCTCCCGGAGACCGTCCAGGCCATGCTCCACCAGGGGCGCCTCTCGGAAGGGCACGCCCGCGCCGTGCTGGCCCTGTCCGACGGCAAGGCCATCGAACGGCTGGCGGAACAGGCCGCGCTCCAGGGATGGTCGGTGCGGGAGGTCGAAGAACGCGTCCGGGGCGGCCGTGCTCCGGCGCGCCGGCCCCGGGCGGCGCCGGCGTCCAGCCCCGCCTCCCAGGCGGCCCGGCGGATCGAGGACGAACTGCGCAAACGGCTCGGGACGGATGTCCGGGTGACGGCCAAACGCCGGGGGCGCGGCCTTCTGTCCATCAGCTACTACTCGAATGATGACCTGACCCGGATCCTGGAGATCATCCTGGGACGGCCGTTCGACGGATGACAACGAAGCAGCCGGGCTACACCATCGTGCTCCATCGGGACGGGGAAACCACGTCCCGGCAGATCAGAGTCCCGCTCTGGGCCATGCGGCTCGCCGGCGGAGGCGCGATCACACTGGGCGTGATCCTGCTCGCCGCGCTCATCGCCTACGGACCGGTGTACCGTCTCGCCTCCCGGGTGCCGCGGCTCCAGAACGAGGTCTCCCGGCTGGAATCGGAGAATGCCCGCATCCGTGATCTGGTGAGCGCCCTCGACAGTGCCGAATACCAGTATGCCAGGGTGCGGCAGATGCTCGGTGCCGACGCCGGGACGAACGCCTCCGCGGCGGTGCCGCCCGCCATCACCGCGCCCCCCGTCATCGTCACCGGAATGAAAGCCGCCGCGGCCGCCGGACCGTCCGTCCCCACCCGCTGGCCGCTGGATGAACCGGGATACATCACCCGCGGCATTCTCAAGAGCGGCGGCGAGGAGAGTCATCAGGGCCTGGACATCGCCGTGCGCGTCGGCAGCGTGGTCCGGGCCACGGGCGGAGGGAAGGTCACCCGGGCCGGCGCCGATCCGGACTACGGCCAGTTCGTGTCCATCGCTCACGCCGACGGCTACGAGTCGCGGTACGGCCACCTTTCCCGGCTGCTGGTGCGGGAGGGTGCCTCGGTTCAGGCAGGCACGGTCATCGGACTCAGCGGCAACAGCGGCAGGTCCAGCGCACCCCATCTCCACTTCGAGATCCTCAAGGGTGGATCAAACATCGACCCCCTGTCCATGGTGAAGGAGGTACAGTAGGCATGAGCGTCTTTCAAAGCGGGACGAAGCGGCCGGGCGAGGAACGGCGTCGCGGTGGGGAAGCGGGCCTCTCGATCATTGCCGTGGGCATGACCGTTACCGGCGACATCGAAACCGACGGCGTGGTGAAGATCGAAGGCGTCGTGCACGGGTCGATCCGGGCCGCCAGGCAGGTGCTCGTGGCCCAGGGAGCGATGGTCGAAGGCAACATCGACACCCGGGAAGCCGTGGTCGGTGGGGAAGTCCGCGGCACCATCCGGGCCGAGGAACGAGCCGAAGTGCAGGCGACGTCGGTCGTCCACGGGGATATCGCCACCAACAAGCTGGCCATCGCCGAAGGGGGCCAGGTGAACGGTGAGATCCGGATGGGCCAGGCCGCGCTCGCCACGGACCGCGAGCCGATGCAGGTCGCCAACTGACCGCTGCCCGTATCCCGGAATCTGCCGGTCGATCCAGGGTATCCTCCCGGTCCCTGGCGCGTTACCGTTCCGCTCCTTTCCCACAATAGTTGATAACTGCGTGTAAGTTGTGGAAACAATTGCCATTGCGGATGAACAGGGCGTGACGAATGCAGCGAAACGGACCGCGCATTAGCCCGGTGCTGCGTCACTGTCTAGGCAGTATCGTGACGCTACTCTTTATCGCGTGCGCCAAGCCGGCTCCCGCCGGATTCCGCGTCGCGCTGGTCACGCCGGGCTCCATTTCGGATGCCGCCTGGAATTCCGGGGCCTACGCCGGGCTCCTCTGGATCCGCGATTCGCTCGGTGCCGTGGTGAGCCAGGTGGAGTCGCGCACACCGGGGGAGCAGGAGGACAACCTGAGGCGGTACGCGGCGGAAGGATACGACCTGGTCTTCGGCCATGGATTCGAGTTCCAGGCCGCGGCCGAGCGGGTATCCCGCCGGTTTCCCAGCACGGTGTTCGTCATCACGTCGGGGGAGCGGCAGGCCGGCAATGTCTCGCCCCTCATCTTCCGTCTGCACGAAGCGACCTATCTGGCGGGCCGGGTCGCCGGCGGGATGTCCCGCACGGGGATCATCGGCTTCGTGGGTGGGATCGAACTTCCCCCCATCAAGCTCGGCTACGAGGGTTGGGTGAATGGTGCGCGGAGCGTCCGGCCATCCGTCCAGACCCGTTCGGTGTATCTCAACACTTTCGACGACGTGGCCGCGGGGCAGGAGGCCGCCATGCAGCTGATCCGATTCGGGGCGGACATGCTGACGCACAACGCCGACGCGGCGGCCCTGGGCCTGTTTCAGGCGGCCAGGACATCCCCCGGCGTGTACCTCTTCGGCGCCAACGCGGATCAGTCGGCCCTGGCGCCGGAGCGGGTCCTGGGATCGGCGGTCATCGATCTGCCCCGCGCGTTTCTCCAGGTGGGCCGGGAAGTGAAGTCGGGCGGGTTCAAGCCCAAGGTCGAGTCGTTCGGGCTGTCGAGCGGGGTTGTCAGGTATGGGCCGAATCCGGCGCTCCTCGGACTGGTGCCTGTGGAGGTGTCGGCCGGGGTGACCCGGGCCCGGGATTCGATCATCGCGGGTACGCTCGATCCGCTGGTGGCCCCGGGGCCGGTCATGGCGCGGAGCGAGGCTCACTGATGGCGACCCTGATTGAACTGGTCCGCTACCTGGACGACTATCTCCGGATCGGCGAGATCCCGGATTCCGCGAACGCCGTGAACGGTCTCGAGGTGGAGAACGCGTCCGGGAAAGTCGACCGGGTCGTCGCGGCGGTGGACGCCTGTCAGGCCTCGATCGACCATGCGGCCTCGCTCGGGACAGATACCCTGCTGCTGGTCCATCACGGCCTGTTCTGGGACGGCAACCTGCCCGTGACGGGCCGGCGGTATCGCAGGCTCACAGCTCTGCTCGAGCGCGGCGTGGCCCTCTACGCGGCCCATATCCCGCTCGATGTTCACCCGGAGTGCGGGAACAACGTGGTGCTTGCCCGTGGGCTCGGGATCCCGGTCGAGTCGTGGTGGGGAGAACACCGCGGCGTGGCCATCGGGGTGGCCGGGAGCCTGGCGGAAAACCGCGAGGCGCTCCGGGCCAGGGTGGAGGGCCTGCTGGGCGCGCCGGCGCGGCTCATCCCCGGCGGTCCCGAACGGTCGTCCCGGGTGGGCGTCATCACGGGGGCCGGTGGCAGCGCTATCGGAGAGGCGCGGGCGGCGGACATCGCCACGTTCATTACCGGAGAAGGCGCTCACCACACCTTTTTCGACGCCACCGAGTTGGGGGTCAACCTGATCTATGCCGGCCACTATGCCACCGAGACCGTGGGCGTCCGGGCACTGGCCGAGCACCTGTCGGCCCGGTTCGGCCTGCCCTGGGAGTTCCACAGATACGATACGGGGATGTGAGATCAGGACGGCCGGGACGGCCAGGATGAGGCAATGAGCGCACTGGAACTTCAAGGGATCCGGAAACGCTTCGGCCCCGTGCACGCGTTGCGCGGGGTTGATTTCTCTCTGGCACACGGGGAAGTCCACGCGCTGCTCGGAGAGAACGGTGCCGGCAAGTCCACCCTCATGCATGTCGCCTATGGGCTGCTGCAGCCGGATCAGGGGACCATCGAGGTCAACGCGCAGCGGGTGCGCGTGGCTTCTCCCCGGGATGCGCGGCGGCTGGGCATCGGAATGGTTCATCAGCACTTCACCTCGATCCCGGCCTTTACCGTTCTCGAAAATATCGCGCTCTCGGCGGGGTGGCGGCCTTCCAGCCGGGAAAGCCGGCTGCGGGCGCGGGAGGTACTGGACCGCAGTGGCCTGGCGCTCGATCTCGATGCCAGGACCTCCGATCTTGGCGTCACCCTGCTGCAGCGGCTGGAGGTGGTGAAGGCGCTGGCCGGCCAGGTCGGAATCCTCCTGCTGGATGAGCCGACCGCGGCGCTGGGCCCGCAGGACAAGGAGGACCTGCTCGGGACCTTGCGGCAGCTGGCCGGAGGCGGGACCGGCGTGGTCCTCATTACCCACAAGCTGGACGAAGCGCTCGGCTTCGCCGACCGGGTCACGGTTCTCCGCAAAGGGCTGGTGACTTTCACGGGAGCCGCCGCCGGGATGACTGAAAGCCGCCTGGCGGGATACATGATCGACGCGGAAACCGCCCGGGCCACGCGGGCCGGTGGAGCCCCGCGCGCATCCGATGCCACGATGCCGGCGGCCGTGCGGGCGCAACATCTCACCGTCCCGCCCGCCGACGGACGTGGCCCGGGCCTCAGGGATGTATCGCTCACGATCTTCCCGGGCGAGGTGGTGGGCGTGGCGGCGATCGAAGGGAACGGGGAGCGCGAACTGCTTCGTGCCGTTGCCGGCCGCGTTCGCCCGGCCTCAGGCCTGCTCGAGGTCCGGGGCCCGGTGGCGTTCGTTCCCGGAAACCGCACGACGGAAGGTCTGATTCTGGAGTTTTCCCTGGCCGAGAACCTGACGCTGGGACTGGGACACGAGGCGCCCTGGATCCGGCGGGGCCTGGTGAACTGGAACGCGGCGGACCGGCGGACCGCCGCGGTCATGGTGGAAAACGACATTCAGGCCGCGAGCCCGGCCGCGGCGGCGGGTACGCTCAGTGGAGGGAATCAGCAGAAGCTGGTACTGGCGAGGGCCATGTTCCGGGGCCGGGAGGGAGAGCCCGGTACACCGGGCGGTGTGCTGGTTGCCGAGAACCCGACCCGGGGCCTGGATTTCCGCGCCGCGTTGACGGTCTTCCAGCGGCTCCGGTCGGCGGCGTCCCGCGGAACCGGGGTTCTCATGTACTCCAACGACCTGGATGAAGTCCTGCAGTGGTCCGATCGGATTCTGGTCGTCGCCGGCGGCAGGATCAGCGAAATGCGGGCGGATGCGGCGAAGGAAGTGCTGGGCCTCGCGATGCTGGGCGGGCCCGGATCGGACGCACCCGAAGGCCTGCAGGACGGATAGTGGGGAGTCCCCTGGGCGGCCGGCCGGCAGGTGGCGTGCTTCGGGCCCGGGCCGCGTCGCTCCTGCTCGCCGTCGTGGCGGTCGGCATCGGGCTTGCCATTCTGGGCCTGGGGCTGGCACTCGCCGGGTATGATGCCCCCCGGGCGCTGGCCGCGCTCTGGAGCGGTGCCCTCGGGTCCAGGTATGCCATCTTCTCCGCCACGCTGGTCCGCGCGATCCCCCTCATTACGATCGGACTCGGAATCGCACTGGCCTTCCGGGGCGGCGCGTTGAACATCGGCGCGGAGGGCCAGTTCCTGGCCGGGGCGATCGCCGCAACCTGGGTCGGACTCCACGCCGGCGGCCTTCCAGGGCCGGTCGCGCTCGCCCTGACGCTGGGAGCCGCGGCTGCCGCGGGCGGGGCGTGGGTGTCGCTGCCGGCCTGGCTCAGGGCGCGGTTCGGCGTGCTGGAGGTGATCACCACGCTCCTGCTCAACTTCGTCGCCGAGTCCCTGGTGAGCCTGATGGTACAGGGACCGCTGCAGGAAGCCCGGCAGGCATACCCCCAGAGTGATCCGATCGTCGCCGCGGCCCAGCTGCCCCGCTTCGGCGGCAGCCAGCTGCACGCCGGCATTGTCCTCGCTCTCCTGGCGGCTCTGGCGGCAGCGTTTGTCGTGCGCCGCACACTCTGGGGATTCCAGCTGCGGGCGGTCGGCACCAATCCACTTGCGGCGCGTATCACCGGGCGGATCTCAACCGCCCGGATGCTGGCCATCGCGCTGATCATCTCCGGCCTGCTCGCGGGACTGGCCGGGGGGATGGAAGTCTCGGGCGTCACACTGCAGCTCTTCCAGAACCTCTCGCCGGGCTACGGCTTCACCGGGATCGCGGTGGCCCTGCTCGCCCGGCTGAACCCGCTGGGTGTGATCGGGACGGGAATACTCTTTGCGGCCCTGGAAACCGGCGCGGGGGCCATGCAGCGGGACGCCGGCGTCCCGCAGGTGGCGGTGTACGTGGTGGAAGCGGTGGTAATCGTGGTCGTGCTCGCGGCCGATGTACTGGCCCGCCGCCGGCTGCAGCCGCTTCAGGTGGACCCGGACGCGAGCGCGCCATGATCCAGAGCGCCGCGCTCGACTCCCCGGCACTGGCCCTGATCGTGACCGGCTTTCTGGCGGCCGCGGTCCGGGTCGCGACGCCACTGCTCCTCGCCGCGCTGGGAGAGACGTTGAGTGAGCGGGCGGGAGTCATCAACCTCGGCCTGGAAGGCGCCATGCTCGCCGGAGCGCTCGCGGCCGCGGTGGCCGGTCAGGCCTCCGGGCCCTGGGCCGGGACGGTGGCCGGCATCGGAGCGGGGATCCTGGTTTCGGGCGGGTTCGCCGTCGTGGCCCTCGGCCTGGGCGCGGACCAGATCATCACCGGCACCGCCATCACCCTCGCTTCGGTCGGCGCCACCGGCGCCATCTACCGGCAGGTGTACGGACCGGGAGGCGCCGGCCTCGGGCTGCGGACCTTCGAGCCGTATGCCATCCCGGGACTGAGCCGCATCCCGGTCCTGGGGCCGGGCCTGTTCGATCAGCCGGTCCTGTCCTACCTCGGCTTCGTGCTGGCACCGGTCCTGGCGTGGCTCCTCTTCCGCACCAGATGGGGCCTGGCGGTACGGGCCAGCGGCGAGTCGCCGGATGCGGCCCGGGCGTCCGGCGTCCGGGTGCGGCTGGTGCGCCTGACCGCGGTCCTGCTGGGAGGGGCCCTCGGCGGACTCGCCGGGGCGGCCCTGGTCCTGGCTCAGGTGGGGACGTTCGCCGAGCGGATGACCGCGGGCCGCGGGTTCGTGGCCATCGCGATCGTCGTGCTCGGCCGGTGGTATCCCTGGGGCGTGGTGCTGGCCGCCCTGGTCTTCGGCGGCGCCACGGCGCTCCAGTTCGTCTTTCAGGCGATGGGACTGGCCGTGCCGTATCAGCTGTTCCTCATGCTCCCGTATCTGCTGACGCTGCTGGCTCTGGCCGGCGGGATCCGGCGGTACGCCGGTCCGGCGGCACTCGGGCGGGGTTGACAGAAACGACACGCGAGGCAGCGTTTAGTACCGCGGGACGGCATGAGAATCCCTCCCTCCACCCGACGGCGCGACCATGACTGACCCGATCAAGCAGGGACCGCCTTCCAGCGGACTGGCCGGAGTGCTGCGCCTGACCGCCGGCCTCGTCATTCTGGGACTTGCCCTTCTCGCCATCCTGGTCGTTCTGGACGTGGTCCCGCTCGGGACCCTGACGAAGTCCGGCGGGCGCATCGTCATGATCGGGCTCATCATCGCGGTGACATCCGTTGGAATCGCCGCCCTCGTCGGGGCCGGCAAGCGCTCATCCTGACCGGCCCGCGCCGCAGTCTCTCTCTCGTCTGACTCCTTCGGCTCTTCCAACTGCAGCCGGCGGCTCGAGCCCCGGATAGCCATTCCGGAGGCGGACGCTTCCGCCGTGGTCGAGGCGAATCCATCCCCGAGTTGAGGTCTCGGCCCCGGCTCCATTGCACCCGGGCCGAAATTTCTGCTGCGACCCAATAGTAGTTCTATAGGCAACTCCGGCGATAAACTGTTGACATTTAATACGCTACCGTCATTTGGCCCGGTGATTGCTCAGTGTATTCGTAGCGAAATACCGCGGACCGAATACTGAAAACCGCGGTGGCTTTTAACTGCTATTCCCACGGTTACTTACGAGCCACGTACCGAGTGGTGAACGGAACCTCGACGATGCCTGGATCGGGCGGATTGCGCGGCAACCGAGAGATAGTCGGCATCCCTGGAGGGGGAGCGTCATGAGCGCTTCCCCTGCGGTGGGCCGTTTCTCCCGGGCGACCGCCGAATACGGCCTGCCCGGCGGATCGAGCGACCCCCGGATCGTGGCCCTGCTTCAGCTTTCGATCGCGCTGCACAAGCATGCGGTCTATCCGCCCTCCCACCCGGCTCTGGCCACGGCGGACGAGGCGGTGATCCGGGCGCTCCAGCCGGTCCTGGCCGACGGCGGGTCTCTGTCGATCGGTGTGGGACGCAACGGGCTCACGCTGGACAACTCCCTGCTGGAAAACGGCGACGCGTTTCTGTCCGATCTTGCCGGGAAGCTCCACCGCCGGCATATCGGCGGGCTGGTCCTGCAGGCGGGCCTGACGGTTTCCGAACTCACCGATGCGTTGAACGCCATCAGCCAGGAGCCGCGCCGGTTCCGGGAGCTGATCCAGACCGCGCATGGGCTGCAGATGCCGGTCTGGGCGCATATCCGGCTGTCGGCGCACGCCTTCGAGCGGCTCGAACTGGCCGATGGGGATCCGTCCCTGGACGACGGTGAACCCGCCGAAGCCGATCGGGTGTGGCAGCTGCTCGCCCTCACGGTCTTCGCCCAGGAGCTGGGTGAGGAAGAGACGAGCTCGCCTGCCAGGCTGGCCAGCGCGATCGCGCGGCGGGCCGCCGGCACCGGAGGCGGCGCGCGGCTGGGAGACCTGCTCCTGCGCCTGGCCAGTGAAGCCCGGGAGGCAAACGACTCGGTCCGCGGCCAGCTGGATACCCGGGTTCGGGATCTGATGAACTCGATTCCGCGGGAAGCCCTGATCTCGATTTTCGGCGGTGATCCGGTGCATGGAGGCCGGCAGCGGCTGCTGGAGGCGGTGGACACGCTCCCGGTCGATACGGTTGTCGACCTGGTCAAGTCGTCCGCGGCGGGAACCGACCAGGACATCTCCCGGCATCTGATGCGGCTGCTGCGCAAGCTCTCCCAGGGCGCCGGCCGCGGCGGCGACGCCGAGAACGACGTCCGCGAGGTGGTGCGGGAGCTGCTGCAGAACTGGAATGCCGGGGTCCCCAACCCGGCCCATCATACCCGGGTGCTGGAGCACCTCACCAGCCGGCTGGCCGATGCCGAAGCCGGGCCCGCCCGGACGGGACAGGAGGCGCTCCGCCTGCTGCAGATCGCGCTGGAGACCGACGCCGCCGGCAACGCGGTGATCGAAGCGGTCGACATGCTGCTGGAAGACCGGGAACTGGAGCAGCTCTTCTTCCTGCTGGACGAGGCTCCGGACGGGTCGCGGGTAGTGGAGCGCGTGATGGAACACATCACCGCCGATGAGACCTGCCGCCGGATTCTGCTCTCCGAACCGGTGGACCAGGTCGGATGCCGCCGGCTGCTGGAACGGATCGGCTCGGAGAGCGTGGGAATGCTGCTGGACGTGCTGGCGCTGTCGGAGACCTCGGGCACGCGACAACTGGTTCTGGAGCGCCTCACCGGGCTGGGTACGTCGGTGGCGGCCGCGCTGGTGGAGCGGCTGCCCAACGTCCCGTGGCACATTCAGCGGAATCTGCTCGCGCTCCTGGCACGGGGCGACATGATCCCGGAAGGCTTCAGCGCCGCGCCCTGGGCAGAGCACCAGGAATCCACCGTCCGGCTCCAGGCCCTGTCGGTGATGCTGCGGGTGCCGGAGGAAAGGGACGATGCCGTTCTCCTGGCCCTGGCCGATTCGGATTCGCGGGTGGTGCAACTGGGGCTGGAGGCGGCGCAGAAAGGCCTCCCGCGCGGTGCGCTGCCCAGGCTGATGCCGATTCTCAGGAATCCGAGCCAGCCCGCCATCCTGCGAACCCGCGGGATGCTGCTGCTGGAGCAGTACCATCTCCCTTACGTCCGGGACTGGCTCATCGAGCGACTGACCTACCGGACCCGCATCCTGCGCCGCCTGCGCCTGGTTTCGAAGGCGCCCGAAGTGATCGCCGCACTCCAGGTTCTGAATCGGGCCTGGAACGACGATCCCAGGGCCCAGCAGGTTCTGCGTCTCGCCCGGACGTCGGGTGACATCGAACTGGCCACCGCGGCCGGACCGGAGATCATCGGATGAGCACCGCCGCCCAGTTTCTCATTTCCTTCGGCCAGGCCCTGGCCACCATGGGGCTGTACCAGGAAGGCCATCCCTCCCGGGAGCGGGCCCTGGAATCGTCCTATGACCGGCTCCGCGAACTGCTGGAAGAGCAGGCGCCGGTGGAATACTCGTTTATCGGCGAAGAAACCATCCTCGGCGACCACCCGCTGCTGGAGGTCGGACGCTGGGAATGGGGCCATCGCCTGGCCGCGGTCGGGGTGGAACGGATCGAGATCGACCGGGTGGTGCCGATGGAGTCCTGGCTGGGCTTCGTCGAGGAGGTCTGGCGCCGGCTCACCGGCCGGCCGGATTTCTCGAGCGAGGCGAGGCAACTCGTCACCCAGCCGATCCGCTACGGCTCACTCCGGGTCCGCGGGACCACCAGCGTGCGTTCCCCGTTGTACGAGGAAGGAGCGGCGCTGCTGGGGGGATTCGCCGTCTCGCTGCAGGAAGAGGCGGAGGCCGTAGGCTGGATCCATACCGCCGTCCAGGGTGGAGACCGCGTTCCGATGCACGAGGTCGAGTCGGTCGTCCGCTCGCTCGCCGCCACCATGCGGTGTGAGGGGCAGGTGCTGTTCCCCCTGCTCGAGCTCAAGCGCTTCGATCAGTATACCACCACGCACGCCTGCAACGTCGCCGTGCTGGCCATGGGGCTGGCGGAACAGCTGGAACTGAGCCGGGCGGAGATCCGGAGTTTCGGCGTGGCCGGCCTGCTGCACGACATCGGCAAGGTCCGGATTCCGAAGGAGATTCTGACCAAGCCGGGCAAGCTGTCGGATGAAGAGCGCGGTGTGATGCAACGCCATCCGGTGGACGGAGCCCAGCTGCTGCTGGAGCGCGAACGGGGGCTGGGAGTGGCCGCGGTCGTGGCCTACGAGCATCACGTCTGGCTGGATGGGGGCGGCTACCCGACCTTCCGGTACCCGCGCCAGTGCCACCACGCGAGCCAGATCGTCCACGTCTGCGACATCTACGACGCGCTGTGCACCAACCGGCCGTACCGGGACGCCTGGTCACCGGAAAAGGCGTTGTCCTATCTGGCGGAGCAGTCGGGAAAGGAACTGAACGCGGACCTGGTCAAGGCGTTCACCCGCATGATCCAGGAGGGCGTCCACCAGCGCGTCTCGCTGGCGGACGCCGAGAGCGTCGCGGCGGCCTGAGCCCCGCTTCAGGGGCGGATGATGCCGGCCTGCTGCTGGAGCCACCGCACGTAGGCCGTGATCTGGAGCACGTCGGGCGGGTTGAGGACCGGCATGGGCGGCATGTCGCCGAACCGCCAGTGGTGGGCCTTCACCCCGAGCTGGACCGCCCGGATGAAGGCGGCATCGGCATGGTGACCCGGCTCGTAGATGACATGAACCAGGGGCGGGCCGACATCGGTCCCCATCCCCAGATTGCCGTGGCAGGACGCGCAGTGCGCCCGGTAGAGGCTGTCGCCCGCGGCCAGGGTCGGCGGCGGCGGGCCCGGATCGAAGCTCGCCACCGGCGGTTTCGGTGCCTCACGGCAGGCGGCCAGGACGATCACCGTCGCCAGGCCCGCCGCACTCAGCCTCACACCCCACCGTCCGGGGAATTCGCTTCCTCCGGCAGCCGGTCCTCCCAGAGCGCCAGCACGTTGCCGTCCGGGTCGGCCACCATGGCCATGATGCCCCAGGACTGCTGCGTGGGTTCGTTCAGGAAGCGAACCCCGTGCTCATGAAGCCGCTCGCAGTAGGAGAGGATGTCGGGTATGTGCAGGGTCAGGCCGGTATGCCGCCCGACCAGCGCCCGGGAATCGGCGTGCACGGCCGGATGCACGCTCAGCCGGGTCCCCACATCGAAAAACTCCGCTCCGAAGGAGCCCCGGTTCACCAGCGGCAGGCCCAGCGTGTCGCGGTAGAAGCCGATGGCCCGGTCGAGATCGGTCACGAACACGGCGATGCTGTAGAGAGAGGCGGACATGGAGGAGAAGATAAAAGTGAGAAGTGAGGAGTGAGAAGTGAGAAGTCCTTGGAGGTCGAAATCCGATTGGGGTGTCGGCGTTCCTGCCCTTCTCACTTCTCACTTCTCACTTCTCACTCCTTGCCCCCCTCCAGTTCCTCCGCATCCCCTCCAGCCCCGGCCGCTCCAGCGGGGTGTCGCCGAAGCGGCGGTCGAATTCCTCCTCCGACATCCGTTCGAAGAAGTCCGGGCCGGCCCGATCGAGATCGGGCCGCGGGGCGTAGTCCGCATTCGAAGTGGGTTCGGCGAATCGGACGTTCCAGGGGCACACCTCGTTGCAGATGTCGCATCCGAAGGCCCAGCCCTCGAGCCGGGGAACCAGATCTTCGGGGATCGGGCCCCGGTGCTCGATGGTCAGATAGGAAATGCACCGGGTGGCGTCCAGCAGGTGAGGCTCGAGAATGGCGCCGGTGGGGCAGGCTTCCAGGCAGCGGGTGCAGGTCCCGCAGTGATCCGTGGTGAACGGCGCGTCGGGGGTGATCACCAGATCGGTGAACACCGAACCGATGAAGCAGAACGATCCCGCCCCGGGCCGGATCAGCATGGTGTTCTTGCCGATCCATCCCAGCCCCGCACGCTGCGCCAGCTCACGCTCGGGCACCGGTCCCGCGTCGGTATAGCACCGGGCGACGGCGGCGCCCTGTCCACGGAGCCACGCCGCCAGCCGCTCGAGGCGGTCCCCGAGTGTCCGGTGGTAGTCCGTTCCCCGGGCATACCGGGCCACCTTCGGCACCGCCGCGCCGGCGGTCGTCAACCCGGGCGGATAGTAATTGTCCAGAACCACGACCACCGATCGTGCCTCGGGAACGATGCGCCGGGGATCCTTGCGTTTCGCGGCCTGGCGGTGGAGGTAGCGCATGGTACCGGCGTACCCCCGCGCCAGCCAACGGTCCAGGAAGTTTCCGTGCGGCGTGGGGTCCGGAGTCGTCACACCGCACGCGAGGAAGCCCAGGGACCGGGCTTCGGCCTGAAGGATGTCGGAAGTGAGAGCGGTCATGGATCCGCGGCCCTCCGCCCGCCGGCGGGGCTCATGACGCTTCTTCGGACTGGGCCTTGAAGGTGCCGGTGATGAGCCGGGCGCCCCGCTTGAACGTGAGGTATGACCACGCCCAGTCGAACATCACCACGACCCGGTTGCGGAAGCCGATCAGGAAGAAGATGTGCACGAAGATCCACAGCAGCCAGGCGAGGAACCCGCTGAACCGCAGCCGCACCAGGTCGGCCACCGCGCGGCCGCGGCCGATCACGGCCAGCTGGCCCTTGTCGACGTAATGGAACGGCCTGGTCTCTCTGCCCGCGACGGCTTGCCGGATGGCCCGGGCGGCGTACTTCCCCTGCTGGATCGCGACGGGGCAGATGCCGGGGAGCAGCCGGCCGTCGGGATCCTTGAACGCGGCCGCATCACCCAGTACGAACACCTCGGGGTGATCGGGGAGGGTGCACTGGGGCGTGACGATCGCCCGCCCCTGTTTGTCGAGTTCGGTGCCGAGAGACTTGAGGAGCGGGCTCGCGCGGTTCCCGGCGGCCCAGATGACGGTCCGGGTGGGAATGGTCCAGCCGCCGGCCCGGACGTCGTCTTCCTGAATACCGGTCACCATCGTTTCCGTCCGGACCTGCACGCCGAGCCGGCGGAGCGTCAGCTTGGCCTTCTCGCTCAACTCCGGAGGATAGCTGGGCAGCAGCCGGGGCCCGCCCTCGACCAGGACCACCGTCGCGTCCCGCGGGTCGATCCGCCGGAAGTCCCGCCGCAGCACGTATTCCTTGATCTCGGCCAGGGCCCCGGCCACCTCGACCCCGGTCGCCCCGCCGCCCACCACCACGAATGTGAGCAGCGCCTGCCGGCGGTCGGGGTCGGTTTCGCGCTCGGCGGCCTCGAACGCCAGGAAGATCCGGCGGCGGATTTCGAGGGCATCCTCCAGGCTCTTGAGCCCCGGCGCCAGGGTTTCCCAGTCGCCGTGGCCGAAGTAGGCGTGGCGTGCCCCGGTCCCGATGATCAGATAGTCGTAGCCAATACTACTACCATCAGATAGACCAACCGTCCTGGCGGTGGTGTCTACCGTAACCGCTTCTTCCAGAATGACCTGGGTGTTCTTCTGGCTTCGCAGGACCGAGCGGATGGGGGACGAGATCTCACTCGGGCTCAGGGCGGCCGTCGCCACCTGGTAGAGCATGGGCTGAAACAGGTGGTGGTTGGTCCGGTCGATGACCGTGACCGATACCGGCGCCCGGGCCAGGCCCTTGGCGGCGTAGATCCCGGCGAACCCGGCGCCGACGATAACCACGCGGGGAGTGGGGCCGCTGGTCATGGGGCGCTGCGCCACCGCGGCCGGGTGGCGGGTTCAGACATGCATGACCTCCCGGCGCCACCGGGCGAAGCGGATGACATCGCTTACCGGCGGTACGGCCTGCTCATCCCCGTAGGCGGTGTACATCCTCCACCGCAGGTATACCGGATCCGGCAGCGGGAGGAAGGGTGGGCGAGTCCACCAGCGCCGGCGGCGGAAGGCCCAGGCCGTGCGCAGCAGATCCACCGCCAGGCGCGGATTCACGGCGGCGCGGAGGAAGAGCCGGGTGGTGAGGGAAAGCCAGGTCATGGGCTGGGTCGAATGGTCGAGGGATGGTGGCGCCGAGTCAAGGGAAGGGCGGGGCCGCCGGGCCCGCGGAAACCGGTGGACATGACAGGCGGCTTCGGCATGGTTCCTCCCGGGGAGCGGATCGCCTCCGCGGCTTCGGTTGTCCCCGGGGCCGGCCTCCGGTGACCCTAGTATATTTCCCCCCGTTTCAGCCGAGCGAACCACCGTGACCGATACCCCGCGCAGGAGCGGCGAGCACAAGCATCCCACCGAGGACGAAGCGCTTCTCGGCAAGGAGTCCGTCGAGCGTCCCGACGCGTTGCGGAAGACCGATCCGTGGCGGGTGTTCCGGATCATGGGGGAGTTCGTTTCGGGCTTCGACGCGCTGGCCGATATTTTCGAGGGCGTCTGTTTCTTCGGCTCGGCCCGTACCAAGCGGACTGACCCGCAGTATGCCGCCGCGGTGGAGACCGCCCGGCTCCTGGCCCAGGCCCGGTTCCCGATCATCACCGGCGGCGGGCCCGGTATCATGGAGGCCGCCAACAAGGGCGCGGTGGAGGGGCAGGGGCTCTCGATCGGCTGCAACATCGAGCTGCCGTTCGAGCAGGGCACCAACCAGTATGTCGAACGGAGCATCGACTTCCGGTTCTTCTTCGTGCGGAAGATGATGTTCGTGAAGTATTCGATCGCGTTCGTGGTGTTTCCGGGCGGATTCGGCACGATGGACGAATTGTTCGAGGCCCTGACCCTGATTCAGACGGGCAAGGTGAAGAACTTCCCGGTGGTCCTGTTCGGATCGGCCTACTGGGGAGGCCTGCTCGACTGGCTCAAGGGCACCGTTGCCGGGGAAGGCAAGATCGACCGGAAGGATCTGCTGCTGCTGCACGTGGTCGACTCGCCCCAGGCGGCGGCGGACATCATCCTCGAGCGGCAGCGGGACCTGGCAGGGGAGGGATAGAGCAGAGTGCAGGGTGCAGAGTGCAGAGTGCAGAGTGCAGAGTGGGGTGGGGCCTGGTCCCTGATCCCTGATCCCCGAACCTGAGGCCCGACAATGCCCAGATCCTCCGCCGACTACCTGCGCGGGCGGCGCATCAATCCGGACGGCATTACCGGACGGGAGACGGCCGCCGACCTGATCGACAACGCCTTTCTGGCCTACAACGCCGGCCGGCTGCGCGAGGGGTGCCTGCTGTTTTCCCAGCGCATGCTGGAATCCGACGTGACGGTCGGGATGAGCCTTACCGGCGCGATGACCCCCGCCGGGCTGGGCATGAGTTCGATCATTCCGCTGCTGGAAGCCGGGTTCGTGGACTGGATCATCTCCACCGGCGCCAATCTGTACCACGACGCCCACTTCGGGCTCGGCCTGGCCATGCACCAGGGGACGCCGTTCGCCGACGACGTGGAGCTGCGGGACAAGGGCGTCGTCCGGATCTACGACGTCTTCTTCGACTACTCGGTCCTCCTCTCCACCGACGCCTTCGTCCGGGAAGTCTCGGCGCGGGAGGAATTCCAGCGGCCGATGAGCACGGCGGAGTATCACTATCTCCTGGGGGGATACCTGCGGGAGCGGGAAAGGACTTTGGGGCTCACCCGGCGTTCGGTGCTGGCCGTGGCCCACGAGCTGGAGGTACCGATCTACACCAGCTCACCGGGAGACAGCTCGATCGGCATGAACGTGGCCGAGCAGGCGCTGGCGGGGAGCAAGCTCAGGTTCGATGTCAGTGCCGACGTGAACGAGACGGCGGCCATCGTGCTGGAGGCGAAGCGCAGCGAGGGCAAGAGCGCCTGCCTCATCGTGGGCGGTGGCAGCCCCAAGAATTTCCTGCTGCAGACCGAGCCGCAGATCCAGGAGGTGCTGGGCATCGACGAGCGGGGGCACGACTACTTCCTGCAGCTCACCGATGCGCGGCCGGACACCGGCGGCCTGAGCGGCGCCACGCCGGCCGAGGCGGTGAGCTGGGGCAAGATCGACCCGGACATGCTGCCGAGCACCGTGGTCTGTTACGGAGACAACACCATCACGCTGCCTCTGCTCGTGGCCTATGCCCGGGCCCGGCGGGATCCCCGCCCGCTCAAGCGTCTCTACCGGCGGCGCGAGGCGATGATGGACCGGCTGATGAAGGAGTATCGCGCCGCGCTCAAATTCCGGGATCAGCGGGCCGGGGAAGCCACCGCAGCGTCGGGGGCCCGTGGCGACTGAAGCCCGGGCTCCGGCCCGCACGCCTCTCTACGCCGGCTACGCACTCGGCCTGCTGACGCTCGTCAACGTTCTCAATTATCTCGACCGCAACGTCATCTTCGCCCTGTTCGGCCAGATCAAGGCCGATCTGGGGCTGACCGACGCGCAGCTCGGCTGGCTCGGCTCCGCCCGGATTCTGATCTTCTCGCTGGCGGCGCTGCCGTTCGGGATGCTGGGAGACCTCCGCTCCCGGCGGGCGGTGATCTCCGCCGGCACGGCCGTGCGCAGCGCCTTCACCGCCATCGGCGGGCTGGTCACGACCTTCCCCCAGTTCTTCCTCTGCCGGTCCACGGTCGGGATCGGCGAGGCCGCCTGCAACGCCCCCTCACAATCCCTGGTGGCGGACTATTACCCCAAGGGCCGGGCCCTGGCCATGGGCATCCTGGCCGCGGGCATCGCGGTCGGGGGCGTGCTCGGGATCTGGCTGGGCGGCCAACTGGGCGAGCTGTACGGCTGGCGGGTGACCTTCATGACGGTGGGCCTGCCGGGCTTCGCGCTGGCCGCGCTGGTGGCACGCCTCCGGGACCCGACCCGGGAACCGAAGGCCGTCTCCCTGCGGAGCTCGCTCGAGGAATTCGGGCTGGGGCTCACCTCGCTCGGGCGGATGTTTGCGCCCTCGCTGGTGGGTCTGGCGATCGGTGCCGTCGCCTTTTTGGTGCTCGACGGGCGCTACCAGGCCAACTCCCAGGTCGATGTAGGAGCCTTCGCCGCCGCACTGGGGCTCGGCGTCGCCTGGAACATCTGGATCTGGGTCCAGAAGATCCGCGCCTGCCTGCCGGAAGAGACCCCGCTCCCGGCCATGGAGGACATGGGTGGAGCGGTGATGGAACTGTGGGGCGCGATCCAGAGCGTGCTCAACACGCCGACGCTGGTATACATCTTCATCGGCGGGGCGCTGATCTCGTTCGGGATCAACGGCATGGTCGGGTGGGCCCCGACCTTTCTGAACCGGGCGCTGGGGCTCTCCACTACCGCGGGCGCGGTGCTGC
Source organism: Gemmatimonadales bacterium (assembly GCA_050183505.1). GTDB lineage: Bacteria > Gemmatimonadota > Gemmatimonadetes > Gemmatimonadales > GWC2-71-9 > JBFXBG01. The sequence continues at coordinate 1,948 of JBFXBG010000031.1, read as the reverse complement.
TGGGCAAATGGGGCCTGATCTTCGGGACGGCGGGGACGCTCTTCGGCGGCTGGATGGCGGACGTGCTGCGGCGGACCATCCCCACGGGCCGGGTCATCACCGGCGTCGCGGGGATCGTGATCGGCGCGCCGCTCGCCATCTGGCTCGTGACGCTCAGGGACCCGGCCATCTTCGTCCCGGTGTTCAGCGCGGCGTTCTTCTTTCTCACCTGGTACAACGGCCCCATGGCGGCGGTCATCTTCGACGTGGCGCCGCCCCGGATCAGCGCCACCGTCATCGGCGCCTACGTCATGTTCATCCACGTTGCCGGAGACGCCGTGGCGTTCCCGCTGGTGGGCATGCTGTCGGACCGCTTCGGGATCGAGCGCGCGATCCTCGTGCTGCCGATGGTGGCGCTGGGAGGCGGGCTGGTGGTGCTGGGGGCGCTCAGGACGCTGGTGGTGGATATGGAGCGGGCGGCGGTTTGACCGCGGTGCCCCTTTACCGCCCCTGGGCCGCGCTGGCTCCTGGAAAGCGGGCGCGGCGGGGCCAGTTGGGAACTCGCTGACGCCGCAGTCGTGGCCTGGCCGGCGGACTGCGTGCGCCAGTCGTACTACCCGCGCAGAATCGTGTCCATTGCTCTTCCCTTTGCCAACTCATCGATCAGCTTATCCAGGTAGCGAATCTCCCGCATGGTTGGCTCCTCGATGTCTTCCACTCGGACGCCGCATACCACGCCCTTGATCAAAGTGCGCGCGGGGTTCATTCGGGGAGCTTCCGCAAAGAAGGTTTCGAAGTCCGTGCGGTTCTCCAGATGGGTTTCCAGCGTGTGCTGGCTGTATCCGGTCAACCAGCGGAGGATCTCATCGACTTCTGCCTTCGTGCGTCCCTTCCTCTCCGCCTTGGCAACGTAATGAGGATAGACGCTGGAGACGCTCGTAGTGTAGATCCGATGTTTCTTCGTCATCCCTTACCTGTCTTCCTCGCGTGTTTCGTGGTGAATCCCCCGCTCTCGACCACCGTGTTGCCCGGGCTGCTGTAAGGCTCAGGTATTGTGTTCCATGGTGCGCACGTCGGGTGATTGGGAATAAGGCGGGAGACCGAGCCGGCGGAGTTCGATTCGGTAGATGTCGCCCTGCCCGTTGCCGATCCCTTCCAGCTTTGCCGGGTCGATCGACGGCCGGAGGGCCGCCGGCGGAGCAAGCGCCCGGGTGCTGCTGAGTAGAGCCAACAGGCCGTCCGGCGACACACTCGGATTGAAGTCAGCCGCGCTGGAGCTGACCTGCTCGAGTGGAACGGCGCGGCTCCATGTGTCGCCGACTCGCCGGCTCAGGTACAGATCGTAACCTTCCAGCCCGGTACGGCTGCTTCCGTCCCTTCCACCATGCTTGGGTATGTGTGCCATGGGTCGTTCCACGGGGAGCAACGGAGTCTCGATTCCGTCAAGGGCGAGCAGAAGCTCGAAGAGGGGTCGGCCAGTCAGCGTCTTGACCGCGGCGTTCATGCTACCTCACAGGCGTGTTGGCTTCTACGCCGGGGACTGGTGGCCTGCCGTCTTTCTCTTCATTTGGTGAGTATGTCTCTCACCCGCCGCTTCGCAAGGGTGGCCCGGGAGGCCTCCTGGTGCGGGGCCGAGCCCCGTTGACTCGCCTGAGGCCGCGGACGACCTTCGGCCGGCCGGCCGGCCCCGGCACCCTTACCGCTGATTGGCCAGGGCGAGCACCAGCGCGGTAAGAGCGACCAGCAGGGCAATGATCGACAGGAGCAGCGCCAGTCGGGCACCCGTGCGGGTCGCTGGCTTACCTCGCGGGAAGGGTAGTCCGGCAGGTGCAGAGGGCGCGTGTCCTTTCGGCCCCTGCGAACTGTCAGTGCCAAGCAGCCGCACCACCTCCGCACGAACCCGTTCCGCCGAAAGGCCCCGCTCCATCAATACGGTTGCCGCCGCGCTGTGCCCTTCCCGAAGTACGCC
>JBFXBG010000030.1:0-28446 GCA_050183505.1 Gemmatimonadales bacterium | reverse complement strand
GGTAAGCAAGTCCGAGGGCGGCTCCCGGATGACCGAGACCGGGATGTCGCTCGGCACGCCGCAGTACATGTCGCCCGAACAGGCGATGGGCGAGCGGGATCTCGATGCCCGGACCGATATCTACGCGCTGGGCTGCGTGCTCTACGAGATGCTGGCCGGGGAGCCGCCCTTCTCGGGACCCACGGCGCAGTCGATCATCGCCAAGGTGATGACCGCCACACCCGAGCCGGTCACCACCTATCGCGCCACCGTCCCGCCGCCGGTCGAGGATGCGATCCACACCGCCATCCAGCGCCTTCCGGCCGACCGCTTTGCCTCGGCGAAGGATTTCGCGGACGCGCTGGCCGGCGACGGGGGCGCCGCCCGGCGGCTCACGGGCTTCGGGCGCACCAGGCGCGCCACCGGTGCCCAGTGGCTCCGCGACTGGCGCAGTATCACGGCGCTGGTGGCGCTTGCCGTGCTCGGCAGCTGGACCCTGCTCGCGACCGGGGGGGGCGCGACGTCACCCGACCAGATCCGGAAGGAGTATCTCTACTTCAGCGACACGCTTGCACCGCTGACCGGGGTCGGGCGCGCGTTCGGGCTCTCGCCCGATGGTCGTGACTTCGTGTACATCACGTCGAGCGTTTCCGGTGGACAATCCCAACTGGCCCTGAAGCGGCTCGACCAGCTCGAGGCCACGAGGATCGCCGGTACCGAGCAGGCCAAGTGGCCCGCCTTTTCCCCTGACGGCCGGCGGCTGCTCTTCGTGCGGGCCTTTCTCCTCAATGGTTCCCTCGAAACGATGCCGGTCCTCGGCGGGCCGAAGCGGGTTCTGGTCGCCGATTCCGTCTACGTCGGGGCCGCGTGGGGTGACGACGGCTACATCTATTACTCCCGGCTCGGGTCGCTGCTCCGGATTCCCGAAGACGGCGGTCCGGTCGACACGCTCACCTCCCATCCCGACAGCACCCAGATCAGTGACCGGACCCCGGTGCCGCTTCCCGGCGGACGGACCGTGCTCTACGGCCGGCAGATCGGCTCCGGGACGCTCACCGTGATGGTGCTCGACCTGCGATCCGGGGAGACCCGTCGCCTCCTCGACGGTCAGCCCCTGGCGTTCATCGATGGATCGATCCTCCTGTTCTCGCCCGACGGGATCGTGATCCACGCGGTGCGGTTCGATCCGGATCGCCTCGAAACGATCGGCGAGCCGGTGCAGGTCACTCCGGCCCTCGAGCGGACCGGCCTGAACCTGTCCAATGTCGCCTTCTCCGCCTCCGGCACGATGGTCTACTGGGGGGATGCCGGGTCGACCACCCGGGTCTACTGGGTCGACCGTGCCGGCGTGCGACGCGAGATCGATCCCGACTGGCGCACCGCGCTCGCCGACTCTCCCAGGCTGTCACCCGATGGCCGTCGACTGGCGATCTCGACGATGCAGTCCATCGAGGTGAAGCAGCTGGACCTCGGTCCCGCGGCACGGATCATTCGCCAGGATGATACCCACACGTACGTGCGACCCGAATGGCGGCCCGATGGCAGGGCCCTGCTGGTTTACCAGGCTGGGAACAAGGATTCGGTCGTGTCGGTGCGCGACGACGGCCTGGGCGGGCTGACCCCGGTGGCCGACGATCCCCGCGGGATTGCGCATGCCATCTGGTCTCCCGACCAGCAGTGGATCGTCTTCCGGACATCGGTCGAGGGAGCCAACGGCGCCGACATCTATGCCATCCACGCCGATGGCACCGGGTCACGGCTGCCCGTCGTCACCTCGCCCGGCAGCGACGTGACCCCGGTGTTTTCTCCTGACGGGCGCTGGCTGGCGTACGTCTCCGACGAGTCGGGCACGCTGGAGGTGTACCTGCGCCCCTTTCCCAACGTGAACGACCGCCGGGTCAAGGTCTCGGTCCGCGGCGGCACGCAGCCGCGGTGGGCTGCCGGCAGTGGCGAACTCTTCTTTCTGGGGCCCGAGAATCAGCTGATGGCGGTACGGGTGCGGACCCGCCCGGAGCTCGAGGTCGGCGCACCGCGGCCCCTCTTCTCGGTCACCCCGTTCCGGCTGGTCACCGCCTTTCACCAGCAGTACGACGTCTCCCCCGACGGCCAGCGGTTCGTGATGATTGCGACGGGAGGATCGCCGCAGATCGTCCGCATCGACAACTGGCTCGCCGAATACCCGGAGTTGCGACGGTGAGCGTGCCTGATCGTCTCGCCGCGGCCCTGGCCGACCGCTACCGCATCGAGCGCGAGCTCGGGCAGGGCGGCATGGCCACAGTCTACCTCGCCCAGGATCTCAAGCACGACCGCCAGGTCGCCATCAAGGTCCTCAAGCCCGAACTCGCCGCCGTCCTCGGCGCCGAGCGGTTCGTCGTCGAGATCAGGACCACCGCCGCCCTGCAGCACCCGCATATCCTGCCGCTCTTCGATTCCGGCGAGGCCGGCGGCTTCCTGTACTACGTCATGCCCTACATCGAGGGCGAGACGCTCCGCGACAAGCTCAACCGGGAGACCCAGCTTGGCATCGACGAGGCGGTCCGGATCACCACCGAGGTGGCCGATGCGCTGGACTACGCCCACCGCCACGGGGTGATCCACCGGGACATCAAGCCGGAGAACATCCTGCTGCACGATGGCCGGCCGATGGTGGCGGACTTCGGGATTGCGCTGGCACTCTCGGCGGCGGCGGGCGGGCGGATGACCGAGACGGGGATGTGCCTCGGCACACCCCATTACATGAGCCCGGAGCAGGCCACGGCGGACAAGGAGATCACCGGCCGGAGCGATGTCTATTCGCTGGCGAGCGTGCTGTACGAGATGCTGACGGGAGAGCCTCCGCACACCGGTTCTTCGGCCCAGGCGATCATCATGAAGATCGTCACCGAGGAGGCGGCACCGGTGACGCGGCTCCGGAAGACCGTGCCCTCGAATGTGGCGGCGGCGCTGGCGAAGGCGCTGGAAAAGGTGCCGGCCGACCGGTTCGACTCGGCGCGGGCGTTCGCCGAGGCGCTGGCGGATCCCCACTTCACCACGACGGCGGCCGTCGAAGAAGCCCGCGTCGCGGGCGGCAACCTGCGCAGCTTCCGGAGCTGGATCCGGAGCCCCTGGTCGTGGACGGCCGCCGTGCTGGTGGTCGCCGGGGCCGCCCTGGCGGTGACAGCGAACCGCCGAGCGTCCGCGTTGTCCACGGCGACCTATGAGCCATGGACCTTCGAATCGCAGTCGATTTTCAATGCCCGCTTCGCCCCCGACAGGCAGACCCTGATATTCGATGCCATGCCGGCTGTGGGGCTCACCCCCCGGCTCTTCGTGATCCGGTCCGACCATCCCGATCCTACTCCCATCGGGCCCGACTCGACGCACCTCCTGAGTGTGTCGCGAGCCGGAAGGCTCGCGATCCTTACGCATGCCAGCTATGTGGCTCACCGGTTGTTCACGGGAACGCTCGCAACGATGTCGCTCGGCACCGAGGCGCCACGCGAGCTGGCCGCCGGCGTGCGTGAAGCCGACTGGGCGCCCGACGACACCAGCCTGGCCGTGATCCGCGACAGCGCCGGCACGGATCTGCTCGAGTACCCCGTGGGCACCGTACTCGTGCGGTCACCGGGGTATCTCTCGGACCCGAGGGTCTCGCCATCCGGCGATGCCGTGGCGTACCTCGAACATCCGGCGAAGTATGACGACCGTGGTGCCGCCGTGATCGTGGACCGCACCGGCCAAACCGTGGCGCGCTCCCCTGAATCCTGGGGCCTCGAGGGCGTCGCCTGGCGACCGGACGGCAGGAGTATCCTGTATTCCGCCGCCGGCGCGCAACAGGCGAATGCCTATCAGCCGCGGGAGCTGGACCGATCGGGACGCGACCGGCTGGTGCTCTCCGGTCCCGGCGATCTGATCGTGCAGGACATCTCTCCGGCCGGCCGCCTCCTGGTGACGCAGGACCAAACACGTTACGTGGTGGTTGGGCGGGGGGCCGGTAGTTCCGGAGAGAGAACCCTGGGCGTGCGCGACCTCTCCAGTGCGCCGGTGATCAGTCCGGATGGCCGACACCTGGCATTCGCGGACCTGAGCGGATTCGGGGGGCCCTATTACACGGTATTGTGGCGCAGCATGGATGGTTCGCCTCCGGTTCATCTCGGCGAGGGCGGACCCATAGCTGTCTCTGCCGACGGCGGCCTGGTGCTGGCCCTCGTGTACAGCGCTCCTCCGAAGGTCATGCTCTATCCAACGGGTCCCGGTTCGTCGCGCCGCGTCGATTCGGGCCAGTTTCGGTCGCTCGGACCATATGGCGCGATCCGGGTCACCGGCACGGATACCACGGTCGTCTTCTGTGGGGCGGAGGCAGGACAGGCGTCGCGCTGTTACCTCGCGGCACTTCCCGGCGGCACCATCACCCCGGTGACGCCCCCGGGAACCTCCCGGATCTGGCTCTCGCCCGATGGAAGCCGCATGCTCGGGAAGGCGGACCGCTTCGTCATCTATCCCACCGATGGCGGCCCGCCTGCGCCGGCGCACGGCTTCCGCCCGACCGACGTACCGATCCGGTGGAGCCCGGACGGACGCGATATCTGGGCCTGGTCGAACCCATCCGCAGTCTCGGCCATGTCGATCGACCGGATCAATCCGGCGACGGGCGCACGCGCCTCACTCGTGAGCATCGTGCCACGGGATCCGACCGGGGTACGGCGGCTCGGCTTTCTGACGTTGGCCGATGACCCTCACAGTTATGCGTTCGTCGAATACCCGTACATGTCCCGGCTTTTCACGGTGGACGGGGTGCGATGAGCGTCCCCGAACGCCTCGCTGCCGCCCTGGCCGATCGTTACCGCATCGAGCGCGAGCTCGGGCAGGGCGGCATGGCCACCGTCTACCTGGCGCAGGACCTCAAGCATGACCGGCTGGTCGCGCTCAAGGTCCTGCGTCCGGAACTCGCGGCCGTGATCGGCGCCGAGCGGTTTCTCACCGAAATCAAGACGACGGCCAACCTGCAGCATCCCCATATCCTCCCGCTCTTCGACAGCGGCGAGGCCGACGGGTTCGTCTTCTACGTGATGCCGTTCATCGAAGGCGAGAGCCTGCGTGACCGGCTGTCCCGCGACAAACAGTTGCCCATCGCCGATGCGGTGCGGATCGCGGGCGAAGTGGCCGGGGCGCTCGATTACGCCCACCGCCATGGCGTGGTACATCGCGACATCAAGCCGGAAAACGTGCTGCTGCACGAGGGTCAGGCCCTGGTGGCCGACTTCGGCATCGCGCTGGCGGTGAGCCGCAGCGACGGCGGCACCCGGATGACCGAAACCGGGATGTCCCTCGGCACGCCGCACTACATGAGCCCCGAACAGGCGATGGGCGAGCGGGAGATCACGCCCAGGAGCGACGTCTACGCGCTCGGCGCGATGCTCTACGAGATGCTGCTGGGCGAACCGCCGTTCACCGGGCCCACGGCGCAGTCGATCGTCGCCAAGGTCATGACCGAGAAACCCGCCTCGCTCACCGCCCGGCGGGACACCGTACCGGCCGGCGTGGAAGCGGCGGTCTTCACGGCGCTGGAAAAGCTGCCGGCCGATCGCTACGGCACGGCGGCGGAGTTCGCGGCCGCGCTTACCGACGGCGGTGCCACCGGCCGGCGAACCACCCGGGCGCCGCTCGCGGAGCCGGCCCCGGCCCGGCGGGCGACACTCGTGTGGCCGGTCGTGGCCGGGCTGCTCGGGGTGGCGGCACTCTGGGGCTGGCTGCGTCCCGGCCCTCCCTCCCTTCCCGGCCGCCAGCGCGTGATACTCTGGAATGCGGAGTACCCGGATTTCCTGATCCCCAGCTCGCCACGGATCGAGCTTCGGGTCGCGATCTCACCGGACGGGTCGAACATCGTCTTCGCCGACTCGGCTGGAGACGATACTCAGCTCTTCCTCAAGCACCGCAACGAGGCCCGGGCCACGCCGATCCCCGGCACCGAGGGCGGAGCCGGCCCGTTCTTCTCTCCCGACGGCGAGTGGATCGGCTACTTCGCCCACGGCGGCAGCGTCCGCAAGGTGCGGGTCTCCGGCGGAGGCTCGATTCCGCTCGCGTCTTCGGGCAACGAGGTGTACACCATCGGGACATGGCTGGATGACGGCTCCGTCGTCTTTGTCGATGCGGCCGGCGCGCTGTCGCGCGTCTCCGGGGAGGGTGGACCGGCGACCATCATCCGCCGGGCGGATCCGGCCCACCGGGACGACCCCTCGACGCTCTCCGGCCTCCCCGGCAGCAAGGGGCTGCTCTTCACCGGCTGTCCCGGCAACTGCGCCAGCGGATCCGCGGTCTACGCGTTTGATATCGCCCATGATTCCACCCGGCTCCTGATCCCCGACGCCACGGGCGGCTGGTATTCTCCCACCGGCCACCTGCTCTACACCAGCCGCGAGGGCGGACTCTTCGCGGTCGGGTTCGACCCGGACCGCATGGCCATCACGTCCGGCGCGGTGTCGATCGAGGACAATGTCGCCCCAAGCGGCTTCGCCATGTCGGCCTCGGGCCTTGCGCTCCTCACGCTGGGCACGGAGGATCTCCGGCAGTCCAGGCTCGTGTGGGTCTCGCGGGACGGAACCGAGGAACCGTTCGCATCGGACTGGACGGGGTCGTTCGAATATCCGGCCCTTGCCCCCGATGGAAAGAGCCTCGCGGTCAGCGTGCGCGAGAACGTGACCCGGCTGTGGGTGCGCCGCGCCGACGGGTCCCGCCTCCGCATCTCCCGCGGAGACCTGGGAAGCTGGCGCCCGGCCTGGGCGCCGGACGGGCGCAGTTTCGCCTTCACGACCACCAGTGCCGCCGCGTCCGAGGCCGGAGCCAACGACGCCTACCAGAGCCCGGCCGACGGCAGCACACCGCCGCGACTCCTGCTCGATATGGACGTCGGGATCTGGGAGGCCGAATTCAGTCGCGACGGGCAGTGGCTGATCGTGCGGGCCGACGACCAGGCCTCCTTCGGCGTGTTCTATGCCCGGCGGCTTCAGGGCGACACTACGCTCGCCATGATCTATTCGGACAGCAGCTTCAATACCCAGATCGCCCTCTCGCCCGACAGCCGGTGGCTGGCGTTCACCTCGGATCGCTCGGGCCGCTCGGAGGTCTATGTCGCCTCGTTCCCGGACATGCAGGTCAAGTATCCCGTCTCCCAGGGGGGAGGCACCGAGCCCCGCTGGGCCCACAGCGGCAGGGAGCTGTTCTTCAAGAGTCGGGGCCGGTTGATGAGTCTCCCGGTCTCCCCCGGCGCCGGCTTCGCACCGGGAAGTGCCCGCCCTCTCTTCCCGGTGGCGGTCTACGCCAGCGCCGTCAACCGGCAACAGTACGATGTCGGACCCGAGGATCGTCGTTTCGTGATGATCCGGCGGCCCGCGCGGGAGTCGCAACAGGAAGTCGTGCTGGTGGAGAACTTCTTCGCGGATATCACGGCGAAGGTGAAGCCATGACCGGCCCGCCGCCCCGCTCGAGTCACATCGCGGTCGTCGTCGCCTGAACGGCTGAGTATGATACCGGACCCCATTCGGAGGCAGCCATGAAAGCATCCCTGCTGCGGGTAGAGGCCGGAGCCTTTGCGGGCCTCCTCGCCGGAATGGCGGTCGCCGCCTTCTTTCTTGTCCAGGGGGTCATCCATCTGCAGCCGTTCGCGGTTCCGGTCGACTTGGCGTCCTCACTGCTTGGCTGGTCACGCGGCGGGGGTTCATCCGGTTCGGTGGGCTCCCTGGCCATGCTCGGCCTCGGGGTGATCGTCTATACCGGACTCCATCTCGCGACCTTCGCGGCGATCGGCGTGGGAGCCGCCTTTCTGCTCGACGGGAAGTACTTCTGGCCAAGCCTCGTCGGTGGAGCGATTTATGGGAGCATCGCGTGCACGGGCCTGCTGTATGCGACCCGCTGGATGGTGGACGCACCGGTGGCGCTGGACGTCCTCGGCCTCGGCCGGGTCCTTCAGGCCAATGCCCTGGCCGGGGGTATCATCGGGACGGTTCTGTATCTGACTTTCATGCGCGGAACGAGCTCAGCCGGGGAAAATTCCTGAAACCAGGCTTCGGCCGACGCGCCGCCGTCCTGAACTCTGAACCCTGAACTCTGTACTCTGCACTCTGAACTCTGAACCCAACAGGAGTGATGTCATGCGTAAGCTCAGCACCGCCGCTCTGGCTGCCGTTATCGTAGCCGCTGCCGGCCTCCCCTCCACGCTCCTCGCGCAGCAGCCCGCGGGCATCCGCGGCGAGATCCTCGGTCAGTTCAACGAGGCCGCCGACAAGCTAATCCAGCTCGCCGAGGCGATCCCGCAGGACAAGTTCACCTGGCGTCCAGGCGACGGCGTGCGCTCCGTCAGCGAGGTTCTGCTGCATGTTGCGGGCGCCGGCGAGTACATCCTCACGTCCGTCGGAGTGAAAGGGACCACGCAGGGCGAGAACGATCTGGAGCACTCCACCACGGACAAGGCCCAGGTCATCGCCCGCTTGAAGCAGTCGAACGACCGCGTCCGGGCCGCCATCATGGCCATGCCGGACGCCGATCTCGACAAGCCGACCAGGCTCTTCGGCATGGACATGACCTACCGCGGCGCCATGCTCCTGCTCACCACCCACGCCCACGAGCACCTCGGCCAGATGATCGCCTATGCCCGCACGAACGGGGTGGTGCCGCCCTGGAGCCGCGGGGGGATGTAAGACGGCCACCGCGGGGCACCCCCTGGCCGACGATCATCATCGAGCGCCTCACCTCGACGCCCAGGCGGCCGACCCGCGTCCCCCATTGTGTCCGGCCCCGCTCTTCGAGTCGGGGCCGGATACAATCTCCCCATGCGGCGTTCCCGACCTACCTCGGCGTGAACCCGTACGCCTCCAGCTGTTCCCGCGTCATCCGGAGTGCATCAACCGTGAGCGGGATCCGCGTGAGCGGCGCATCGGCGGAGTCACGGGGTTCATGAACGATCGCTTCGACGACGTTCATCCCCTGAATAACCTGCCCGTAGATCACGTAGTTGCCGTCGAGCCGCTTGAGCCCGGCCCGGTTGGCCACGATGTAGAACTGGCATCCCGCCGAGAGCTTCCCCGGATTGTCGTCCCGCCCGGCGCCGAAGGCGCCGTAGACGTGCCGCAGGCTGTCGTTGAATTCCGGCGCCAGATTGTACGGCGACCCACCGAACCCCTCGGGCGTGTCCGGGCAGCCGCCCTGGGCCACGAAGTCGGGAATCACCCGGTTGAAGGTGAGGCTGTCCCAATAGTGCGCCGCCGCGAGCCGGAGGAAGCTGGCCTTGTGGTTGGGGGTCTCGGGGTGGAGGTATACCAGGATCTCCCCCAGGCGGGTGCGGATCCGGCCGACGTCATAGTCCTGCGCCGAGGCCCGGGTGGGGACCAGCGCCGGCAGGGCGAACAGCAGGAGGAGGGGGGCAGAACGGCGCATCTGGGGCTCCGGGCGAGGGGGACTCGAACGGTGCACCGGGAGAGGCGGGAGGACAAGATGTCACTCGCGCGAAGCCGCGGCCCCGGCATTCTGGGGGTCGATGCCACTCGTGGTGGTGGCCGGGTCGTTGCCATATGTCCTACGCTGTATTAGTATTGAAACCGCCCCGCTACCCCGGAGTGCCGGATGGGAAAGTCGCTGGGAGAGTTCGAACAACTTCTGCTCTTCGCCCTGCTCAGCCTGCCCGAGGATGAGGCGTACGGCCTGCCCATCCGGGATGAGGTCGAGCGGCGCACGGGGCGGGCCGTATCCACCGGGGCCGTCTACACCGCGCTCGATCGCCTCGCGGGGAAAGGTCTGGTAACGAGCCACGTCGGCGAGCCGACCCCGATGCGTGGTGGACGCCGCAAACGCCTCTACCGGCTCGAGCCCGAAGGCGCCGCGGCGCTGGACCGGGCGACCCGCGTCATTCAGGACATGTCCCGCGGCCTGCAGCCGCGACTGCAGGCGCTGCTCGCGGCCCACGGCCCGACCGCGAGGCGGGATTCATGACCCGCCCCCGCCGCCTGCCGCCTCTCCTCCGGCTTCTCTTCGTTTTCCTTCCCGGCTCCGACGCCGAGTGCGTCCGCGGGGACCTCGAAGAACGCTACCGGCGGCTCGCGGCGCACAACCCTCAACTGGCCTTGCGGACCGTCCTCTCCGATGCGATGCGCTCGGTCCTGTGGTGGTGGAGCCCCACCGCCGTCCGCCGGCGCCAGGTTCAATCCCCGAACACGCTCGACGCCCAGGAAGGAGAGCGCGTGTCGATATCCATGCTCGTATCCGATCTCCGCTTCACCCTGCGCTCCCTGTCCCGCAGGCCCGGATTCGCCGCCGTGGTGATCCTGACCCTCGGCTTCGGCATTGGCGCCACCGCGACCCTGTATACGATTGTGGACGCGGTGATCGTCCGCCCATTGCCCTATGACGGCGCCGACCGGCTCGTCGCCCTGGGCATCACCTTCCCCGGCCGGGAATGGGCTGATCAGAAGGCCGACCTCCAGGCGCTCGCCGGCGTATCCCAGCTCAACTTCGCCGACTGGCGGGAGCGGACCCGATCGTTCGACGCCATGGCGGCGGCCGAGCCGACCGCGGCGCTGATGCCGACTGCGGAGGGAGGCAGCGAGCTTGTCCCTATGGCGCGCGTTACCGAAGGGTTCTTCGATCTCCTTCGCGTCAGGCCCCTCCTGGGCCGTACCTTCCGTCCCGACGACCACATCGGCCAGAGCGGGGCGCTGGTCGTCCTGAGCTATGGTGAATGGAAGACCCGCTACGGGGGCGACCCCCGTGTCGTCGGGGCCCGCCTGGAGACGCTGGGAACGCCATACACGATCCTGGGGGTGCTGCCGCCGGAGTTCCGCACCCCGGAAGTGATGGGGGTCGACGTGGCACTGTGGATTCCGCTCAATGGCTCGGATCGGCGGTACCGCGAGCGCGGCAATCGGTCCCTCTATGTATTCGGCCGTCTGGCGGAGGGGGCGACCCTCGCGAATGCGCGCGCTGAGGTCGACAATGTCCAGACCGCCCTGGCGCAGGAGTTTCCCGAGGGGAACGTGTATCCGAACGGGGATCACTTCGGGGCCGGAGCCAACTTCCTGCAGGATGAGACGGTGGGGGCCTCGGGGCGGACCCTGATCATCTTCTTCGGCGCCGCCGCACTGCTGCTCCTCATCGCCTCGCTGAACGCCGCCAACCTTCTGCTGGCGCGCGGGCTGGACCGGCAGGGCGAGATGAGCATCCGTCGCGCCCTCGGCGCCGGACGCCGCCGGCTCACCCATGGGATCCTGCTGGAGAGTGTTGTCCTCTCACTCGGCGGCGGCCTGCTGGGTGTGGCCCTGGCCTTCGGCGGGGTTCAGGCCTTCCTCGCCGTTGCCCCGGCGGACTTCCCCCGACTGGCCGAAGTGGCGGTGAACTACCGCATCATCGGGATCGCCGCCCTCGCATCCGTCGCAACCGGCATCCTGGTTGGTGCCGTTCCGGCCCTGCGCCTCACCGGAACCGACCTGGCCACCGCGATCCGGGAGCGTGGCGGCCCCACCGCCACACACCCCGGTGGGCGGTTGCGCGATGTGCTGGTAGGCGGCCAGTTGGCGCTGGCCGTGGTGCTCGGCGTGGGCGCCAGTCTGCTCTTCAATTCATTCGTGCGCGTGAGCATGGTGGACCCCGGATTCGAGCCCGCCGGGCTCTCGGCATTTTCCCTGGCATTGAAGCGGCCCGGTGCCCCCCCGGACGAGGCGACCTGGCAGGCGTGGGACGGGCTGCTGTCCGAGATCCGCGGGGTGCCGGGCATGCGCGGTGTTGCCGCCGCGTCCAATCTGCCATTCCAGTCGCCCAACTGGGCCCCCGCGGTGCTGCTCCCCGAGGACCCGCCGGACTATCAGCGGACCGGCATCGCGGGCTATGTCATTACCCCGAACTTCTTCAGCGTTGCCGGCATTCCGGTCGTGGCGGGCCGGGTCTTCACATCCGCCGACCGGGCCGGATCATCGCCCGTTGCGGTCGTCAACCGCGCGCTCGTGCGTGAACACCTCGGCGGGCGGGAACCGCTCGGGTTTACGATCCGGTTCCGCGCTGATGGCAGCTACCAGACACTCGAGATCGTCGGTGTCGTCGGTGATGTCGTGCAGACCCGCGCCGAGGATGGCTGGCAACCCGCAGTGTATGTTCCGTACACCCAGGCCGACTGGCCGTGGGTTCACGTGGCGGTTCGGTCCGATCGACCCCTGGAGGGATTGTTCGCCGATCTGCGACGGGCGGCGGCCCGGTTCAGCCCGTATGTCCCGCTGCGGAATCTCAACAGCTTTCCCGCCCGGATCCGGGCGGTGCAGACGGCACCACGATTCTACGCGCTGCTGATCGGCAGCTTCGCCGCCATCGCGGTGCTGCTCGCGGCGATCGGCCTCTACGGATCGCTGGCCTACTCGGTCAGCCGCCGGAAGCCCGAACTCGGCATCCGCATGGCACTGGGGGCGGATACGGCCGGTATCTTCCGGCTCGTCCTGCAGAGGGGACTCGCCGTGACCGCCATCGGGCTCACCATCGGCATCGCGAGCGCGATCGCGCTGACCCGGTTGCTGAAGAGCTTTCTCTTTGGCATTGGCGTCCTCGATCCGGTGAGCTTCGGCGCGGCCGCGGTGGTTCTCCTGCTCGCCGCCCTCCTGGCAACCGCGGTCCCGGCCCGTCGGGCGACGAGGGTGGACGTCATGGGGAGCCTTCGCGCCGAGTAGATCCCCGGCCGCGCCGGCCTCGGCCCCGCTATTATTCTTCCGGCCGTTCCTGAACTCACTCCACCCATCCGCCCTGGACCCGCGGTCCGGGAGGCCGTTCCCCATGAGCCAGCCTGCTTCCCGCGCCGTTCAGGACTTCTACCCCGAGGAGTTTGCCCACTGCTACGGGTGCGGCCGCCTGAACCGCCACGGCCTGCAGCTCAAGACCCGCTGGGAGGGAGACGAGGCCGTGGCCCGGTTCACGCCCGAACCCTGGCACATGGCGGTTCCCGGATTCGTCTATGGCGGGCTCATCGCCTCGCTGATGGACTGCCACGGGATTGGAACGGCCGCGGCGGCCGTGGAACGGGCAGCCGGCCGCGCCATCGGGGAGGGGCCTTCACCCCGCTACGTCACCGCCTCGCTCCGGGTCGACTTCATCAAACCGACTCCACTGGGCCCCGAACTCGAAGTCCGGGCCCGCCCGGTCAGCGTCGGTGAGCGCAAGGTGACGGTCGAGGTCTCCGTGCTGGCGGCCGGCCGGGTCACGGCCCGGGGCGAGGTCCTGGCCGTCCGGATGCCCGAAACCATGGTACGGCCGGAGCCGGGCGTTGCATCGCCAACGCCCGCCTGACGGGCCATATTGATTCCAGGACACGGCCTGCTTCTACCTGCACCGCTCAGGAGACCCGTATGCTGAAGCCCGCATTGCAACTTGCCGCCGGCGGCGTGGTGACGATCCTGCTCTGGAAACTCGCGCTCATCCTGCTGGTTCCCCTGCTCGGGTTCGCCGTCGGCCTGCTCGCGCTGCTGCTCAAGGCCGTCCTGCTGGGCGTCATCCTGCTGGTGGTCTGGCTGGTCTATCGCCGGATGAACCGGCCGTCCACCACGGCGACGTGAACAACCGGGCCGGCGCCACCGCGGACGACTCTCGTTCCCTGGCCATGCCCTATCCCCGCAGCCACAACCGCCTTCTGCGCGCCCTGGGCGCCATGGTGCTGCGTCTGGCCGGCTGGCGGGTCGAGGGCAGCCTGCCGCCGATCCCGAAATTCGTTCTCATCGTCGGCCCGCATACCTCCAACTGGGACTTCATCTTCGGGCTGATGGCGAAGTTCGCCGTGGATCTCCGGGCCAACTGGCTGGGCAAGCATACGCTGTTCCGCTTTCCCCTCGGGCCCCTCCTGCGCTGGCTCGGGGGCGAGCCGGTGAACCGGTCCGCGCCGCAGGGAACCGTCGGCGACGCCATTGAACTGTTCCGCACTCATGATCAGTTCGTCCTGGCGATCGCCCCGGAGGGAACCCGAAAGCCGGTCCCGCGCTGGAAGACCGGATTCCATCGCATCGCGCGCGGGGCCGGAGTCCCGATCGTGCCCGTCTGGCTGGACTACCGCGCACGCGCCGTCCGGATCGGCGAGCCGTTCGAACCGGGACCGGACGAGGCGGCCGACATTTCCGTCCTGCGTGGAATGTTCACCCGGGAGATGGCCCGCTTCCCGGAGCGGTTCGTCGAGGAGCAGACAGTGGACAGCGACAGGGAGTGAGGCGAAGGGCGCGTGCTTCCGGATCATGGCACGCCTCCCTGCTCCCCTTACCTCTCACCTCTTACCTCTCACCTCTCACCCGGTTCAGTCCGCTCCGATCGCCTCCACCGGGTGGATCCGGGCGGCCCGCCTCGCCGGGATCCAGCAGGCCGCCACTCCGGCCAGCAGCAGCAGGGTCAGGACGCCGGCCAGTGCCAGGGGAACGGTCTGCCCGGTGCCGAACAGCATGTCTCCGAGCCACCGGGTCTCGAGCACGGCCAGTACGAGGCCGACCCCCGCCCCGAGCAGGGCGAGCCGGATGCCCCGCTTCACCACCATCCAGATGATGGTCCCCGGCTCGGCACCGAGCGCGATCCGCACTCCGATCTCGCGCCGCCGCTGCCGCACGACGTAGGACATGAGCCCGAAGATGCCCAGCGCCGCGAGGCCGGCGGCGGCGACCGCGAACGCGGTCAACACCGCCGCAACCCGGAAGACCCCATCCAGTGATGACGCCAATCGGTCACTCATGACGGACTCGACGACCGGCAGCTCGGGATCGATCGACGCCACCGCCTGCCGCAGGGTGCGGAATGCACCCGCGGGGGCCGCACCCGACCGGACCAGCAGATTCAGGGTACGCGACCCGGCCTGCGCCAGCGGCATATAGACCGCGTCGCCGCTGCCGGCGAGCCCGAGGTACTTCACGTCCCCCACGACGCCGATCACCGAGGTCGGCGGACAGGTGGTGCACCCGCCCTCTATCATCCGTTTGCCCACCGGGCTCTCGCCCGGATAGTACCGATCCGCCCAGGACCGACTCACAACCACCACCGGGTCGGCCGTGGCCGAATCGGCCGGGGTGAACAGCCTGCCATCCTGCAGCCTTATGCCAAGCGTACGGAAATAGCCGTTGGTGACCGCCGCCCAGGGTGCGACCGGCTCCGCGGTGCCGGCCGGTACCGGCCGGTCGATCAGGTCGAAATTGTTGACGGTGCCCGGGTTGTCGGGCGGCATGGCCCCGCCCAGGCCTGCACCGGATACTTCCGGCAGCCCGGAGGTCCGCTGTTCCAGCGTCCGCCAGAACGCCTGCACCTCGTCGGGCCCGGGATAGCGGGCCTGCGGAAGCGAGATCCCGAGGGCCACGATCCCCGCCGGATCGAACCCCGGATCCACCCGCTGAAGATTCAGAAAGCTCTGCAGCAGAAGCCCGGCGCCCAGCAGCAATGGCAGCGACAGCGCGAACTCAGCCACCACGAACGCGCCCCGCACGGCATTTGATCGTCGCCCGCCGGCAACGCGCCGGGTGTCGGTCCGGAGGAATGCCAGGCGCCCTCGCGCCAGGGCAACCATGACAGGGGAAATCCCGACCAGCAGCCCGCTCGCCAGGCTCAGGAGGACGCCGAAGCCCAGGGCCCGGACGTCGAGCGCCGCTCCGCCGATCCGCGGCAGATCGGCGCCAAGCGAGGGAGCCAGCCGCACGCCGACCAGCGCGACCAGAATCCCGACGACGCCGGCCAGGACCGTGAGTACCAGGCTTTCGGTCAGGAGCAGTCGCGCCACCCGGAAGCGGGAGCCGCCGAGCGCCACCCGGACCGAGAGTTCCTGCTCGCGGGCCGAAGCACGGACCAGGAAAAGCGAGGCAACATTGGCCACGGAGATCAGGAGAACCAGCGCTACCGCGCCGGCAAACAGGCCGACCTGGACCCCGGCCCGGCCGATAACCGCGTCCCGGAGCGGCACCGGGGTGAGCCGCGCGGTGGAGTCGGCGAAACTGGACGCCCATACCGGAAAGACGGTCCGGCTCACCTGATCCAGGTCCCGGGCGGCCGATTCCAGCGTTATCCCCGCCTTCAGGCGCCCGATCCCATGGAGCCAGAACGGGCCGCGGCGCGTGGGAACCGACGGCCTGAGGACGGGCCAGGCTTCGGCCGTCACACCGGCCAGGTTGTTGATCCCGGCCGGGAGAACACCTACGACTGTGTGACTCACATCGTCGAGCGTGATCGACCGGCCCGGCGCGGCATCCGCACCGCCGAGCATCCGCACGGCCAGCTCATGCGAGACCACCACCGTCGCGGGTGCCTCGGCTGCTTCGTCTCCCGCCTGGAGCAGCCGTCCCCTCGCGGCACGGATGCCGAGCGCGTCGAAGAAGCCGGCCGTCGCGCGGCCGACCCGGATTCGTTCCGGTGGGCCGGCACCGCCCGACAGGGCGGCCTCGGTGGCCTGCACCGCGCCGAAGCCGGCAAAGACGTGCTGCCGCTCCTGAATCGCCTGAACATCCACCGTGGAGAGGGCCCACAGGTTGGTCGGTGAATTCTTCTGATACACCCGGACCAGCCGCCCGGCATCGGGATAGGGCAGGTCGGCCAGCACCACCGAGTCCACCACGCTGAAGGCCGCGGTGGCGGCACCGATGGCGAGCCCCAGCACCAGGATGGCCCCGGCGGCGAAGCCCGGGTTCCGCCGGAGCGACCGGACCGCGTAGCGGACGTCCGCCGCCAGATCTTCCAGGGGCCGGACCCCCCGGGCGTCGCGGGTTTCCTCCTTGTACCGCTCCACCCCACCGAATCCCCGCACGGCATGCCGGCGGGCCTCTGCCGGCGTCGCGCCCAGGCGAATGCGTTCAGCCGTGTCCCGCTCGATGTGGAAACGGATCTCCTCCGCCATGTCCGCCTCGATGCGCCCGCGGAAGACCAGCGCGCGCGCCCGCTCGATCAGGTCGGTCAGCAGCCGTACCATTAGCCCTCCGCCGTGCGGATCCGGAGGATCCCGTTGACGGCACCGGACGCCCGCTCCCACATGGCCTGTTCCCGCTCCAGCTGCCGCCGTCCCGCCGTGGTCAGCTGGTAGTACCGGGCCCGGCGGTTGTTCTCGGTCACCCGCCACTCCGAGCGGATCCAGCCTTTCCGGATCATCCGCTGCAGCGCGGGATAGAGCGAACCCTGCGCCACCTGGAAGACCTCACCCGAGAGCTGGCCGATCCGGTTGCCGATCCCCCAGCCGTGCATCGGCTCGAGGGACAGCGCCTTCAGGGTCAGCATTTCCAGGGTTCCCTGGAGCAGGTCGGTGGAGTCCGGCATGGGCCGCTTCCTCTAGAGAGTCTACAGTTAAGCTACCCCACTCCTCCAGATAATCAAGAGGAGTGTCCTTGCGCCGCCGCGCTTCCCGGGCAGACTGGGATGGTGGGATCCGGACCAGGCAGGCCGGCACCGGATGCCCGGGGGCTCTCGACGTTCCACATCGAACTGCTCGACCCCGGGCTGTAACTCACGCAACCATCGATCCGTCTGTTGCATCCAAGAACAATGTCCGGGCAAACCGGCTCCCCATAACCGAAATCCGCCATGCCTCTTCCGAGCTTTCTGAGCCTCCCGCGCTCCCGCCTGGCGCGCGCCGGTCTGGTCGTCGCCGCGCTCCTGATCCCGACGGTCTGGGTGTTTGCCAGCAGCCCGAAGGCCGGCGACAACGGCCTGATGGCGGCGGTCAAGCGGGGCAAGTTCACCGTGACCGTCACCGCCTCGGGCGAGTTGCAGGCCCACGAATCGGTACGGATTACCGGTCCGGCCAATGCCCAGCAGGCCGGGGCCTACCAGATGAAGATCTCGTCCATCGTGCCCGAGGGGACGGTGGTGAAGGAGGGAGCGGTCGTGGCCGAGCTGGACCGGGCGACGCTGGCTCCCAAGCTGAACGAGGTCACCCTGGCGCTGGACAAGGCGCAGGCCCAGTACGAACAGGCCATGCTGGACTCGACCCTGACCCTGTCCACCGCGCGGGAAGAGATCCGCAACCTGGAGCTGAGCCTGGAAGAGAAGCGGATCGCCAAGGAACAGGCGGTCTATGAGGCGCCCTCGGTCAAGCGGCAGGCCGAGATCGATTACGAGAAGGCGCAGCGGGCCTTTGCCCAGGCCAAATCGGACTACGCGACCAAGACCGAGCAGGCCAAGGCCAAGATGCGCGAAGTGGGCGCCGACCTGGCCCGGCAGCAGGGACTGCTCAAGGTGGTGCAGGAGGTCATGGCCGGATTCACCATCCGGGCCCCGGCCCCGGGCATGGTCATCTATATGAAGGAATGGAACGGCCGGAAGCGGACCGCGGGCTCCCAGGTGAGTTCGTGGGACCCGACCGTCGCCACGCTGCCGGACCTCTCCCGGATGGAATCGGTGACCTACGTCAACGAGATCGACGTCCGGGGCATCGCCGTGGGGCAGCCGGTGACCGTCACGCTCGACGCCGACCCGTCCCGCCGGCTCAGCGGCACGGTCACGAGCGTCGCGAACGTGGGGGAGCAACGGCCCAATACCGATGCCAAGGTGTTTGAAGTGAAAGTCACCATCGCCGAGTCGGACACGACCCTCCGGCCCGGAATGACGACCGGCAACAGCATCGTCACCCTCACCGAAGACGACGTGCTCTTCGTACCGCTGGAGGCGGTGAGCAGCCAGGACGGGATTCCGTTCGTCTACCGCGTCGCCGGCGGAGGGGTCGAGAAGCAGGAAGTCGTCACAGGCGCGCTCAACGACAACGAGGTGGTCATCACCCAGGGCCTGGACGAAAACGACCGGGTCCTGCTGAGCCCGCCGCAGGATCACGCCAAACTCAAGCTGAAGCGGCTCCCCGGCCATGAGGCCACGCCGGCCGATACCACGACCCCGCCCGTAGCCGGCGGTGACACGGCCCTGCATCCTTCACCCGCCACCCCCGCGCCGGGAGACTGAGGCCCATGAAGCCGGCATTCACGCGGGAGGCCATGGCCGAGCTGCGGGCGGCGATCGTGGGGCACGTGCTCTTCAGCCTTCGGACGGCGGTGGAGGCGGTGAAACACAACAAGCTGCGGGCCGGCCTGACCTCGCTGGGGATTCTCTTCGGGGTCGCGTCGGTGATCGCCATGCTGGCCATCGGGCGCGGCGCGGAGCAGGAGGTGCTGGAGCAGATGCGGCTGCTGGGCTCGAACAACGTGATCGTCACGCCGCTGGTGGAGCAGAAGGAGGGCCCCGCCACCGACCAGCCCCAGCGGGAAGTCAAGCGATTCACGCCCGGCCTCACCTACCAGGACGTCAAGGCGATCGAGCGGGTCATCCCGGAGGTGACCGCCGTAAGCGCGGAGATCGTGCTCAACACCACGCTGACCCGGGAGGGGCGCCGCCGCTCCGGCAAACTCGTGGGCGTGGACACCACCTACTTCGAGCTCACCAATCTGGCCCTGCGGCGTGGGACCTTCTTCCGGCCGCTCCAGGTGGAACACGGCCTGCCGGTGGCCATCATCGGCCAGGGTGTCCGGACCCGGTTCTTCACCACCGAGGATCCGATCGGCAAGGACATCAAGGTCGGGAACGTCTGGCTCACGGTGATCGGGGTGCTCGAGGACCGCCATGTCACCGGGGAGGCCGCCTCCCGCCTCGGCATCCGCGATGCGAACATGGACGTGTACGTGCCGGTGCGGACCGCCCTGCTCCGCTACCGCAACCGGGCCCTGGTAACCCAGCAGGATATCGAGGCGGCCTCCCGGCCGACCTTCACGGCGGCGGGAGACGAAGACACCGAAACCGAAGAGCAGCGGCAGGAACGGACCAATTATCACCAGCTGGACCGGATCATCGTCCGGCTCAGCGATTCGAAGATGGTCCCCGCCGCCGCCGAGGTCCTGCAGCGGATGCTGGCCCGGCGCCACAACACCGTGGTGGATTTCGAGGTGACGGTCCCCGAGCTGCTGCTGCAGCAGGAGCGGCGTACCAAGACCATCTTCAACATCGTCCTCGGCGCGATCGCGTCGATCTCGCTCATCGTCGGCGGGATCGGCATCATGAACATCATGCTGGCGTCGGTCCTGGAGCGGATCCGGGAGATCGGCGTCCGGCGGGCCATGGGGGCCACCCGCCGCGACATCCTGTTCCAGTTTCTGAGTGAGGCGGTCCTCATCAGCGTGGCCGGCGGCGTGGCCGGTATCCTGGTGGGCGTCGGCCTGAGCGCCGGCATCCACCGGTTCGCCGGGATCAGCACCATCGTATCCTTCATCTCGGTGATCGTGGCGTTCGGCGTCTCCCTCAGCGTCGGGGTCCTCTTCGGTATCATGCCCGCCCACCGCGCCGCCGCGCAGGACCCCGTCGTCTGCCTTCGCTACGAGTGATTCCCCATGGCTCCTGATTCACCCCGTCGTGCCCCCCGGGCTGCCGCCCTGCTGCTGGCGCTCCTGTGCCTGCCGAACCCCCTGGGCGCCCAGCAGAAGCTCACCCTTCAGGACGCGATCGCCCTGGCCCGCAAGCAGAGCCACCAGGCCCTGGCGGCCCGGGACGCCCGCGATGCGTCCCGTCATCGGACCGGCGCGTTCAACGCCCGGCTGCTGCCGCAGCTCTCGCTGAGCGGCACGGTGCCGGCCTACAATCGCTCGATCATCCAGGTGGTGCAGCCCGACGGCACGACGCTGTTCCGGCCCCAGCAGCAGACCAACGCGGCCCTGACGGCGACGCTATCGCAGAAGCTGCCGTTTACCGGCGGGGACCTCTTCGTATCCTCGTCACTGTCCCGGCTCACCGTCAGCGGGCAGCAGTCGGTCGAGACCTGGTCCTCCACGCCGGTCCGGTTCGGCCTCCGGCAGGACATCTTCCGCCCCAACACGCTGAGCTGGGATCGCAAGGAACAGAGCATCGATTCGGAACTGCGGGAACGGCTCTACCTCGAGGCCATGGAAGACGTGGCGATTCAGACCACCCAGGCGTTCTTCGACATGTACACGGCCCGGACCGCGTTCGACAACGCGGTGACCAACGCCGCCGTGAACGACACCCTGTACACCCTGAACAAGGGCCGCTACGAGGTCGGCAAGATCGGGGAGAACGACCTGCTGCAGAGCGAGCTGGCGCTGCTGCGTGCCCGGACCTCGGTCGAGCAGGCCCGGCTCCAGTACGAGCGCACCACGGCCGCTCTGCGCCTGGCCCTGAACCTTCCCCCCGCAACGCCGCTGGAAATCGAGGTCGGCAGCGACGTGCCGGACGTCCGTCCCGACACCGCCGTGGCCGTCACCCAGGCCATGCGGAACCGGTCGGTCGTCACCGACGTGGAACTGCAGGACGTTCAGGCCCGGCGGGCCGTGACCCAGGCCCGTCTGGCCCAGGGCATCGGCGCCACCGTACAGGCCAGCTTCGGATTCAACGCGACCGCCCCCGAGGCGAGCCAGGCCTACCAGAACCTGCTCGAAGCGCGACAATTCACCCTGTCGGTCGAAGTCCCGCTCTGGCAGTGGGGTGCGCATGGCAATGACGTCTCCGCCGCCAGGCTCGATCAGGAGCGGGTCTCCACCCTTTCCGAGGAGACCCTGCAGCAGACCCAGCACGAAGCCCACTTTGCCGCGCTGGAGCTGACCCAGGCCTACCGCAATCTGGCGCTCGTCGCCAAGGCCGACACCGTGGCCGGCAAGCGGTTCGAGGTGGCATACAACCGCTACGTCATCGGCCGGATCTCGATCGACAATCTCTACATTGCGCAATCGGAGAAGGACGCGGCACTCACCCAGTTCGTCCAGGGCCTGCGGTCCTACTGGCTGGCCTACTACCGGCTGCGCCGGGCCACATTGTATGATTTCGAAGCCGGCCAGCCCATCGGGAGCTGAGGCCCGCCGGGGGGGATGCGACCCGGCGGCTCCCCCTTCTTCCTTCTTACTTCTCCCTTCTCACTCGTCCTTCCCCTGCCCTCCATCCGACCCGGTGCCCCCGCCGATGCCGCCGCGCTGGCCGAGTTCGCCGCCCGGACCTTCGCCGACGCGTTCGGGCCGGACAACGCGCCGGAGAACCTCGCCCTCTTTCTGCGGAACACGTATAATCCGGGCCGGCAGGGCGCGGAGCTGGCCGATCCGGCTGTCGCCACCCTGCTGGTCGAGGCGGGTCGTGTCCTGGCGGGCTACGCCCAGGTGAAGGAAGGCCGGCCTCCGGCGTGTGTCACCGGGGCCGACCCGATCGAGCTGTGGCGCTTCTACGTGGACCGCCCGTGGCACGGGAAGGGCCTGGCGCAGCGGCTCATGGACGCGGTCGTCATGGAGGCGCGCCGCCGGAACGCCGCTACCCTCTGGCTCGGCGTCTGGGAGAAGAACCCCAGGGCCCGGCGATTCTACGCCAAATGCGGTTTCTCGGATATCGGAAGCCAGACATTCTTCCTCGGCCGCGAACCCCAGACCGACCGGGTCATGGTCCGGGACATCTCGTGATACGCGACAAGCCGACTGTCGGGCGCGCCGCAGCCGGCCCCCGATTCCCTGATCCCTGATCCTCCTGTCCATCCTCCTCGCCACCTGCGCCGACCGGCCGGAGCTTACCGCCGATGATCGGATACTCGCGGAGGCCTTTGCCTCCCGCGGGCTCCGGGCCGTGGCCCGGCCGTGGGATCGGATCCGGCCCACCGGAGACGAGTCACCGGTGCTGCTCCGCTCCACCTGGGACTATCACCTCCGCCCGGCGGAGTTCCGCCGCTGGCTTGCGGGCTTCGCCGAAGCCGGCCGCACCCTCATCAATCCGCCGGCCACCGCACTCTGGAACATGGAGAAGTCGTACCTGGAAGATCTCGCGCAGGCCGGCGTACCGCTGCCCCCGACCCGGCGCCTCGATGAGCCGACCCCTGAACGGATCGCCGGGACAATGAAAGAAGAAGGCTGGACCGAAGCGGTCTTCAAGCCCCGGATCGGGGCGACGGCCCACGGGCTGTTTCGGGTCTCCGGGACGGAATCCATCGCTGCCGCCACGCCGGGTCCCGGCTTCCTGCAGCGGTTCCTTCCCGAGGTGGAACGCGACGGGGAGCTTTCGCTGGTCTACATCGGCGGTGAGTTCTCCCATGCCGCGCGCAAGCGTGCCCGCCCGGGGGATTTCCGGGTCCAGGATACCTTCGGGGGGACGGTCGAGGATGCCGCGGCGTCACGGGAGACTCTGGATCTCGCCGGCCGGGCCCTGGCGGCGGTGCCGCATGTCTGGCACTATGCTCGCGTGGACCTGGTCGAGACCGCCGGCGGACCTCTGCTCATGGAACTGGAACTGCTGGAGCCGGTGCTGTTCTTCGGGCTGCGGCCCGAAGCGGCGGACCGGCTGGTCGAACTCGTCGTGGGACTCCTTTACCGGGGCGGGACGGAGGGGCCCGCACCGAACACCGACCCGGCTCCACATTCCTGAATCCCGATCCCCGACCCCTCTCACCTCTCACATCTCACCTCTCACCTATCATCTTGCCTCTCCCTCCCTTGCGCTCCGTGGCTTCACCTCGCACTATAGTCTCCCCCGGCACCAGGGGCATATGTGCCGAACGACCCGTTTGAGGAGTTTCGCAACGAAGTTGCCTCCCGATACCGTATCGACCGTGAGATAGGCCGTGGCGGCATGGCCGCCGTGTATCTGGCCAACGATCTGAAGCATCATCGCCCGGTTGCCATCAAGGTTCTCCGCCCCGAAATCGCGACGCTGGTCGGGACCGACCGGTTTCTGCGCGAGATCGAGTTCGCCGCCCGGCTCAATCATCCCAACATCCTGCCGCTGCACGACTCCGACGAGGCCGCCGGCACGCTGTACTACGTCATGCCCTACATGCCGGACGGGACCCTGCGGGAGCGACTCCGGCGCGCGCCACCCCCCAGCCTGTCCGAGGCGATGAGCCTCGCGCGGCAGGTGGCCGCCGGGCTGGCCCATGCCCACGCCCTGAACGTGATTCACCGGGACATCAAGCCCGGGAACATCCTGCTCTCCAGCGGTCATGCCCTGATCGCCGATTTCGGGATCGCCCGCGCCCTGCAGGAAGCCATCACCACCGAGGAGCGCCTGACCTCGGCCGGAATGGTCCTCGGGACGCCTTCGTATATGTCTCCGGAACAGCTGGCCGGGGCCAGCCTGGTGGACGGGCGGGCGGATCAGTACTCCCTGGCCGCGGTGATCTACGAGATGCTGACCGGCACGCCGCCCCCGCCGGCGATCACGACCGCGGCCGGCATCCGGCGCTCCCTGCGGTCGGCCAGGGCGGCCAGGGCGGCCGTGCCGGTGGAGACGGCGACCGCGCTGGGGCGCGCACTGTCGCTCGAACCGTCCGCGCGGTTCCCCGGTATCGGTGAATTCGTGACGGCGCTCGAACCTCCGCCGCAGACAGAAGCGGGGCGCGTGGTCCGCGCGCTGAGCGCCGTGGAGCGGGTTCCGCGGCCGGTGCGCTACGCCGGCGCCATTCTGGTGCTGGGCTCGCTGGTGGCCTGGGCCATACTCGGCGGCAGAGGCCGGGGGCCGCCGCCGGAGCTGCTGGCCGCGGCCGATACCGCCAGCTACGCCATACTCCCCCCGGAGTACGGGCCCGGGACCGACTCGGTGCTGGGTGTGGACCAGCTGCTCCACGACGCGGTGGCCCGGTGGGACGGCGTGGACGTGAAGGATCCGTTTCAGGTGCGGGAGGCCGTGGCCAGGAAAGGCACCGGCGTCCTCTCCAGCGACGCGGCCCGGGGGCTCGCCATCGGGCTTGGCACCGGGCGCTATTTCCGGACCCAGGTGTCTCGCATCGGCGACTCGATCCGGGTTCACACCGCATTGTACGACGTCCCCTCGGACCGCAACCTGCGGGATGACGCCGTCAAGCTGCCCGTCACCCTGGCGGGGGCGGACTCCGTCATGTCGCGGCTGGCCGACCAGCTGCTCTTCCGCGAGGGCATGCCGGACAGTTTGCCGGCCATGGTCGGCACCCGCTCGCTGCCGGCGCGGCAGGCGTTCAGCCGGGGCCAGGAAGCCATCCGCTCGTGGGACCTCCCGGCCGCCGACACGGCCTTTGCGCGGTCGATGAACCTGGACCCGCAGTATGCCGCCCCGGCGCTGTGGCTCGCGCTGGTGCGGGCGTGGAGCGGGGCGGATCCAGCGCGCTGGCGCTATGCGGCCGAACAGGCCGCGGCGGGGCGGAATCATCTCTCCGCCCGCGACCAGGTGATTGCCGATGCGATCCTGGCCCAGGGCCGGGGGGAGTATGCCCGGGCCTGTGAACTCTGGCGCCAGCTCACCCGGCAGCGCAGCGGAGATTTCGTCGTCTGGTACGGGTCGGCCAACTGCCAGAGCTCCGACGACGCGGTGATCCGGGATCCCTCGAGTCCCTCCAAGTGGCGGTTCCGGTCGAGCTACCATAGCGCGCTCAAGGATTACCAGCGGGCATTTGATCTGTTGCCGTCGATCCTGGTGTCGTTCCGGCCGGGGTCGTATCACTCGTTACGCGCGTTGTTGAAAGCCGGTCCGAGGTCGCTACGGGAGGGGCATGCAACGGTACCCGATACGGGCAGCTTCGCGGCCTATCCCGCGTGGATGGAAGACAGCCTTGTCCTCGTGCCGTATCCACAGGAAGAAGTCAGGGAGGGATTGGTCAAAACCATCCCACCTACACTTGATGATGCGGTACGGCATCAACGACAGTTGTTGAGACAGATTGCGGAGTCCTGGGCCGCGGCGGACCCGGTCAACCCGGATGCACTGCAGGCGCTCGCCATCGCGCTGGAGTCGCTGGGCGACCCCTCGGCGTTGGACACTCTGCGGCATGCCAGGTCGCTGGCCCGTACGGCCGACGAGAAGGTCCGCCTCGCAAGTACGGAGGTATGGGCTCTGGTAAAGACAGGCGCGGGGCGTGACAATCGGCTCCTTATGGAAGCCCGCGCCCTTGCCGACTCGACCCTGGCCCTCCTGCCGGACGTGGAGATGGAAGCCGGCGCACTCGGGCGGCTGGCATTGCTGACCGGCCGCGCCGGTCTGGGAGCGACGCTCCTTCGTGATGCGTCGGCTCGGGAGGGCTGGGGGCCGGCCCCACCCATGTCGGAGTCGGCGCCACAGCTTCTTGCATATTCCTCGATGGGAGGTCCGGTCGACAGTATCCTCACCTACGAGCGCCGTCTTCGCGCAGCCATCGACAATGGCCTTCCACCCGTTGATCGGTTGGCCGGGAAGCTCCAGTGGCTTGCCCGCGCGGCCTCCTTGGCATTTCCAGTAACTCCTTTTGCCAATCTCTCTGATCTGCGAAGGGATTATCTCGTCGACATCCAGGCGTCCCTGGTCGCGGGCGATACATCGCGAGTTCTGGCAGTGCTGCAACAGATCCAGGTCAGTCGCCAGTCCGTTGCGGCCCAGGACCTCACGATCGACGCCGTCTATCCGGAAGCGGATCTCTGGGCACGCATTGGACATGGCGGGCGCGCCGCCGATTGGCTTGATCAGTCACTACGCACTCTGAGGGATGCCGAAATCGAGACCTTCGCCGATCCAGCGAGAATAGGATCCCTGATCCGCGCTATGGCATTGAGGGCACAGCTTGCCGCCGATGCTGGTGATCTGCCTCTCGCAAAGGACTGGGCGTCAGGGGTGGTCAGCCTGTGGTCAGGTGGGGACTCGTTTCTTCAGCCACTTGTCAGGAGGATGAAGGGTCTGATCGCTCTCAACTAGAAGGGCGATGCGGACCGCAGCGGCACCCAACGGGCTCGATGGACACCGCGGATCGTCCTAAACCGGAAGGAGACACCGGATGAGATACTGGAAATGGCTGACGGCCCTGCTCCTGGTGGTCGCTGTGGTGCTGGCATGGAGGCTGTGGAAGTGCCGTCCTGTGCCCCCGCCGCGGGTGGCACTGGAAGAATGCCCCCATGGATGGAACGACTATGGCGAGGCAAGCCGCCGGATGCCGAGTGTCAACGGCGCTGTGAATCTGGGCAACCTCGTGGTTCCGGGGAGAATCACGAACATTCCCGAATTCCACGATTGCCAGCGGTTCGTCAGTCGGAACGGTGCTTACATGGGGTTCTTCGCGATCTTTGCCGCGGAAGATCTCCAGCTGCGATTCGATTCCGTGAGCTCGCACAAGGGTGTCGATCAGCCCCAGGTGGGCTGGGCCATGGGCGTCATATGGAGCGAGGAAGACGAATACAAGCCTCTGGGGATCAGCAAGGGATTCAACTGCCTGTTCCTGTACTACCGGGTCGAAGAGTTGAAGGCCCGCATGGTTCCGGTGACGGAAGAGTCGCAGTGCGGTCCAGCGCAAGACCCGGGACAATTGCCTGGAACGGACCTGAGTGTAGTCCAGGCGCCGACCGCCGCGGACATCAAGGAGGTGCCCATGGTGGCCAGATGGGATTGGGACGATGCGCGGAAGGAACAATACATCGACATCGCCTGCGGCGCTGCCGTGTGCCAGGTGGGATCACCCGGTTTCAACAGCGCGCCGCAGGGAATGGCCGTAGCCACCCAGGCGGTAAGTGGACCGGTGGTGGGAATCAAACTCTGGTACGATGAGCAGAACCTTGCCAACACGACCACCTCGCCGCCCACCCTCAGCGGGGTCCATGGTGCTGCCATTCCGGACCCCAACCTCGGGAATCTGAACAACCCGTCGGACTTCCTCGGCCAGTGGCAACCAGGGGCCGAGATGCAGTTCGACAAGCCCTTCCCGGAATTCGCCGCGAAGTTCGGGATCCCACCGGAAGCCTCGCGAGGTCCATTCCAGATCTCAATGTGCGCCGGCAAGCGGGGAGACTGCAACGTGCCGCAGAACGCGGTCCAATCGACAGACTGCATCCCTCAACCTGGAGACCTCTCCTGGTGGGCGAAACTCGTCTTCCCCGGCGGTTCCGTCTATCGCTGCATCAAACGAGTGGATCACACGCTTGAGGTGGCCAATGCCGGGATCTCCATCCCGGGGACAGCTCGCTGGCACTGGGTGAAGAGTGATGCAACCCTGTGGATGCGGTGCCTCCAGGGATGCTGTGAACTCCGCTAATACACCATGCTCCAGACGTGCTCTGAGGATTCCCTGGCCCGCAAAGAGAATCCATAGACCGGCGCTGCGCCGTGGCCAATCGCCCACGGCGTACGCCGGATCTTTCGCCCTCCCCTTGCATTGCCGGTGGAATGTCCTTATCTTACATGGCACCAACAACTTACACCGCTATCGCGTAGCTGTTCGACCAGCAGTTGCGCGGTTCTCAGGGGTGTCTTCCCTGCAACCGAAAGGAGAACGCGATGCGGACTATCCAGGCGAACGATCTCAAGCGTCTGCTCGACCAGAACCAGGACCTCATCCTGGTGAACGTGCTGAGCCGGAAGGAGTTCGAAAAGGACCACATTCCGGGATCGCACAACATCCCGAAGGACGAGAAGGACTTCGTCCAGCAGGTCGAGAAGCTGGCCGGCACGAAGGACCGCCACATCGTGGTCTATTGCGCCAGCAAGGACTGCCAGGCCTCGCCCACGGCGGCGAAGAAGCTCACCGACGCCGGATTCAGGAACGTGACCGACTTCGAGGGCGGCATGGCCGAGTGGAAAAAGGCC
>JBFXBG010000029.1:0-28582 GCA_050183505.1 Gemmatimonadales bacterium | reverse complement strand
AGGGCCAGCAGCGCCCCGGTCATCAATGTCATCAACATGTGATTCTCCAGATTCGACGGGTCAGCTCGCCACGGCGGCCAGATCGGCCGCCTGGCGGAGGACCTCGATCTTCTTGCGCATGGTCCGCGCGAGATGCTCGTTGAGGTACGGATTGCCGGGATCATCCGCCAGCGCTCGCCGGGCCTGGGAGATGGCCCGGTCGATCAGCGCCAGGTTCTCCTCCAGCACCCGCACGGTGGTGCTGTCGAGCTCACCGCGCCCCGCCCGCAGGACCGCCTCCAGCTCCGCGATGGCGGAATCGGCCCGGCCCCGCGGATCGAACAGCCCGGCTTGCGTCCCGGCGATCGGCGCCAGGCCGGGGGCCTCGACGATGGTGTCGGGACGACCGGACCCGGTCAGTTGCAGTCCGGCCCAGACGCCCCCCGCACTCACCAGGACCAGGGTCGCGGCCGCCGCCAGCAGCTGCGGCAGACTGAAGCTGTAGCGCCGGCGCCGGGCCGCAATCGGAATCACCGTGCCCCGGGGCGTCACTCCGATTCCGGCTGCGATGCCCTCCCAGAGATCCCGGGCCGGCTCCCGGGCCGGAAGCCCCGCCGCCCGCTCCGCGACGGCGCGAAGGTCCGCCAGTATCGCGGCGCATTCGCGGCAGTCGCGCAGATGCGTCTCCAGCGCGTGCCGCTCCACCGGGTCCAGGGTTCCGTCCAGATACTCCGACAGTCGTGCCGTCCATTGATCCGACATGTTC
Source organism: Gemmatimonadales bacterium (assembly GCA_050183505.1). GTDB lineage: Bacteria > Gemmatimonadota > Gemmatimonadetes > Gemmatimonadales > GWC2-71-9 > JBFXBG01. The sequence goes on along the minus strand of JBFXBG010000029.1, from coordinate 27,837 downwards.
CCTCGCTTCATCGCGTCAGGTACGACCGGAGAGCCATGCGGGCGCGGTGCAGCTGCGCCTTGCTTGTCCCCGGAACGATCCCCAGCATCGATGCGATCTCCTCGTGCTTGTATCCTTCGACGTCATGGAGCACGAAGACCTCCCGTGCCCCGTTGGGGAGCCGCTCCAGCGCTCCCTCGAAATCGATGGTCAACTCCGGCGTGGTACGTCCGCCCGTCAGCCGTTCCATGGTTCCTTCCGAGTCATCGAACCGTCCACGCTCGGTGCCGAGCTTCGTCCGCCGCGCCAGCATCACATTGACCGCAAGCCGGTGCAGCCAGGTGCCGAACGCCGCCTCCCCGCGGAAGGTCCCCAGCTTTTCCCAGGCCCGGATGAAGGCCGCCTGAGTGGCATCGTCGGCGTCGTCCGGACCGATCATGCGCCGCGCAAGACTGTGAATCCGGGCCACATGCCGCCGGTAAAGCCGCTCGAAGGCACGTCCATCTCCCGCCGCCGCCAGTGTGGCGTCGATCGCGTCGTTCTCAGCTTCCAGAACGCCCCGATTGGATTGCAATTCCATGACTCCGCGGCCCGGCTCTCTCGTCATTGCGGGAGATTGGATAGGACCGGCTCGAGAAAGGTTGACGCTCCGCAGGGTGGCACCACCAGGGGAAACCCCTGTCTCGCTGGATCCGCCCAGGCGTCCTCGGGTCTCATGACCGCGCCGCAGACCGGCCATCGCGAAGGCTGTGACTTCGGCGTATGTTCGGTAATATGGCGTCACTTCCACGGAGGCAGCCATGAGAGCCATATTCGCCCTTGCCGCGGCGCTGTGCGCGGCGGTCCCGCTTTCCGCTCAGGAGCCGACGATGCAGTTTCGCAAATCTACCCCCGTCATCTTCGTTGACGAGATCGAACCGGTACTTCCCTTCTGGAAACGGCTGGGCTTCGAGCCGACGGCCTCGGTACCCCAGGACGACAAGCTCGGCTTCGCGATCCTGGCCCGGGACGGCGTCGAGGTCATGTATCAGAGCCGGGCCAGCGTGGCCGCGGACATTCCGGCGCTTGCGGCGGAGCCGTTCGCCAGCCGGGTGAACCTGTTCATGGAAGTTTCGGATATCGCCGAGATCATCGAGTTGCTGAAGGACGCGGACATCGTGGTTCCCGAGCGGACGACCTTCTACGGTGCGCATGAAATCGGCGTGCGGGCTCCGGAGGGTACCATCGTGGTCTTTGCCGAGATGGAGCAGCAGTGAGCCAGTCCGCCGGACCGCCCCGGATCCGCGGATGAGTACCTTCACCGTCACCGGCACCGTCCGCCGGGTGAATCTCGAGGGCGGGCGCTGGGCCCTCGAGGCCGACGACGGGTCCCGGTACGAACTGGTGGCGACATCCGTCCCGCCGGAATACCTGCGCGACGGCCGGCGGGGCACGTTCGCCCTTCAGCCGCGGCCGGACCTCATGAGCCTGGGGATGCTGGGGCCGATCGTGGAAGTGCTCGCCGCCGACGGCCCCGGCCGGTCCGGCAGTTAAACCCCCGGCTGCCGTCCGGCGTCCCATGGATGTGCCCAAACCCGCCCTGCGACTTCCCCGCCTCCGCGGAGCCCGGTCCGTGCCGGTAGATGAACTGGTCCGTGCGGCGCAGCGGGGAGACGAAACCGCGTTCAAGGCCCTGTACGACGCCGTCGTGGACCGGGTCTATGCGCTGAGCCTCCGGCTGACCGCCAACCGGACGGAGGCCGAGGAGTGCACCCAGGACGTATTCGTCCAGGTGTGGCGCCGGCTTGAGACCTTCCGGGGAGACAGCGCCTTCACGACCTGGCTCCACCGCCTGACGGTGAATGTGTTCCTGACCGGCCGCCGTGCGGCCGGCCGCCGGCAGGCCCGGGTCGTGAGCCGGGAACTCAACGACCTCGAGGTAGCCGCGCTGCCGGCCCTGCCCGGCCTGCGCCTCGACCTCGAGCAGGCCATTGCCGCTCTTCCGCTCGGCGCACGGACGGTCTTCGTGCTGCACGACGTTGAGGGGTATCAGCACCAGGAGATTGCCACAATGAGCGGCATCGCCGAGGGAACCTCCAAGGCCCAGTTGTTCCGGGCCCGGCGGCTGCTGCGGGAGCTGCTGGAACGATGAACTGTCCCGACGCCATCGAACGGCTCGACGCCTACCTTGCCCGGACCCTGTCCGCGGAGGACTCGGCCGGGCTGGAACAGCATCTGCTCGCCTGCGAGGCCTGCCGGGGGGAGTTTCGATTCCTCCGCGCGCTCCGGTCCGAGGCGGCCGGTCTCCCATCCGGCTTCCCGCCGGAGCGGGATCTGTGGAGCGGCATCGCGGCCCGGCTCCGGGAGAAGCACGGCCGGCCGGTGCCGGTGTGGCACCGGACCTGGTTTCTGGCCGCCGCGGCGGTGGTGCTGGTGACCCTGTCGTCGGTCGCGACGGCGGCACTGCTGGTCCGGCGTCCCGCCCTGCCGGCCGGCGCCGTATCGGGGATCTCCCTCACCGAAACCGCCTACCGCCGGGCGGCGGACGATCTCTGGCAGGTGGTCCAGAGCCGCCGCGATCGTCTCTCGCCCGGCACGCTCGAGGTCATCCGGCACAATCTGCAGATCATCGACACCGCCATCGAGGAGACCGAGGCAGCCCTGGCAAAGGACCCGGGCAATAGCGTGGTGGCCGGCCTGCTGTGGGCCACCTATGAGCGGAAACTCGATTTCCTCCGGCGGGCAGCTGACGATGTGGCAAGCTAGAGCGGCGGTGCCGCGGCCGTTCCGGGCGCTCGTGGCCCTGTTGCTGGCGCTTCCGGCTCCGCTGCTGGCCCAGCACACCACCGAGCGCCGGATGGCATTCGACCCGGACGGATCGATCCGGATCTACAATCTGAGCGGCTCGGTCCGGATCGAGGGCTGGGACCGCGACACCCTGTCGGTGAGTTCAACTCAGGCGGCGGGCCCGGCGGAGAAGATCTTCTTCGGCGGCTCGCCGCGCGCCGCCAAACTGGGCATCGAGACACGCCAGGACAGCCAGGCGCCGGTTCACCTCGTGATCCGGGTTCCGGCGCGGGCCAGGGTCTGGGTCAAGACGGCGGACGCCGATGTCACGCTCACCGGCCTCGATGGCGGGGTCGACGTGTATACCACGAGCGGCGGCATCCGCTTTACCGGTACCGCCGGAGACCTCCATCTCGAGACCATGGACGGCAACATCGATGCGGAGGCGAGCGGCACCTGGATCCGGGCCCGGACCGCCAGCGGCAACATCACCCTCCGGGGCAGCGGAGAGGATGTCGGCGCCACCACGGTGAGCGGGCGGCTGGTGCTGCTGAGCACGGGGCTCCGGCGGGCCCGGCTCGAGTCGGTTACCGGCGCGATCGATTTCCGGGGCAGGCTGACCCGGGACGGCGACCTGTCGGTCGAGAGCCACAGCGGGACCGTCGATATGCGGCTGGCGGCCGACCTCGGTGCCGAGTTCGACCTCAATACCTACACCGGCACCATCAGCGGGGACTTCCCTTACCCGGTCTCTTCGCTGCGGCGGGGCGAGCACGGCACCGACCTGACCTTCACCGTCGGCGACGGAGGCGCTGGCGTCACGGTCCGGACCTTCAAGGGGGACATCGTCCTGCGCCGCCGGTAGACGATTCAAACGTCGCCTCTCGGCCGGACGTCTCACCGTTCGAGAACCGACTCACTCCATCATCTCGAAACCGGAGAGGCCCCCATGTTCCGTCACCTCCTCAAGCCCACCCTGGCTGTCCTGGCCCTGCTGGCCTTCCCCGCCGCGGATGCCGTGGCCGGTCCACCCTGGATCTCGGTCGAGCTGCCGGCCAACCCGCACGACCCGGCCACGCGGGGTGCGTTCTTCATCCTGCGTACCTACCATCACGGCATTCCGACGTCCTATGTCCCGACCGGCACCGCGGAAGGTCTGGTGGACGGGCGGCGCCGCTCGGTTCGGCTGGAGATCTCCCGGACCGGCACACCCGGTGTCTTCGCGGTACGGTATACCCCGGCCGGCCGCGGCGCATGGGTCCTGGCCATCAACGGGACCGTGCCCGGCGAGCGGGATGCCTTTGGCGTGCTGGTCTCGCTCAACCGGGAGGGACAGGTTGCCTCGGTCCGGGTCCCTTCCCATACAGTCGAAAACGGGCGCTGGACCATTCCCGAGGGAATCACCCCGGAGGACATCGAGGCGGCCCTGCGATCACAGGTTGCCGTAAACCGGCCGGACGGTCACGACGGCCTGGCCACCCTGGCCCTGCTGCTCGGCGGCCTTGGGATCGTGGTGATCCGGCGCACCCGGCGGTAGCGACCGGACGTGAGCGCCGGGCGATGACATCCCGTCAACGCCCGGCGCTCTCCGCCTTGCCCCTGCTTTACTCCGTCCCGGTCATTCTCCGTACACCCGCGCGTATTCCACGTCGTTTGCATCGAACCAGACGCCGGCTATTGCCCCGGCGTCCAGGCTCTGCAAACGGAAGCGCGAGGGCAGCGTCATCTGTCCCAGCATCTGCCCGGTGGAGTCGAATACGGTCCAGGGCGCGGCGCTGGTGTCGCCCGGGGCCAGGTAGGCCTGGACCCAGAGATTCCCCGCCCGGTCGGTTTTCAGGTCTCCGAAGGCCGGCATGGTTGTGGGAAACGGGATCTCGTTCCGGAGCTGGCCCAGGTACTCCCGGGTCCGGTCGTCGAGCCGGGGGTTGCCGAGCATGGCTTCCTCGTCCTTCCGTTTGTACACGGCGATCATCGAGTCATCCACCGGCCTGACCGGGACGTCCCGGCGGATGATCCGCCGCAGTTCTCCGGCGGGAGAATACCACCGGATTTCATATCGGTCCGATGCGCCGGCATACACACCCGAGTCCGCCACCGCGACAAAGGCCCGGCGGCCGAACGGCAGCTGCATGCTGGTGACCGAGTTTTCACCGACATGGATGTAGGTCTCCTCACCGGGGAGCACCGCCACGGTGTCCAGGAAGGCTCCATCGGCCGCGTGGCGGAAAATGAACGTCGTGTCCCGCCGGAGGCCGCTCTGGGTTTCGTTGCCGAAGATCCCCGAGTTGGTGGCGATGAAGCTTCCGTCCCCCAGGGCTCCGGCCAGCGCGGGCACCATCGCCCCGCCCTGCAGAATGACCTGTCTCCCGAAATGCCCGGAGTCGTCGAAGATCGAAACGCGCCGCAACCGCCAGTCCCAGACCACCAGAGAGTCTTCCCGGTAGGGCCCCAGGTATCCGAGCGACTGGAATTCGCCCGGCCCGGCACCCTGCCGCCCGGTGCTGGAGAGGAAAGTCCCGTCCGCGGCGTAGAACCGGACCTGCAGACTTCCGAAATCCGCCAGCGCCACCCGTCCGTCAGGCAGGCGCAGGAGCCCGCGCACCTGAGCCAGCTGGTACTGGGGCGCACCGTCAACCGAGCCGATCTGGACCAGCGGCGGCTCCCGGCCCGGCCAGCGTTGAGGCTCCTCCCACGCCGGAGCGTGGTTGATGACAATCTCCACGCCGCTGCTGTCCCGGCGTACCGAGGCCGGTTCGCCGTCGGCGGATTCCTTTCCACAGGCGGCCGCTCCAGCCAGGAGCACCATCAGTCCGACCCGTATCGTCCGTCTCACCTGGTACCGCATGACCATCCTTTCACTCAACGCCCGGCGCCGCCGGGCCGTAATTCCACTCCTTCACTTCCCGGTCCTCGATCCTTCCCATTGTGAGCGCCCGTCCGCCATTCACCGCTCTATGCGGTACGCCCGGACGTGCTGAACCTCGTCGGGGTCCTGCCAGATCCCGAGCAGCCAGTCGGTCCCGATCTGGGTGACGCGGAGCCGCGCCGGGGTCGTGGCCGATGCCACCAGGACGCCGGTGGAATCGAACACCATCCATTCCGCCGGATCATCCGGGACGATCACCGGGGACTGGACCCACAGGTTGCCGGCGGGATCGAACAGCAACTGGGTGTACGGTGGCAGGGTCCCGGGATACGGTGCCTTCTCGACGGCGCTGCGGAAAGCTTCCGCCATCTGCTGGGGAATGCCTCTGGGCAGGGGCTGGTCGTTGCGGTATGCCTTGTAGCGCGACACATCCGCCGGGGTGAGGGGGCGGGGCGTATCGGCCCGCCGGACCAGGCTCGCCAGGCTGCCATCAGGCCGGTAATAGAGGATCTCGTAGTCGACCCCCGGGGCGACCGCAATGTGCCTTCCGGCACCGGCCGCCAGCAGCGTCCGGCCGAACGGGACCACACTGGGCATGATCACGTTCGAGCCGCCCGGGCCGATATTCATCGCCAGCCCGAAGAATTCATTGCCCGGGAAACGCCCGATGGTATCCGCGACGCCGCTGGAGTCCATCAGGAACACCCAGACCGAGTCGCGCCGGACCTCGCCCTCCGCCCCCGGCCAGGGGAAACGGAATTCCCCTCGTTGAGCCAGCAGCCGGCCGCTCTCGAGCCGCCCCATCGGCAGGAGGAAGGTGGTGGCGGCCGTGTCGGTGGAACGCACCATGTAGGACCAGGCGTAGCGGCCGCCGCTGTCGAACGCGGTGAGGCGGCGGTGCACCAGATCGAAGACCAGCAGGCTGTCCCCGCCGGCCGTCCCCATCCAGGCAGGGGCCTGGAATTCGCCCGGTCCGGATCCGTTGCGTCCGATGACGGCCAGGGCTTTTCCCTCGGGGGTGAAGCTGCGGATTTCGGCCGGCTGACTGGTGGCGACAACCACCCGGCCATCGGAGAGCCGCTGCGCCGCGACGACCTGCGCCAGCTGCTGGCCGGGATCGGAGGCGTCTCCGCCGATGTCGAGCATCGGCATGCTGTCCACCGTCCAGACGCCCCGGGGGGCGGCCGGGTTCTGGACGATCCTGATCCCGGCGCTGTCGCGGGTGCTGAAGGTGACGGCCTGATCCCCCGGGGAGCAGCCCAGGCCGGTGGCGACGAACCCCATGGCGACCAACGATGAAATCCGCATGAACCGCATCCCGGAGGTGGTGGAAGGGGGGAACCGTCCCGGCGTACGTGGACGGTAATCTGTCAACATGGATCGATTCCGTCGAGTTCGAGCCGCTCCCACTGGCGTTTCCGGGTCGGAGCCGACATTCTCCAGTCCATGGCAGGCGGCCTCCTCAACGTACTCCTCATACGGGACGACGACGGCGACGACGAGTGGCTGCGCGAGTTGCTCGAGCAGTCGCAGGTTGATCGCTTTGCCCTGGATCAGGTCGCGGGATTCGATGCCGGGATGGCCGCGCTTCGGGAGGGCCGCTTCGATGTCGGCCTGGTCGACCTGGGATCCGAGGGGAGCCGGCTGGTCCGGCAGGCCCTGCTCGAGGACTGCCGCCGGCCGCTCATCGTCATTGCCCGGGACCCCACCGATGACAGTCGCCTCGACGCCTTCCTGTCGGGTGCGGCCGACGTCCTGGATCTGGAACTGATCGATTCGCCCCTGCTGGAGCGATCGCTGCAGCACGCGGTTGAACGGAGCCGGTATTTCCAGGAGATGCGTCGGAACGACGAACGGTTCCGGGCCCTGGTCGAGAATGTTGCGGACGGTATTGCCCTGCTCGACCGCGACGCCGTCATCCGCTACGCCACCCCGTCCTGCACGACGGTGACCGGCATTCCGCCGGAGGAACTGGTCGGGCGGAACCTCTTCGATCTGATCCATCCCGACGATATCGCGACCGTCATGCGCCGTTTCTCGGAAGTCCTGGCCCGGCCCGCCGGGCCGGTCCCGGTCGAATGGCGGCTGCGGAGTCCGGGCGGGACCTGGCGGCACTACGAAGGACTCGCCTCCGGACGGATCGAAGACCCGGCGGTCCGGGCCGTCGTGGTCAATTTTCGCGACGTGTCCGGCCGGAAGGCCGCCGAGCGGGATCTCCTCGAGCGGGAGCGGCAGTTCCGGGCCCTGTTTGACGCCGCCCTCGATGCCATGGTCATCGTGGATGACGACCGGAAGTTCCTCGATGCCAACCCGACCGCGCTGGACCTGTTTGATCTCGGCCGGACGGAACTGCTGAGCCTCTCGCTGGACCGGTTTACTCCCGGGCCGCAGAACCTCGCCGCCATCTGGCCGGACTTTGTGGAAGCCGGCGAGCACAAGGGACTGCTCACCCTGGTACTTCCGGGCGGGAACCGGCGCGATGTGGAGGTAAGCGCGCGGGCACACGTGCTGCCGGGACGGCATCTGGTCGTGCTGCGCGACGTCACCGAGCGCAACGAGCTGGAGAACCGCCTGCGCATGGCCGCCAAGATGGAGGCCGTCGGGCGCCTGGCCGGCGGGATCGCCCATGACTTCAACAATCTCCTCACCGCCGTTCTCGGGTCGTGCGACCTGCTCGGACTGCAACTCCCCGCGGCATCGCCGCTGCTCTCCGACGTGGAAGAAATCCGGCGGGCGGCCCAGCGGGCCACCAGACTGACTCAGCAGCTGCTGGCGTTCAGCCGCCGGCAGGTCCTGCATCCCAAGATCCTGGATCTCAACCGGGAGGTCGAGGAAATCCAGCGGATGCTGGGCCGGCTCATCGGGGAACACATCGAAATGGTCACCCGGTTCCGGCCGGATCTGCTCCGGATCCAGGCCGATCCGACTCAGCTGGAGCAGATTCTGCTCAACCTGGCCATCAACGCGCGGGACGCGATGCCGGGCGGAGGGACCCTGACGATCGAAACCGCGGATGCGGCGCCGCCCGCCGCGTGGAACGATCCGCCGACGCACTGCGTCATGCTGAGCGTCCGGGATACCGGCATCGGGATGGACGAGACGGTGCGCGCTCACATCTTCGAGCCGTTCTTCACTACCAAGGAAAAGGGCCGCGGGACCGGCCTGGGGCTCGCCACCGTCTACGGCATCGTCAAGCAGAGCGGCGGCTATATCACCGTGGACTCGGCCCCCGGCCAGGGGACGACCTTCCGGATCTTCTTCCCCGGCATCGATCAGCCGGCCGAGGCCTCGGAGCAGCCCCTGGTCCGGACCCGGACCCGGCACACCGGTACCATCCTCCTGGTCGAAGACGAAGGAGCCGTTCGCCAGCTCGCCCGACGGATCCTGAGCGGGGCGGGGTATAACGTCCTCGAAGCCGCCAGCGGCCGTGACGCGTTGCGCCACTCCGCCCAGCTGCAGGGCAAGCTGGACCTCCTGGTATCCGATGTGGTCATGCCGGGGATGAGCGGCCCCGAGCTGGCGGACCGGCTCCGGGCCGAACAGCCGGGCCTCCCGGTCCTGTTCATCTCGGGATACCCGGACGAGACTCTCAACCGTGCCGTGGCCGGCGCGGAAGCCGACCTGCTGAACAAACCCTTCACCGCCGAAGAACTGCTCGACCGGATCCGCCTGGTCCTGGAGCGCGGAGAAGAGCGGGTCTGAAGCCGGTGGCCCCGGCCGGATCCGGCCGGGCCTTGCGTCATACGACCGTTTGAATTATTCATACGGCCGTATGATTACGGATACCAATACCCCGGAACGACTCCTCCTCAGCGCCCGGCGGCTCTTCGCCGCCCGGGGCTATGAAGGCACCTCGGTCCGGGATCTCACCCGGGCGGCGCGGGCCAACCTTGGCGCGGTAACCTATCACTTCGGCTCGAAGGAGCGGTTGTACCACGAGGTGCTCCGCCGGCTGTTTCAGCAGCTGGTGGAACGGGTCACCCTGGCCGTCGCTCCGCCGGCCGATCCGGTGCAGCGGCTGGAGCGGTTTGTCGGGGCCATGTTCGACCAGTTCGAAGAGAATCCCGATATGCCGCGCCTGCTGGTGCAGGAACTGAGCCGGGGCAGGCGCGGCCTGCCGCCGCCGGTGCGGGAGGCCCAGGGCCGCATCCGCACGCTGCTGCTCGAGCTGGTCGAACAGGGCCAGAAGGACGGGTCCATCCTCCCGGGTCCGCCGATCCTCTTTGCCCTGAGTCTTCTCTCCCAGCCTGTCTATTTCGCCATCGTCCGGCCGATTCTCACCCTCGTAGCGGGGATCGACATGGACGATCCCGATGTCCGTGCGGCCGTGGTCAGCCACGCCCGGGCCTTTGCCCGCCGCGGCCTCACGGCCCAACCCCAGAATCAGTCATGACCCGATTCCTGACCGGCGCGGCCCTCGCCGCGCTCCTCGCCCTGTCGGGCGCCGCCTGTTCCGGACGGAACGGGGGATCCCGCCTGGCCGCTTCCGGTACGGTCGAAGCGACCGAAGCGCTGCTTGGGTTTGCCGCCGGCGGCCGGATTCACCGGATCTACGTCCAGGAAGGTGATGCGGCCATCAAGGACAGCCTGCTCGCCGTACTGGACACGACCGGCCAGCAGGCCCGGCTGGAACAGGCGCGGGGGCAGCTGGCCGCGGCGCGGGCCCTGCTGGCCGAACTGGAACGGGGCAACCGGCCGGAGGAGATCGCCCAGGGGCGCGCCGCACTCGAGGCGGCGGACAAGGCGCTCCAGGACGCACGGCTCGACCGGGAGCGGGCCCGCCGGCTGGCGGCGACGAACGTGGTGAGCCGGCAGGCGCTGGACAAGGCGGAGGTCGCGTTCGACCTGGCACAGAGCCGTTACGATCAGGCTCATTCACAGCTGGAGCTGCTGGAAAGCGGACCCCGCCGCGAGCGGATCAGCGCCCAGCGCTCCCAGGTCGCCGCGGCCGCGGCGCAGGTCGAGGCCCTGGAAGCCGGCACCCGGGACATGCTGATCCGGGCGCCGTTCCCGGGGGTCATTTCGGTCAAGCACCATGAGCCGGGAGAAACCGTCGCTCCCGGTGCGCCGGTCCTCACGCTGATGAACCCGGAGGATCGCTGGGTGCGGATCTACGTCCCGGAGAACCGGTTGGGCGCGGTGCGGCTGGGACAGGGCGCGTCCATTCACTCCGACACCTACCCCGACCGCTCATTCGCGGGGCAGGTGACCTACATCGCGCCCGACGCGGAGTTCACGCCGCGTAATGTGCAGACGACCGAAGAACGGGTGAAACTGGTCTACGCCGTCAAGGTCCGGATCACGTCCGACACCGCCATGGTCCTCAAGCCGGGCACCCCGGCCGACGTGACGTTGTCGACCGGGGAGCAGTGAGGCGTGAGGGACGATGCGGGTCCGGCCATCCGGCTGGAGGGTCTGGGCCGGCGCTTCGGAGAGATCGACGCCGTGTCGGGACTCAGCTTCGAGGTGCCGCGCGGCAGCCTGCACGGGCTGGTCGGCCCGGACGGCGCCGGAAAGACCACCACCCTGCGGATGCTGGCAGGCGTCCTGCCGCCGACCTCAGGCGATGCCTGGGTGGACGGGGTGAGCATCGTCCGGGACCCGGAGGGGGTAAAGCCTTCCATCGCCTACATGAGCCAGCGGTTCGGTCTCTACACCGACCTTACGGTCCGCGAGAATATCGATTTCTATGCCGACCTCTACGGCGTCTCCCGTTCCGACCGCCCGGCAAGGCTGGAGCAGTTGTACGCCTTCTCCAACCTGGGACGCTTTGAGCACCGGCTGGCGGGCCAGCTTTCCGGAGGCATGAAGCAGAAGCTCTCTCTCTGCTGCGCTCTCATTCACCAGCCGGTCATCCTGCTGCTGGACGAGCCCACCTTCGGGGTCGACCCGATCTCGCGGCGGGATCTCTGGCTGATCCTGCACCGGATGGTCGCCGAAGGCGTCACCATCCTGGTCTCCACCGCCTACCTGGACGAGGCCGAGCGCTGCGACCATGTCTCGCTCCTGCATCAGGGCCGCCTGATTGCCCAGGACCGCCCCGAAGCGCTGCAGCAATCGCTGCCCGGCACCATGGTGGAAGTCCAGGTGAACGATTCGCGGACCGCCGTGCAGGCGGTGTCCGGGGTGGACGGTGTGCTCCGGGCCGCGGCCTTCGGCAGCGCCCTGCATGTCCGCCTGGACGACCTGCGGCGGCGGGAGTCGGTGCTGCACCGGCTGAAGGACGCGGGTCTCGACCCGGAGGCGGACCGGGTGATCATGCCCTCACTCGAGGACGTGTTCATCGAGCGGGTACGAGGTGAGCCGTGAGCGGGGACCGGACCGGGCAGGCCGTCGAAGTCGAACAGCTGACCCGCCGGTTCGGCGCGTTCGTGGCGGTGGATGCGCTCAGTTTTTCCGTCGCTACGGGAGAGATCTTCGGGCTGCTCGGTCCCAACGGGGCCGGCAAGACCACCGCGATCCGCATGCTGACGGGACTGCTCGCCCCCTCCGGTGGCCGGGCCACGATCACGGGCGTGGACGTGGCGTCCCGGGCCGCGGAAGCCCGGCAGCGGATCGGCTACATGTCGCAGCTGTTCTCGCTCTACCACGACCTCACCGTGGATGAGAACATCGCCCTGTTCGCCGGGCTGTACGGAATCCGGGGCGACCGCCTGCGGGAGCGGCGGCGCTGGGTCCTGGAGGTGGCCGGGCTCACGCAGCAGACCGGCCGGCTTACCGCCGAGCTCCCGCTCGGATGGAAACAGCGGCTCGCCCTGGGCTGCGCGGTGCTGCACGAGCCGCCGGTGCTGTTTCTCGACGAACCGACCTCCGGCGTCGATCCGGTTTCGCGCCGGAACTTCTGGGACCTGATCTACTCGCTCGCCGCTTCGGGGACGACCGTGCTGGTCAGCACCCATTACATGGAGGAGGCGGAGTACTGCAACCGGGTCGCCCTGATGAACCGGGGCAGGCTGATCGCCCTGGGACGGCCGGCGGAGCTCCGTCAGAATCTGGCGGAGCCCCTGCTCGAGGTCGATGTCGACGACGTTCTCCGCGGCCTGGAAGCGCTCCGTGACGAGCCGTCGGTCCTCGAGGCGGTGATGTTCGGGCGCCGGCTTCACGTCACCGTGAAGGACCCCGCCGAGGCCAGGGTACGGATCGCGGCCGCGCTCTCCCGCGCCGGACTGACGTCCACCCGGATCCTGCCGGTCTCACCCTCGCTCGAGGATGTCGTCGTGGCCCTCATCCGGGAAAGCGAGAGCGCTACCGGAGCCGCGGCAGGAGGACGCCTGTGAGCGGCCCACGGGGGTTCCGGTGGGCGCGGCTGCTGGCGGTGTCCCGCAAGGAGGTGATCCAGCTCCGCCGGGATACCCGGAGCCTGATTCTCGCCTTCATCCTCCCGGCGGTGCTGGTCCTGCTGTTCGGGTATGCCATCAGCTGGGACGTCCTGCACATCCCCCTGGCGGTCTACGACCAGGACGGTACCGCGACGGCGAGGGATCTGGTCGAGGGGTTCCGCAGTTCCGGGTACTTCGACATTGAGGCGCGGGTGCGGCGGTACCCGGAGGCGGAAGCCCTGCTGGACGAGGGGAAAGTCCGGCTGGTGCTGGTAATCCCCCGCGGGTTCGCCGCGGACCTGCATGCCGGACGCCCGGCCGACCTCCAGGCCCTGGTCGACGGCGGCGACGCCAACACGGCGACCATCGCCCTGGGCTATGCCCAGGCGATCATCGGAAGCTTCTCCAGCGATGCCGTGCTCCAGGGGCGCCGCCTCGCGCTCCCGGCCAGAGCGGAGGTCAGGGTGTGGTACAACGAAACCCTGGTCAGCCGCAACATGATCGTTCCCGGGCTGGTGGCGGTGATCATGATGATTATCGCCGCCATGCTGACCTCGCTCACCATCGCCCGCGAGTGGGAACGCGGAACGATGGAGCAGCTGGCCGCGACGCCGGTCCACCGGGTCGAAGTGATCCTCGGCAAGCTCCTGCCCTATCTGATCCTGGGGCTGTTCGATCTGGTACTCACGGTCCTGCTGGGGATCACCATCTTCCATGTCCCGTTCCGGGGAAGCTTCCTGTTTCTGCTGGGAGCCTCCACGGTCTTCCTGTTCGGCTCTCTGGGCCTGGGCATCTTCATCAGCGCGGCGATCCGATCCCAGCTGCTGGCGACTCAGGTGAGCATGCTGGTCTCCTATCTGCCCGGGTTCCTGCTTTCCGGTTTTGCCTTCGACATCCGCTCGATGCCGGGGGCGCTGCAGTGGGTGACCTACCTGGTCCCGGCCCGCTACTACGTGGTGATCATCAAGGCGGTATTCCTGAAGGGCGTGGGTCCGGCGGCGCTGTGGCCGCAGGGCCTGGCGCTGATTCTGTTCGGCATCGCCGGCGCGGCACTCGCCGTACGGTCGTTCCGGAAACAGATATGAGAAAGAAGAGTGCAGAGTGCAGAGTGCAGGGTGCAGAGTGCAGGGTGCAGGGTGCAGGGTGCAGGGTGAGTAGACCCGGTACCGGGATCGCCACCAGGGAGCCATGATGGCATTCAGTCCACGTCGCGTCCGGGAAATCCTGAAAAAGGAACTGCGGCAGATGTTCCGGGATCCGCGCATGGCACGGGTCATCTTCCTGGCGCCGGTGATTCAGCTGCTGGCGCTCGGCTACGCGGTAAACACCGACGTCCACCACGCGCCGATGATCGTCCTGGACGAGGACCGGACGGAGGCGTCCCGCCGGCTGGTCGAGGAGATGACAGGGTCGGGGTATTTCGAAGTCGAACGCGCCGCCCGGCGGCCCGCCGATCTGGCCCGGGCCCTCGACCACGGGGAGGCTCTGCTGGCCCTGCACATTCCCAGGGGATTCTCCCGGGACCTGCTGCGCCCGTCCGGGGCCTCGGTTCAGGTGCTGGTGGACGGGACGTCCTCCAACACGGCCAACGTGGCCCAGAGCTACGCCTCCCGGATGATCCAGGACTTCGGGCTGCGGCAGGGCGGGCTGGCGGTGGCGGGCGGCATCAACTTCCTGCCGAGGGTCTGGTACAACCCCGACCTTTCCAGCCGGGTCTACAACGTGCCGGCGGTAGCCGCGGTGATCATCTTCCTCATGTGTCTGTTGCTCACTTCGCTCGGCGTCGTCCGGGAGCGGGAAATCGGTACCCTCGACCAGCTCATGGTAAGCCCGCTGCGGCCGGTCGAGCTGATGCTGGGCAAGACCCTCCCCGTCGTCCTGGTGGCCCTGATCGACCTGTTGCTGGTGACGGCGGTGTCGTTGCTCTGGTTCGGCATCCCGATGCGCGGGAGCTTCGGGCTGCTACTGGGATCGAGTCTGGTGTTCATCCTGGCGGGCCTGGGTCTGGGCCTGCTTATTTCCACCATCTCGAATACCCAGCAGGAAGCATACATGACCATGTTCCTGATCTTCCTGCCGGCCATGCTCTTCTCCGGCTTCATGTTCCCCATCACCAGCATGCCGGTGCCGGTGCAGTGGCTCACCCTGGCGAACCCGCTGCGCTATTTCCTGGAAGTTGTCCGAGGGGTCTTCCTGAATGGAACCGGCCTCACGACGCTGTGGCCTCAGATCGCCGTCCTGGCCGCCATGGCCACCGTGCTGATGACGCTGGCGGTCTGGCGGTTCAAGGGGACGGAGAGGTAAGGGGTGAGAGGTGAGAGGTGAGAGGGAAAGACGAGCGGACCAGGCATCGGCAGCCGACGTCGGAACCTCGCTTCTCAACGACTTCCCTCTCACCTCTTACCTCTTACCTCTCACCCTTCCAGCGTCGCCTCCAGCTCCATCTGCACGTTACCCTTCAGCGCGCCCGATACCGGACAGCCGTCCTTGGCGGCCTGCGCCGCCTGGGTGAAACCGGCCTGATCCAGGCCCGGCACCTTGCCGCGCACGACCAGTTTGATGCGGGTGATCTTGAATCCGTCTCCGACCTTGTCGAGACTGGCCGCGGCCGTCGTGCTGATCCGCTCCGGCGTCTTGCCGGCCTTCTCCAGTCCGGCCGCCAGGGCCATGCTGAAGCAGGCCGCGTGCGCGGCCGCGATCAGTTCTTCGGGATTGGTCCCCTTGGCGCCCTCGAAGCGGGTAGGAAATGAGTAATCACCCGAAAACAGGCCCGACCCGGCCTGGAATGTCCCCTTGCCACCTTTGAGACCGCCCTGCCACGTGGCGGACGAGTTGCTGATCGGCATGATGAAGCCCCCATTACAGTGAACGGTGAACGGTGAACAGTGAACGGTGAACGGTGAACAGTGAACGGTGAACGGTGAACGGTGAACGGTGAACGGTGAACGGTGAACGGTGAACGGTGAACGGCAAGAGGTAAGGCATCGGGCCTGCCCCGGCAAGGTCTGTCCGATGGACCTCCTCCCGTCTCACTCGTCTCCACCCGCCAGCGCCCTCCCCGCCTTCAGGTATCCCCGGACCAGTTTTTCCAGTCGCTCCCGCCTCGCGGCGTCCTTGAGGTGGCCGGCTTCATCGAACTGATCCTGAGCCGACGGCAGGGCATACATGTCCGGGTAGACGAACACGCCCAGCCCTTCCAGCGGGATGCGGAGCTGCCACAGTCCCCGGATGCCGCCGACGACCGACGTGGAAGCGGCCAGCAGCAACGCACTCTTTCCCCGCAGCGGCATCGGACGTTTTCGCGAAACCCAGTCGATCAGGTTCTTGAGCGTTCCCGGCAACGAGAAATTGTATTCCGGCGAAGCGATCATCAACCCGTCCGCCCGCTCGAGCCGGCCGACGAACTCTTCCACCCCCGGCGGGAATCCGTCCTGCGACTGGACGTCCGCGTTGTACATCGGGGCGTCGAACTCGCCAAACTGCGCCACATCGACCTCGACCCCTGCCTCCCGTGCGACCGGCACGGCCACGTTCAGCAGTTTCCGGTTCCAGGAGCCGGCCCGAAGCGAGGCCGCGAAAGCAAGGAGGTACATAGTGGAAGCAGAGTATGAGAAGTCAGAAGTCCGGGTGTCCAACGCGATCCTGGCCGGGCCGTTCATCCGCCCCGGCGCCCATGGTGGCAACCGGCGGAGAGCCCGGGATGTTCCTGGCCGGTGACCCGGCACTGAATGACTACCCGCCTGCCGGCCCGGTGTTCAAGCCGCCGGTTCACACCAGTGGAGCAACCCGGCCCCGTCACCGCGCGACGCATTCCTCGGCGCGGCGATTCGTGTTACCTTGTGCCCCATCCCGATTCCTCCCACCCGCTCCCCAGTACCCGCCATGCCGGACTCGATGCAGGACCTCATCGCCTCATGGGACGGAGAAGCTGTCGTCATCCGCTACGACCGGGAAAGCGGCACCTGGATCTTCGTCGCCATGCACAGCTCGAAGCTGGGCATGCCGATCGGTGGATGCCGGATGAAGGTGTATCCCGCGCCCGCCGACGGGCTGCGCGATGTCCTGCGCCTGTCGCGCGGAATGACCAGCAAGCTGGCCGCGATCCAGTTCCATTTCGGCGGCGGAAAATCGGTGCTCGCCATTCCGCACGCGATGGAAGGCCCGGAGCGTGAAGCGTTGCTGCGCCGCTTCGGCCGCCTGCTCGAGCACCTGGGCGGCGCGTACGCCACCGGAATCGACCTGGGAACCTCACCGGAAGACATGGCGGTGATCGCCGAGGAAACCCGCTGGGTCTTCCAGGGAGATCCCGAGGGCGGCCGGTCCGACCCCGGCCCCTACACCGCCCGTGGCGTTCTGGCCTGCATGCAGGTCGTTGGCGAGCGTCTTTTCGGCGGCCTGGCCGGGCGGAGCGTCCTGGTTCAGGGGATCGGCGGCGTGGGAGAGCCGCTGGCGCGCCTGCTATCGACCCGGAAGGTCCGTCTGCTGCTGAGCGATCTGGATCTGGACCGGGCGAAGCGGCTGGCGGCGGAGGTCGGCGCCGAAGTCATCTCTCCCGGTGAGGTCATGACGACCGAATGCGACATCCTGGCACCCTGCGCGGTGGGCGGCACCCTCAACCCGAAGACGATCCCGTCGCTTCGGTGCCGGGCCGTGGTCGGATCCGCCAATAACCAGCTGGAGAACGACGCCGACGCCGACCGCCTGGCCGCGCGGGGGATCGTGTATGCCCCGGACTACATCGTGAACGCCGGCGGGGCCATCGCCTATGCCCTGATGCACCAGGGCACCATGGATGAAGCCGTCATCAACGCGCGTATTCATCAGATCGGAGACTCGCTGGCGGCGATTCTCGACGAGGCCCGGAAGCGCAACGAGTCGCCGCTGCATGCGGCGACCCGGCGTGTCGAAGAGGTCCTGGCGCAGGCTTCCTAGCCGCCACAGCATCACCCTCCGGACGTCGTCCCGTCTCGCCGCTCCAGGGCCGGTCTCAGCGCCCGCCAGACGTTTCCCGCCACGATCTGCTGGCCCCGTACGGTCGGATGAATGCCGTCGGCCTGATTCAGCGAATCGATCCCGGCGACTCCGTTCAGCAGAAACGGCACCAGGGTCACCCGGTTTTCGGCCGCGAGGTCGGTGTACACCTGCCGGAAGCGCCGGACATAGCGTGGCCCCAGATTGGGCGGAGCCTCCATCGCGACCAGGAAGATGCGCATGTCCGGCCGCTTCTTCCGTGCATGCGAGATGATATTCTGGATGTTGCGCTCCATGGACTCCGGATCGATCCCGCGGAGGCCGTCATTGGCTCCCGTCTCGATGACCAGCACCGCCGGCGGCTCCTGCAACAGCCAGTCGATCCGGGCCAGGGCCCCCGCGGAGGTTTCTCCGCTTACCCCGGCATTCACCACCCGATAGCGGAGGCCGGCGGAATCCAGCTTCGACTGAATCAGCGCCGGGTAGGCATACTCGGCGCCCAGCCCGTACCCGGCGGTGAGGCTGGTACCCAGGAACATCATGACCGGCTCTTCCGCGCCCCCGGATTCGGCCGGCGCCCGGCCGGGCGGTGGTGCCGGAGCCTTCCGGTCTGCCTGTCCCCCGTCGCCGCAGGCCGCGAGGGCCAGCAGCCCGGCAAGCGCCGCCGTCGTCCATCGCAAGGTCAATAGTCACTCCCCTCGAGAGTCCGGTCGACCGGGTCCCTGGCGGCCACCCGGGCGCGTGAAGTTCCTGAGATTGTCGGGCAGCCGGTTCCACTGCTCCGGTGTCAGCACGCTCTTGACCTGATTGAGCGCATCCCGGGTTCCCGTGATGATCTCCTGCAGCCGGGGCCGGAGCGCGGCCATGAGCCGCTGCAGATCCGGGCTGGCGCCGGCCTTGTCGACCTCCTGCTGGATGGCGAGCGCGGCGGCTTCACGCCGGGCTTCGAGGCTGTCGGCCAGCGGCTTCAGGACAGCCACCTGGTCCAGCGTGAGCCCGAGGCTGTCCTTCAAATCCAGCACGGCCAGCGCGGGGTTGGGCAGGTTCTCCCGTATCCGCTGAATGATACCCGCGGCGTTGAAGCCGGATCCGCCCTCCGCGGCGCCTGCGCGGCCGCCGCCGGGTCCGCCGAAGCCCCCACGGGCGCCCCCATCGAAGCCTCCCCCGCCGCCACCCCGCCCACGGAAGGCATCGAGCGCCTGGCGGGCACGGTCCGGACCCAGAGTGATCCTCGCCTGAATCCCGATCTGAAACGGCGTTCGGACCGCGGTTGCGGTGCCGCCGGTGGCTCCGAACCGCCCGTTGACGCTGTAAAGGTAATTCTGGCCGGCAGGATCGTATCCCGTCACGTACAGCAGGGTCGGATCCGGCCGGGCCGCCTGCCCCCACCCATGGAGGTTGTCGGTCCCGTGCAGCAGCTCGTCGAGGCCCCCCAGGAAGTTCACCGTCACCACGGAAACCGACAGCCGCCGGTTGAGACCCAGTACGGCCGGACGCCAGTTGAGCTGGAAGTCGAGGGATGCCTGCCAGGGGCCGGAGCAGCTGTTGCGCGCGGCGATCCGGCCGAGCTGGCTCTGGAGGCAGTCCCGCACCCGGCCGGCGGAACTGGAGAGCAGGTCCCGCATTCCGGCGCGCACTTCCGGTGTCCCGTCATCCAGGAAGATGAAGGCGCGGTCGTTACGATAGCCGTCGCCGTTGATGTCGTTGCCGACCAGCGGCGTATAGGGGGTGCCGGAACTCAGCCGGGCGATCCCGGTGACTTCCAGCGACCGTCCCACCGGCAGCATGCTGGTGAGCAGGAACGAATGCGTCCGGTTGAACCCGCTGGTGGACCACTCCGGCTGATTGGGATTGCTTCCCGTCGTACCGCCGCCGAAACCCAGCCCGATTCCGGAGGATTCGTCCCGCGCGTGAGACCAGGTATAGGCCGCATTGAAGATGATGCCGGAGCGGGTGATACCGCCCAGCGACACCGTCAGCTGGGTGGATTCCGTGGAGAGATCCGACCGGGTCTCCAGCACGTGGCCGAAGCTGTCGTTGATCCGGGAGCCGTTGAAACCGACCGCGCCGGTGGAAGGGATGATGGTCGATGACGGCACGTAGATCGGACGGCCGGCTTCGCCGGCGAGCGAGAAGGCCGGCACCGCCGCGAGGTTGAGATCGGTATAGCCGGTCTGGGCCACGCCTCTGGCATAGCTCGCATCCACCGAGAGCCGCACCAGCCCGGACAGGGCCCGCTGCAGGCCGAGTGACGCGCGCCAGGCCCGGGGCGCGGCGAAGTCGTCGCCGAACAGCGTGACGTTGCTGGCCGGCGCGGTCACCGGCACCGGCCCGCCGCCCACGCAGGCATCGGGAATGGTCGAGGGATCCTGGCGATAGGCATCCCAGTCGGGCACCGGCACCGACGACCCGATACAGGTGATCTGGGTGGACGAGTTACTCAGGCCGGTGCCGTTGCTGACGGCCGAAACGATGGATGACGGCACCTGGCTGCGGAATTCACCGACTCCGCCACGGACGATGAGCCCGGGCTGCCCCGGCTGGGAGCTGGTCACCATGTAGTTGAAGCCGACCCTCGGGCTCAGGTGCACCTCGCTCGGGAAGCGGTCGGTCCGCCGCCCGAAGGCAGAATCCACCGCCGGGTTGTACAGCGGCGGGCTCCCGAAGCTGGAGCCTTCCAGTCTCAGGCCCCAGGTCAGCTGGAAACGGCGCGAGGTCCGCCAGACGTCACCCGCGTAGGCGGCCCAGTCCCGGGTATCGGCGCTCCGTTCGCTGGGAGTGAGGGTACGGCGGAAGGACGACGGCCGGTTGGCCTCCAGGTCCGCCAGCGAATTGTAGGTGAAGGTGCCGAACTGGTTCCGGGCCGTGAGGTCGGTCGAGCGCCGGAGGTTCCACATGCCGCCCAGCCGGAGCCGGTGCACCCCGTCCCGGGAGAGCCAGGACAGCTCATCGGTGGCCTGGAAATTGGTGGCCCGTGAGCGCGTCGGCATGCCGGTGCTTCCGCCGAAGCCGAGCGAGGAGACCGCGCTGGATCCGTCCGCGAGGTCGGATACCACCTGCACCTGGCCGGCCGGAAGCTGGTAGTAGGCATCGCCGTCCCGGCGGGAGCCGGAGAGATAGGCCTTGGCCTCGTTGATGATCTGCACGCCGAAGCGGGAGGTCAGCGTGACCATGCCTCCCCCGCCGCTGCTCTCGACCGTTCCGCCGGTCTGGGGCAGCGCGGTGGTGCCCACCCGTGAGGGATCCTGAGAGGTGCCTTGCCAGTCACCCCGGAGGGTCAGGGTGTGGGAGTTGTTGACGACATAATCCACCCGGCCGAGGGCGGAGTAGTTGTCGTTCGAGCGGGCCCCGTTTCCCTCGAAGGCACTCACCGGCAGCCCGTTTCCATTGACCAGTCCAAGGAAGCGACTGACCGAATCCTCGGCCACGCCGAGCCGCAGGTAGTCCTGCCCCGCGGCGGTGAGGAGCGACAGTCGCCGGTCGGTGCGGAGCCGGCCCTGGCCGGAAATGAACCCGAAGAGCCGGTCCCGGACGATCGGCCCGCCGAATCCGCCGCTCAGGATCTGCTGGGTGAAGCCCTGGCTGAAGGCCGTCGACCCGTCGCCGACGCTCAGGTTGTCGTCCCGCAGGGAGTAGTTCCCCGAGCCCTGGAACACGTTCGAACCGCTGCGGGTCGACGCGGTCACCAGCCCGCCGCTGAACTGGCCGCGGGACACGTCATACGTACTGGTCACGACCCGGGTGCTCCGGAGCCCGTCCTGCGGCAGGGAGGCGGAGCCGAACAGCAGGCCGTCCACCGTTACCGCATTCGCATCCGGTCCCAGGCCGGCGACGGAGAATGCCGCCGCGGTGGTGTCGGTCGCGTCCAGCCCCACCACACCCGGGACCAGGGTCGCGAGAAGATTCAGATCGGTCGGGTCGATCGGGAGGCGGGCAATCGCGTCGGCGGAGAGATTCCGCTCGGTCGCGCCCGGTGTCGGCCCATCGGGAGCCACCACCCGGCGCGGCGGCCCTCCCCGGACGGTGATCTCGTCCAGTACGTACGGCCGGTTGCCGAGATGCGCATTCCAGGTAAGCCGGTCCTCCTCGCCCTGCCGGTAGAGCATCTGGGAGACCGGCGCCATGCCGATGGCGCGGGCCGTCATCCGGTATTGGCCCCCGCCATCGGTGAAGAGAATGGTGAACCGTCCGCGCTGGTTGGTGGTGGCGGACCGGGTGATCTGGGTTTCCAGGGAATAGGCTTCGACGATCGCCTCCGCGATCGGCTGTCCGGTCGAGTCCGTGATCACCCCGCTGATGATGTCCGTGGTTACGCCGATCTGGGCGGCGGCGGGCTGGGCAAGGGCCGCCAGCAGAGCGGCGATGAGCCCGATCCAGCGTCGGAACATGTTGAACCAGCCGGGGTCTATGGTCTGGGCGCAGGGGGTGCGATCGAACTGTCGTGTCTGGGTTTACGTGCGGCTCAGCCGGGACGTTGGAGGCCGGCCCCCCTCCGGGAGGTACCCGGTCCATCCGGGCCCGGTGCCCCGGGGAGACGCATGCCGAATCGCCCCGTTAAGGCTATGATTCGACAGCCCTCAACCTCCTCGACTTCTCGACATCTCGACTCCTCGACTTCTCGACTCTCGACTCTCGACTCTACATTCCCATGCTCCACTGCCAGTCACTCACCCAGACCTATCGCTCCGGTGAGCGCGATCTCACCGTGCTGCAGGACATTTCCTTCGAGGTCTCCGATGGATCGTTCGTCGCCATTCTGGGACCGTCCGGCAGCGGCAAGAGCACCCTCCTCGGCCTCCTGGCAGGACTCGATCAGCCCCGCGCGGGCAAGGTGTATATCGATGGGCAGGATCTGAGTACGATGACCGAGGACGGCCGGGCGCGCTTCCGCCGCGACAAGGTCGGGTTCGTCTTCCAGTCGTTTCATCTGATTCCGACCCTGACCGCGCAGGAGAACATCCAGGTACCGCTCGAACTGGCCGGCCGGGAAGGCCGGGCCCGCGCGGAGGAACTCCTGGGCCGGGTCGGACTGGGCGAGCGGGGGCACCACTACCCGGCCCAGCTCTCGGGCGGCGAGCAGCAGCGGGTGGCGCTGGCCCGCGCGTTCGCCAACCGGCCGCGGATTCTCTTCGCCGATGAGCCCACCGGGAACCTGGACGCCGCCACCGGCGGCCTGGTCATCGATCTCATGGCGGAGCTGAACCAGGAAGCCGGCACGACGCTGGTGCTGGTCACCCACGACACCGATCTGGCAGGACGAGCCCGGCGGGTCCTGCGCCTGGCGGACGGCCGCCTGGTTTCCGATACCGCCGCATGAGCACGTTGCGTTTCATTCTGGTCATGGCCTGGCGGGAAAGCCGGGCCACCCGCCGACGCCTGCTGCTGCTGCTGGGAGCGGTCGGCGTCGGTGTGGCCGCGCTGGTTGCCACCAACGCCTTCACCGAGAACCTGCGGGACTCCGCCGACGCTCAGGCCCGGGCACTGGTCGGCGCCGATGTCGTCGCCCGGGGCCGGGATCCCTTCACACCCCGGGCGACCGCCCTGTTCGACAGCCTGGCCTGCGGCGGCCGCGACGGATGCGGCAATCTGGCCCGGGTAACCAGCTTTGCCGCGATGGCCTATGTACCTCGCACCACGGGCACCCGCCTGGTTCAGGTTTCCGCGGTGGACCCGGGATATCCCTACTACGGTGCGATCACGACCGAGCCCGGGGCCGCCTGGGACGGGTTGCAGCAGGGGCGGCACATCGTCGTCGACCCGTCGCTGCTCACCGCCCTGGATGCCCGTGTCGGAGACAGCCTGGCGCTCGGCAACACCCGGTTTCTCATTACCGGCGCGGCGACCGGCATCCCCGGGAATGTCGGCATCCGTGCGGCGTTCGGCCCGCGGGTCTTCATTCCGGCCCGGTACCTGGACGAGACCGGACTGCTCACGTTCGGCGCGCTGGCCCAGTACGAAGCGTACATGAAGGTTCCGGCCGACGCCGATGTCCGGGCGGACGCACTTCGCATTCGCCGGACGCTCGCCGAGGAGCGGGTCACCGCGCGGAGCGTGGCGGACGACCAGCAGGACCTGGGCAATGCGCTCGAGCAGATGGGGCGATACCTCGGCCTGGTGGCACTGGTTGCGCTTCTCCTGGGCGGGCTCGGGGTGGCCAGCGCGGTTCATGTCTTTATCCGCCGGAAGATCGATACCGTCGGCGTCCTGCGCTGCCTGGGCGCGAGTTCGGCCCAGCTGGTCGGCGTGTACCTGGTCCAGGCCACCGTCATGGGCCTGGCCGGCACCCTGCTGGGCGCTGCGGCCGGCGTGGGCCTGCAGAAGCTGCTCCCCCGGCTGTTCATCGGCCTGCTGCCGGTGGACGTCACCTTCGCCGTTTCCTGGAAGGCCATCCTCACCGGGATCGGGACCGGTGTCTGGGTGACTGCCGTCTTCGCGCTGCTGCCGCTGCTCGGTCTCCGGCTCATTTCGCCGCTGGCCGTCCTGCGGCGGGCGTGGACGACGGGAGGTCCGGCGTCGCGCCGCCGCGATCCGCTGCGATGGCCGGTGTACATCCTGCTGGTGCTGAGCGTGATCACCCTCTCCGCGCTCCAGGTCGGTCATCTGGTGTCGGCCCTGGGTTTTTCAGCCGGTATCCTGGTCGTACTGGCGGTGCTGGCGGTGGCAGCCCTGGGACTCATCCGTGGTCTCCGCCGCTGGTTCCCCCACGGGCTGCCCTATCTGTGGCGGCAGGGCATGGCGAACCTCTATCGTCCGGCCAACCAGACGGTCATGGTCGTCCTGGCGCTGGGCTTCGGGGCCTTCCTGCTGTGCACCCTGTACCTGGTGCAGGCCAACCTGCTGCAACGCTTCCAGCTGGATGCCAGCGGCGGGCGGCCCAATCTGGTCTTCTGGGACATTCAATCGGATCAACGGGAGGGGATCGAGCGGCTGGTCAGAGACGCGGGAATCACCCCGACCTCGCCGGTGCCGATCGTGCCGATGCGGGTCGCCTCGGTCAAGGGGCGCCCGGTGGACGAGATCCTGAAAGACACCCTGCTGGTGGGCGACGACGGCGAACGGCTGGGGCGGTGGGCCTTCCGCCGCGAGTACCGTTCCACTTACCGGGACACGATGGTCACGTCGGAAAAGTCGCTGGTCGGTTCCTTCTGGACGCCGGGCCGGCCGGATACCGGCATCGCGCCGATCTCGGTGGAGGCCGGTCTGGCGGGTGAGCTGGACGTCGGGGTAGGAGACACCATCGTGTGGGACGTGCAGGGCGTCAGGATCCCGACGAGAATCGCGGATCTGCGCGAAGTCAACTGGGCCCGGTTCGAGCCCAACTTCTTCGTCGTGTTTCCCACCGGGGTTCTGGACCGGGCACCGCAGACCTGGGTGACGCTGGCGCGGGTGGACGATGCCGCGGAGCGCGGCCGGCTCCAACGGGCCGTCGCCGAAGGCTATCCGAACGTGACCACCCTGGACCTCACCCAGTTGCTGGCGTCCCTGGAACGGATCGTGGACCGGGTGGTCCTGGTCATCCGTTTCATGGCGCTGTTCAGTCTGGGTGCCGGCGCGGTGGTCCTGGCCGGCGCGATCGCCACCAGCCGGCTGCAACGGATCCGGGAAGGCGTCCTGCTCCGGACCCTCGGCGCCACCCGGGGGCAGGTGTTCCGGATCGTGCTGGCCGAGTACTTCTCACTCGGTGTACTGGCCACCCTGCTGGCGCTGGTGCTCTCATCGGCGGCCGGATGGCTCATCATGCACCGGGTGTTCGACCTGACCTTCCGGTTTCCGGTTGCCCCATTGACCGCACTGGCAGCCGGCGTGCTGGGCCTTACCGTCCTGGTGGGGCTGTGGAACAGCATGGAGGTGTTCCGGAAGACCCCGATGGAGCTGCTCCGGAGCGAGGAGTAGCGACGGAGAGGGCTGAGGACTGAGGACTGAGGGCGGTTGACTGAATTGGAAGGTGAGAGGAAGCCGCCGGGCCTAGCTCCCGAACCACATATGGATCCGTTCCTCCACCCGCCGCCCGATGCTGAGCACCAGGAGCGTCAGCGTCAGCGACACCAGGACGAGTCGCCAGTACCCCATCCCGCAGGCGACCCCCAGGCCCGCCGTGACCCAGATCGATGCGGCCGTGGTGAGGCCCCGGATGGATTCCTCATTGCCCTGGCGGAGAATCACGCCGGCCCCGATAAACCCGATGCCGGTCAGCACCCCCTGCAGGACCCGCTGCATGGAATCCGTATTGCCGGGCGAGGCCAGGCTGATGCCGATGATCGAGGCCAGCGCGGCGCCCAGGGCGACCAGGGCCAGGGTGCGCAGCCCGGCCGGCTTGTGGTGCAGCTCGCGGTCGAACCCGAGGGCCGCACCAGCCAGGATGGCGGCGCCGAGCCGCAGGACGAGCTGGCCAAGATCGTCGGTGAGGAGGGTCATGTCAGGAACCAGCCGGAGGAAAGGGTGCGCGCTCCCCGTAATCTCGGACAATCCGGGGTCCGAGCGCAAATGACGGCCTGAACCCTCCGGCGCCGATCGTCCTGCCAGGCCCGTGATTCCCCTATTACCTTACCAGCCTGGCAGACTCCTGAAGCATCCAACCCACGAGACCCCGATATGCTCGCCATCGACCTGCAGGGCAAACGCGCACTCATCGCCGGCGTTTCGGACGACGGCGGCTTCGGATTCGCCATTGCCAAGGCGCTGGCGGAAGCGGGGGCGTCCATCTGCGTGGCAAGCTGGCCACCGGCCCTGGGCATCTTCCAGAAGCTGCTGGAGCGCGGAAAGATGGAAGAGTCCATGCGGCTCTCGAACGGCGGCAGGATGGCCTTCGAACGGATCTATCCGCTGGATGCCGCGTACGACCGGCTGGAGGATGCCCCCGCCGAAGTCCGCGAGAACAAACGCTACCAGGATGTCGGGGACTTTTCCATCGCGGGGATGGTCGCGGGAATCACCAGGGACTTCGGCGAGGCGCCGCTGGACATCGTCGTCCACAGCCTGGCGAATGCTCCGGAGGTCAAGAATCCGCTGCTGGAGACCTCCCGCAAGGGCTATCTCGCGGCCCTCTCGGTCTCCGCCTACAGTAACGTCGCCCTGGTCCGCGCCCTGGCCCCGCTCATGCGGCCGGGCGGCTCGTTCCTCTCGCTCACCTACATGGCCTCGGAGCGGGTCATCCCGGGTTACGGTGGCGGGATGTCCAGCGCCAAGGCGGCGCTGGAGTCCGACACGCGCACCCTGGCGTTCGAGGCCGGCCGCCGCTGGGGGGTCCGGGTCAACGCCATTTCCGCCGGGCCCTGGGCCTCCCGGGCCGCGAGCGCGATCGGCTTCATCGACACCATGATCCGCTACTGCGAAGCCAATTCCCCGCTGCCGCGCCGGCTCGACTCGATGGACGTCGGCGGCACGGCCGCTTTTCTCGCTTCGCCCCTCGCCGCGGCCATCACCGGTACCACGGTATACGTGGACAACGGGTTCCATGCCATGGGGATGGCGGTGCAGGACGGAAAGACGGAATGACGGGAAGACGGAAAGACGGAAAGACGGAAGGACGGAAAGACGGAAGGACGGAAGGGTCAGGGTCCGGTCAACTCGTCACCTCTCCCACCGCGCGCATCAGGTCCTCGATTTCGAACGGCTTCTCCAGGACCGGGCGGTCGGTCCGCTGCAGCAGGCGCTGCGCCTCGGCTGAAGCGACATCGCCGGTCACGATGATCAATCGCCTGAACTGATCCGGGTGTTCCGCGCGGATCCGGTCGTGCAGCTCGATTCCGCTCATGCCCGGCATCTTCAGATCCGTGATGACCACGTCATAGCCCTTCCCGCCGTCCATCCCCGCCAGGCGGTTGAGCCCATCGGCGCCGCTGTCCGCTTCATCCACCACCCACTTGAACCGCTGGAAGAACCGGCGAAGGGCCATCCGGATGGACGGCTCATCGTCGATGATGAGCACCCGCCCGG
>JBFXBG010000028.1:0-28765 GCA_050183505.1 Gemmatimonadales bacterium | reverse complement strand
CGCTACACACACAGTCGTTCCTGCCTCACGGGGTCCCGCTCTGGCGGGCGGTGGGCCGGCGTGGTAGCTTGCCACCCCCTTCTCCGGGGCCCGGTCCAGCCCCGCTGCCCAAAACTCCGCCCGCCCGCCTTCTGAAGAAGGCGCGGGCATGCATCACTGGTTCGCCGGGTGCGACGCACCGTGCGGCGCGCCCGGCGTTCCCGCTGTGCCGGCAGGATGGCCGGCCCGATCGTCCGGCCGGTCCCGCGTGCCGCCTCAGGATCTGAGATCCGATCCAGTGGGCTCAACGCCGTACCCGTTGTTCCTCTCTCCCCCTGGAGGTGCATCATGCGTAACCGATTCACACCGCTGCTGTGCCTGGCTGCCCTGCTGTGCGCGGGCGCGGCCGAGCTTGTCGCGCAGGCGATGCCGACCAGCCAGCCCGCCATGCTCCAGATCTACCGGGAGACCATCAAGCCCGGCATGAGCGCCGCCCATGAGGCCAACGAGAGCGGCTGGCCCCGGGCGTTTGCCCAGGCAGGGTCACAGGACTGGTATCTGGCCATGGAATCGATGACCGGTCAGGACGAGGTCTGGTTCATCCAGCCGTTCGCGTCCTACACCGCCATGGGCAAGATCATGGACAGCAACGCGGCGAACGCCAGTCTGTCGGCCGAGCTTGGGCGGCTCCAGACCGCCGACGGGGCCTATCTCTCGGAAGTGTCCGTGTTAGAGGCCATGGCGGTTCCCGCACTGAGCTACGGAGCCTTTCCCGACCTCAACAAGCAGCGGTTCTGGGAAATCTCCCTGTGGCGTATCCGTCCAGGACATGACGCGGATTTCTTCGCGGCAACCGCGGCGTACAAGAAGATCGTGGACAAGGCAGCGCCGCAGATGAGCTGGCGCACCTACCGCGTGACCGCGGGGATGCCGGCCGGCACATACCTCATCTTCTCCTCGGTCGCGGCGTTTTCCCAGTTCGACCAGATGATGGAGCAGGGTCAGGCGGTCGACAAGGCGATCACCCCCCAGGACCAGGCCATGTTCAAGAAGTTCTTCAGCGAGGGCATGGCCTTCGGCATCACCAACCGGTACCGCCTGAGTCCGACCATGAGTTTCGTTTCGCCGGAGACCAAGGCCGCCGATCCGGGATTCTGGAACAAGTAGGTTACGGCTGGGTCGACCAGAACGGCCGGGACGGCCGCACTTGGCTTCGGCCGAGGATCGACCGGCGGGGATCCGGTTGCGCCCTGGACTTCGATCTCTCCGTCAAACACGGCGTCGATCGCGCCACGGCGGAGTCGGGCGCACCGCCCTCGTCCGACGGGCGGACGGGCAGACGGTCGGTGTTCCGCTCGTCTGTCCCAACCGCCCGGGGACAGGTAAGATTCACCATGCGCAAGCATGTCCTGCTCTACGGCCTCCTGGGCGGCCTGCTCATCGCCGGGCTCAAGCTGATCGAGTACCGCTGGCTCGTGGTGGAGCATTCGGTCGAGATCTACGGCGGGCTGGTGGCGGCGCTGTTCGCCGGGCTGGGCATCTGGCTCGGCCTCCGGCTGACGCGGGGCCGGGAAACCGTGGTGGTGCGGGAGGTCCCGGTCCCCGCGCCGGCCCGGTTCATCCGGGATGAGCGGGCCCTGGCGTCCCTCGGCATCACGCCCCGGGAGCTGGAGATTCTCGAGCTCATCGCGTCCGGGCTCAGCAACCGGGAAATCGCCGAGCGGGTACACGTGAGCGAGAACACGGTGAAGACACACTCGAGCCGGGTGTTCTCCAAGCTTGGCGCCCGCCGCCGCACCCAGGCGGTCCAGCGGGGCAAGGAACTCCGCCTGATCCCCTGACCCCGCCACTCCTCGACTCCTCGACCCTGCATCTCTCCTGCTTTCGCATGATTTCTCGCAGAATCACCCTTTCGGGTGACGCGTGCGGCCGGCCGACCGGGTAGAATCGGCCGTCCTCAATCACTCTGGAGCGGCAATGCGGAAAATCGTCCTTACCTTCGGCTTCATTGCGGGCGGCATCCTCGCGGTGATGATGCTTGTCACGATCCCGTTCCAGGACACGATCGGTTTCGACAAGGGCATGGTCATCGGGTACACCACGATGGTCCTGGCCTTCCTGATGGTGTTCTTCGGGGTACGGGCCTACCGGGACAACGTGGCGGGCGGCAAGGTGGGCTTCGGGCGGGCGTTCGTGGTAGGTCTCCTGATCGTGGGTGTCGCGACGGCGTGCTACGTGGCCACGTGGGAGGTGATCTATTACAAGCTCATGCCCGACTTCGGCGACAAGTACGCCGCCTACACCATCGAGAAGGCCCGCAAGGGAGGCGCGAGCGAAGCAGAGCTCGCGGCCCGGACCGAGGAAGCGCAGCGGTTCCAGGAGATGTACCGGAACCCGGTCGTGAACATCGCGTTCACCTTCCTCGAACCGCTGCCGGTCGGGCTGGTCTTCGCGCTGGTGAGCGCGGGCGTCCTGAGCCGGAAGCGGAAGGAAGACGGGGCATAGGCAGGAGGGGGGCGTCATCCCTTCCGGCACACGACGGTGCTAGATTCCTGGCGCCATGGACCCGCTCTCCGATCTGTTGCGTGTCGTCCGCCTCGACGGCGCCTACTTCTATATCGTCGAGGCGGCGGAGCCCTGGTCTGTGGAATCCCTCCCGGCTACCGCGCTCTCCCCACGCATCATGCCGCATGCCGAGCACCTGATCTCCTACCACATCCTGACGGCCGGCCGGTGCTACGGGGGCGTGGTAGGGGAGGAGCCGGTGGAAATGCTGCCCGGCGACGTCATCGTCTTCCCTCACGGTGACGCCCACGTGATGTCGAGCGCACCGGATCTGCGGGTGGGCCCGTACCTGCACACCAGTCCTTCCGGCCACTACCCCAACACCGTCCTGCTTGGAGATGACGGTGTCCGTGGCACCGTTCTGGTCTGTGGATTCCTCGGCTGCGACCTCCGGCCGTTCAACCCGCTGCTCGCCGCGCTGCCACGGCGGATGCACCTCCGAGGTCTGGACAGCACCGGGCTCGGGGCGTTTACCCGGCAGTTGAGCGACGAGTCCAGCCGGGGGAGGCCCGGTGCGGGACAGGTCCTCACCAAGCTCGCCGAGCTGATGTTCATCGAAGTGCTCCGCCGGTACCTCGACGAGCTGCCTCCGGGGCAGACCGGCTGGCTGGCCGGGCTCCGGGATGACGTGGTCGGCCGGGCCCTCACCCTGCTGCACGCCGACCCGGCGCGCCCGTGGACGCTGGACGGTCTCGCCCGCGAGGCCGCCACGTCCCGGTCCAATCTCGCCAAACGGTTCGCCCAGCTGGTCGGCCAGCCGCCGATGCAGTATCTGGCCCACTGGCGGATGCAGGTGGCGGCCAACCTCCTGGTCCAGACCGGCACCAAGGTCGCGGCGATCGGCGTCGAGGTGGGGTACGACTCCGAAGCCGCGTTCAGCCGCGCGTTCAAGAAGGCCACCGGCCTCGCGCCCGGAGCCTGGCGCGAGTCACGCCGGACCGCACGCCCGTAACGCCTCCCCCGCCCGATCGGGACGATCGAGCAACTCCGCAGGACTCCGCGACAAGAACCCGGCCGCCGGTGTACGCCGCAGCAGGAAATCGAGACGGCCAGTCATTGGTAACCCGGCTCCTCAGCGACACATTGCCTCCCACGCATCCCATGGATGGTCAGTCCATGCGGATCGTTGAGTCAGATCGTGTCCAGCCCGCGCCCGTGAGGGGGCCCGCGAACCACCATGAGGAGAGATGAACCATGAGCACACGCGCCGAAGGCCTCGCCGAACGCCTGATCCAGGGAGCCCTGGCCCTCACCACCTACGCGGGTACGCTGACGGATGAGCAGTGGGAGGCCGCCCTGCCCCGCGACGGCCGCAAGGTCGGCGTCGTGGTCCACCACGTCGCCAGTGTCTATCCCGTCGAGATCGAGCTGGCCCTGAACGTGGCGCAGGGGAAGGCCGTGACGGGCGTGACGTCCGCCGACATCGACACGATGAACGCCAACCATGCGCGGGAGAACGACAAGGTCACGAAGGAGGAAACGCTGGCGCTGCTGCAGAAGAACAGCGCCGCCGCGGCCGCCGCCATCCTGGCGCTGACCGACCGGGATCTGGATCAGAGCGCCCCGGTCTCGCTCTACTCCGACGCGCCGCTCACCTGCCAGTTCGTCCTGGAGGACCATGCCGTCCGGCACAGTTACCACCACCTGGCGCGCATTCGCGCCGCCCAGGCCTGAAGGCGTCTTCCCTCTCCCGCAGGAGAAGCGGCCATGTCGACCGACATTGCGTCCGGCCGGATCCCCGGCTGGTCCGAGGACCCGCTCACCGCCCGGGCACGGGCGGTGTGGACCGGGCCGGACTTTCTTCCGATCGCCAGAAGCTTCGAGGGCGGCGCTCGGGAGTTCATCGCCCGGCTTGCGCTCCGCCCGGGCGAACGCGTGCTGGACGTCGCGTGCGGTACCGGCAACCTCGCCATCCCGGCCGCGCTCACCGGCGCGGCCGTTACCGGAATCGACATCGCCGCCAATCTGGTCGCGGTCGCGCGCCGGCAGGCCCGCGTAATCGGTCGTTCGATTCAGTTCGACGTGGGCGACGCCGAGGCGCTGCCCTACGAGCCGGGGCAGTTCGACCGGGCCGTCACGATGTTCGGCGCGATGTTCGCCTATCGTCCGGACCGGGTCGCCACGGAACTCGTCCGGGTGACGCGTCCGGGCGGGAGCGTGGCGATGGCCAACTGGACGCCGAACGGCGTCATCGCGGAGATGCTCCGGGCCCACGCGGAGATCCTCCCGCCGCCGGCGGGCGTCCCCAGTCCCCTGGCCTGGGGAATCGAGGCCACCGTTCGGGAGCGGTTCGGCGACCGGGTCGACTCGCTGCTCTGCACCAGCCGCCGCATCGAGCTTCGGTTCCCCTTTCCACCTTCCGCGGTGACGGAACTGTTCTCCACCTGCTACGGGCCCACCGTCGCCGCGCTCGCGTCGACCGATCCCGTCGGCCGGAGCCGGTTGCGGGACCGGCTCACCCGCCTCTTCACCGACCATAACGTCGCTACCGGCGGAACAACCGCGGTGGTCGGGGAGTATCTCGAGGTGCGGGCAAGGGTCCGCGGGTAGCGGATCGGCAGGGGGCCTCCCCTTGCCCAGGACCGGCCGGAAGCGGCCTATCGGGCCGGCGGTACGAAATCGAGCCCGACCGTCGTCCGCCCGTCTCCCGTGGGCGTCCGCATGAGCGCCAGGGCCTGATCCCGCAGCGTGAACATCCGCGCAATGCCCTCGGTCAGCCGGGCGCGTTCACCGTTGAACGCGGCTTCGAGTGCGGCCAGCAGGCTGCCGTAATTCCGGCGGAACTCATCCAGCGCGGTCCGGATCGGGGAGCCCTTCGGGTATGTGCCCGCCCGGGTGTTCGGCCGGATGGGATAGACCGCGTCGTAGTCGACCGGTATGGCGCGTCCCCTCGGTCCGGTGGACGGCGTATCGTGCCGGGTGTACCGCTTCCCTTCAAGGACTTCCATGAAGCGGTAGTAGTGCGCCACCTCCTCGCCGTCTCCCTCGCCCAGGATCTGATGGTCGCCGTCGAAGATCCCGCGGTGGGCGCCTTCGCCCTGCTCCACGATCTCGGCGATGGCCCGGTGCGCGGTATCCCGGCCGGTCACCACCACGATCGAGCCGCTGCCGTAGTAGTCCTCCGGGCGGATCTGGCGGTCCTCTCTGCCGCGGAACACCTGCCGCTCGCCCAGGCGATCGCACAGATCGTCCACCGCGGCGCCGACGGCGGCGTAGAACTGGCCGATGGTATGGAAGTGCCCCGGCTCCGGCTTCGCGCCCTTCGCCTCCGGGCGTTCGATGAGGAGAAACGTCTCGAGCGCCGATCGGGAGAACCGCTCGATGCTGATCTCGAACCGGTTCCCGCCGTGCGGCAGCCGGTGGGGGTAGCGCGGCACGAAACCCGGCCGGGTGAGGCGCGGCTTGCCACCGACGGCGTTCAACAGGTTCGCCGCCAGGGTCAGATGCAGCATCTCCTCCAGCATCACGCTGCGGATCGCCTCGGCGGCCTCGTAGTTGTGTCCTTCCTTGATGGACAGCCACGCGGTGAAGTACGGCGGGATCGTGGCGTGCTCCACCTGCAGCGCCATCTGGATGTGCGCCCGCAGGTCGGCCGGCGTGCGGATCTCGGGTGCGGCCTTCGCGGCCGGCCGGCGATTGCGCCCTCGGGCGGCCTTCGCTCTGGCGGTCACTTGAGGTCTCCCAGCATCGCCTCGGCGGCGCGGATGGACAGGGCGGCCGCCGTGAGCGTCGGGTTGGCCGTTCCGATGGTCACCTGGTTCCCCGCCCCGACCAGATAGAGGTTCGAGTGGTCCCAGGACTTCATGTTCCGGTCGGTCACCGAATCCTTCGGGCTCCGCCCCATCCGGTGCGTGCCCACGATGTGGCCGGACCCCATGAGGTTGTAGCCGGCCCCGCGGTAGGTCACGCGCTGATAGCCCGGAGGGGCCGGATCCGGATAGTCGGTGTGGTCCACGATCCCGGCGTACTTCGTAATCACCTTCCACACCCTGGTGACGGCGGCTTCGGCCCCCGCCATCGAGTAGTCGTCGTAGGCGTAGGACAGGACCGGGCGGTGATTCCCCAGGGCGTCCCGCACACCCGGGTCGATAGTGACGCGATTGCCGGGCGCAGGCAGCTGCTCGAACATGAACCCGATCTTGACCATGCGGCTCATCTGGTCGGCCAGGCTCGAGCGGAGTGCCCTGCCGTACATCCGCTGCTCCAGCATCCCGCCGATCTGGGCCCCGGGCGCACCGCTCCAGCCCCAGTTCGACAGACTGGCCCGGAACGAAGCGTGATACCGCCGGAACCTGCCGTCCCGCAGCGATTCGACGCCGCTGGTGGTGTCCGGGCCGCGGAAGGGATACACCCGCTCCGGGGCCAGGCCCCACACATAGAGGTAAGGATGGTCCATCAGATTGCGCCCCACCTGGCCGCTGCTGTTGGCGGCCCTCGAGGCCAGCAGCAGGGTGGCATTCTCGATCGGATTCGCCGCCAGCACCACCAGGGTTCCCCGCACGGTTTCCTTCGTATGCCGGGGAGACCCGGGCGCCTGGTACCGCTTGTACTCCACGCCGGTGATCCGTCCGGAGGCGCGGTCGATGATCAGGCGCGAGGCCACGCACCGGGTCCGGATCTCGACCCGGTGCGACCGGGCCATGGTCTCGATGGTCTTGAGGGCGCTGTACTTCGCCTGGACCGGGCAGAGCGGCATGCAGACGGAGTTCCCCTGGCACCGCTGGCCCTTGTCCCGGTTGCCCACCATGGCGACCGGATCGTAGCCGGCGCCCAGCCCGAACCGGGCATTGGGCGTCGAGTTCCGGGCGACCGGAATGCTGATCACCCTCAGCGGATACCGGCGGCCGTGCAGGGTCACCGACTTGCCGGCGAGCTTGCGGTCGAAAAACTGATCCACCCGGCTCTGCGGCATCCGGTGCATCGGGTAGACATACCCCTCGGGAAACCAGACGCCGAAGAACCGCTGATCCTCGACGTCGGCCGAGACGCCGAGCTCCTCCTCTACCCGGCGGTAGGCGGGCTCGAGGTCGTCGTAGCCGATGGGCCAGTCGATGCCGTGGCCATAGGTGCTCTGCATCCGGAAGTCACTGGGAACCAGCCGGAGCGAGGTACCCTGCCAGTGAAGCGTGGTGCCGCCCAGCATGCGGAGGTAGTCGCTCATGAAGTGCATGGGCGTGTCGTACTGGTAGTACGACTCCCGGCCCGGAATTCCGGGCGAGGGAGCTGCCTCGTTCCAGGGATAGGGTCCGTTCGGCATGCCGCGGACGCCGCCTTCGGTGTACAGCGTCTGCAGGTAGCGCCGATAGGTCTCGGGGCTCATCGCCCCTTCGATGCCCGCTTCGAGGATCAGGACCCGCTTGCCGGCCTGGGAGAGCACCCGCGCGACCAGCGCGCCGGCCACGCCACCTCCCACGATGACGGCGTCATAGTGCTGGCTCATGCGGGCTCCTTGGGGGCGGGGAGGTCGTCGCCAAAGACCGGATCCAGCGCCCAGCTGCCGAACCCGGTCGGGTTCGCGCCGGGAGGATGCGCCCCGGCGGCCCGGTAGGCCAGTTGCGCGGTGTAGGCCCGGGCGGAGGGGACGAACGTATGCCCCGGGGTGACGCCCTTCGGTGGAGGGGTCTGGGCCAGCGCGTACCAGGAGGCCGGCGGCGTGGTCCAGGACCCCTGGTACCAGAGGACGATCAGCGCCGTCGCCAGCGGCCAGAGAATGGGGGATGCCATGACGTCGATCCGCATGGCCTTTGCCCTGGCCTGGGCGTCCTTCACCCGCAGGACGCGCCGGGCGGTGGCATAGAACCGGTCGGTGACCGCGGGACCCGCCTGCCGCTCGAGCAGGGCCTGGTACTCGTCCACCAGGCCGCTGCCTTCCAGGACGACTTCCTCGTACCCGGTGAGTTCCGCGGAAAACTGGAGAAACGTCCGTCGATGCGCGTGCATACGGCCTCCCTCAGCGGATCGGCGTATTCACCAGGGTGTGGCCCGACGCTGCCGCCGGCTGGGATTCGTAGAGCAGAATGCCCACGGCGGGCGGGTTCCCCTTGAAGACCGCCGCCATCTCCCGCTGCATCCTGTGCCGGGCCTCCCCGATCGTCAGTTGCACCGCCCCGGCCGGGAGCGGCGGAATCGGGGTCTTGCCGGATGCGTTGAACCAGCTCCGGAACACGCCGAAGACCACCCGGGCGGAAGTGATCATGTGTTTCCGGCCTTTCACCTTCAGATTGGCGTAGGCCGGCACGGGCGAGAAGGCCGCGATGGACGGGGCCGGGATGCCGCTGGCGTTGGTGTTCACCTGCAGATCGAAAATGTACGGCAGCTGCGACTTGGGGGCCCTGGGGGAGGCGTAGCAGCGGATCCACCAGGTCTGGACGGCCGGGTCGTTCACGTCGGGGACCGAGAAGTCGAATGAGGCCACGAACTTCACCTCTCCATACTTCTTGCTGCCGGCGGTCACCGCGACGGGGCTGTCGCACGGCACGTTGATCCGGTAGTTGCCGTAGGTCTTGGACTGGTCGTCTCCGGTGAGGTACTGGGCGACCGAGAGCTTCGGTTCGTCGCCGGCCCTGGTCCGGGGGAACACCACGACGTTGAACTCCACTTCGTCGACAAACGACGAATAGGTGCTCCCGAATCCGGCGTAACGCTCGAAATTCAGGTTGACGAGCGCCTTGCCGTCGAAAATGCCCGGCTCGAGCCCGGTTCCCTTGAGGAGCGGACGGACCACGCTGGCCGGGACGCTGTAGAACACCATCAACGATTGGAGGGATCCGTAGTTGAAATTGCCCAGGGGCGTGGTAAGCTGCGGCTTCGACGGCATGACGAGTCTCC
The DNA here is from genome assembly GCA_050183505.1 of Gemmatimonadales bacterium. Classification (GTDB taxonomy): domain Bacteria; phylum Gemmatimonadota; class Gemmatimonadetes; order Gemmatimonadales; family GWC2-71-9; genus JBFXBG01. The sequence continues at coordinate 19,393 of JBFXBG010000028.1, read as the reverse complement.
AGGGGGTAGGACTTGGGGGTACAATGCACCCCGAACCGGGCGCCGTCAATGCGGGAGCGCCTCGAGCGACACGAAGAACCGGCGAGTCACGCGCCCCTCCTAGCCAATGTGGGTCGTCTCCGGTACATTCGCTGAGCGGTTACGATACAACCGACTACCCTCCGCCCTGCGCCAAGGACCGACGGCTCCCCCGTCGGGATCGATTGTCTTCACGATCCAACCATGTCCGGCCGCCCCGGCCAGGCCCGCCGGTATCAGGAGATCCGCCCGTGAGCACCAGCGGCAGTCAATACCTCAAGCCCAGGCCGGAGCAGCTGCAGCATATCAAGCATATCATCGTCCTGATGCTGGAGAACCGGTCGTTCGACAATCTCCTCGGATGGTTGTACGACGACGGTGCCCCGCGTGGCCAGGAGTTCGACGGCCTCCATTCAGGGCTCTGGAATCCGCTGCACAGCGTCGACGAGGACGGGACGCCGGTCATTGAAAAGGTGTACGTGGCGAAGAACGCCGCCCCCGTCCGCGGAACCAGATACATCAAACCCGATCCGAACCCGCCGCCGGACTACCGCCTTCCCCATCCGGACCCGGGGGAGGGCTACCGCAACACGAACCACCAGCTGTTCCAGCACTACGACGTACCGGCCGCATACCCGCCGGAACCGACGAACATGGGCTTCGTCGACAACTATGTGAACACGATCGTCAACGGCGAGTACCGGATCTTCGGCGAGAGCGTCGGAGAGCCGCGGGACATCATGACCTGTTTCACGCCGGTCCAGGTTCCGGTGCTGAGTACGCTGGCCCGGGAGTACGCCGTCTGTGACCAGTGGTTCGGGTCGGTGCCGAGCCAGACCCTGCCCAACCGCGCCTTCATCCACGCCGCCACCTCATGCGGCCAGGTCAACAACTCGCCGCACCCGCAATGCGGAGCGACGACGATCTACAACCGGATTCAGGAGGCCGTGAAGAAAGGGCGGAAGGCGCTGAGCTGGCGGGTCTACGCCAGCACGCCCAGGGACGCGACGACCGATCCGCACTCGCTCGTGACCACGGGGGTGGATTATTCCCTGACCCGGCTCATGATGACGCAGCTGCACGACGCCGCGCTCACCCCGCACTTCCAGCCCATCGGCCGGTTCTACCAGGACGCGGCGGCCGGGAAGCTCCCCAGCTACGCCTTTCTCGAGCCCCAGTTCTTCGGGGCGGGACAGAACGACCAGCATCCGCCGACCGACATCCGGGCGGGCGAGCGGCTCATCGCCGACGTGTACAACGCCGTCGTGGCGTCCCCGCAATGGACCGAGACCCTGCTGGTGATCACCTACGACGAGCACGGCGGATGTTACGATCATGTCGCGCCGCCCGGCCACGCCGCCCATCCGGACGGCCCGCACGGCGAGCCGGGCCAGGACGGCTTCCTGTTCAACCGCTTCGGCGTGCGGGTACCGACCGTGCTGGTCTCGCCCTGGATCCGGGCGGGGACCGTCGCCCGGCCCGCGGGGTACACGCCGTTCGACCACACCTCCGTGCTGGCGACCGCCTGCCGGCGGTTCAAGCTCAAGTCCCTCACCGCGCGCGACGCCGCCGCTCCGGATCTGAGCTGTGTCCTCACCAACAGGAAGCCGCGCACCGACAAACCGGCGGTGAAACCCCTGCCGGTAGAGTCCTGGGAAAGCAGCATCAACGCGCTTCACCGTCAGGCGGAGGTGGTGCTCACCCGGCTCACCGGGACGGCTCGGCCCACCGACCAGCATGTGTTCGACTATATCCGGCAGGCCTATGCCCGGCGGTTTCCCGGAGGCAATGCGGCCCGGAAGTGACCGGCGGAGCCCCGCCGGCCGGGGCCCCGGGTGCCGCCCTCGCGGTTTCGGGCCCGGCCCCGCATCTTTCCATTGATATGACCAATCCGTCCGGGAACCTGGCCAATCCGCAAGGGACTGTCGGCTCGCTCGAGCATGTGCGGGCGGCGCTGGCGCATGCCTACGCGGTGGAGCGCGAGCTGGGAACCGGCGGGATGGCCACCGTGTACCTGGCGGAGGACCTGAAGCACCGGCGGCGGGTCGCGGTCAAGGTGCTCACCCCGGCCCTGGCCTCGTCTCTGGGCACCGACCGGTTCGTCCAGGAGATCGGAATCGCCGCCCGGCTGCATCATCCCCACATTCTGTCGCTGCATGATTCGGGAGAGTCGCAGGGCCTGCTGTATTTCGTGATGCCGTTCGTGGAAGGGGAGTCACTGGAAGCCCGTCTGAAGCGGGAGCACTTCCTTCCCGTCGAGGAGGCGGTGCGGATCGCCGGTGAAGTCGCCGACGCGCTGGACTACGCCCACCGCCAGAGCGTGATCCATCGCGACATCAAACCGGGGAATATCCTGCTGGAATCCGGGCACGCGGTGGTCGCCGATTTCGGCATCGCGCGCGCGGTCAGCGAAGCGGGGGGAGAACGCATTACCTCCGCCGGCATCGCGATGGGCACGCCCTCCTACATGAGCCCGGAGCAGGCTGCCGGGGAAATGGATCTGGACGGCCGTACCGACCTGTACAGCCTGGGATGCGTGCTCTATGAAATGCTGGCGGGCGAACCGCCCTTCGCCGCGCCCACGGCGATGGCCACCATCGCCCGGCGGATCACCGAGGCGCCGCCGCGCGTCAGCCAGATGCGCGCGACCGTGACCACGACCCTCGACCAGCTCCTGATGAAGGCGCTGGCGCGGGTCCCGGCCGACCGGTTCCCCACCGCCGAGACCATGCGCACGGCCCTGGACACGGTCCTCACCGACAAGTCCACCGCCGTCGATTCCCTCGCCGTGCTCCCCTTCGTGAACTCGAACAACGACGCGGACTCGGAATACCTGAGCGACGGCATCACCGAGAGCATCATCAACAAGCTGTCCGGAGTCTCGTCCCTCCGGATCGTCCCGCGCACCACGGTCTTTCAATACAAGGGGAAGGACGTGGTACTGCTGGAAGCGGCCCAGCGGCTGAATGTCCGGGCCATCGTGACCGGCCGGGTCATGCAGCGGAGCGAACGGCTGATCGTCAAGGCGGAGCTGGTCGACGGCGCCACCGATTCCCAGCTCTGGGGAGACCAGTATCACCGCACGATGTCCGACATCTTCGAGGTTCAGGAGGACATCGCGACCGAGATCGCAAAATCCCTGCGCCTCCGTCTCACCGGCGAGGAAGAGAAACAGCTGGCCCGGCGGCCCACCAGAAATACCGCGGCGTATCAGGATTATCTCCGGGGCCGGTATCACTGGAACAAGCGCACCGCCGCCGGGTTCCGCCAGGCGACGGAATACTTTCGCCTGGCCATCGAACAGGATCCGGAGTACGCCATCGCCTATGCCGGCCTGGCGGACAACTACAATGTCCTGGGCTACTACAACATCAAGCCTCCCCGGGACGCCTACCCCCACGCCATCGCCGCCGCGGAGCGGGCGCTGGCGCTCGACGACAGCCTGGCCGAAGCCCACGCCTCCCGGGGATTCGCCCGGCTGTTCTACGACCGGGACTGGCCCAAGGCCGAACGGGACTTCAAGCGCGCCATGGAGTTGAAGCCGGCCTACCCCAGCGCCCACCAGTGGTACGCCTGGTATCTGCTCATCACCGAGCAGTTCGGCCCGGCGGTGAACGCCATGCGCCGGGCGCAGGAGCTCGATCCACTCTCGCTCGTGATCAACGACCACCTGGGCTACTGTCTGCTGCTGGCCGGGCGGGTGGAGGACGCCAGGAAGCAGCTGGCAACCACGGTCGACCTGGACCCGACCTTCCCGCTCTCCCACTGGCGTCTGGGCTCGCTGCACCTCGGCCTGGGAGACTTCGATCGCGCCATCGCGGAGTTTCAGCGGGTAGTGGAGCTGACGGAGACCGGAATGGGACTGGGATACCTGGGGCAGGCGTATGCGATGGCCGGGCGCCCGGACGAGGCCCGCGCGGCCCTGGAGCGGCTGCGGATCTACGGAGAAACCCAGTACGCGTCGCCGCTCGAAACGGCGCTGGTCTACGACGGCCTGGGGGATCTCGACCGGACCTTCGGAGCGCTGGAACGCGCCTTCGAAGACCGGATCAGCGACCTCTCCCGCATGAAGCTCCTCCCCTGGTCGCCCCGGACCCGGCAGGACCCGCGCTTCACCGACCTGGTGCGCCGACTGGGGCTCCCGCCCGGCGAGATCACGAAGCCAACCCCCGCCTAGAACCGTCAGGCCTCCGGCCTGCCCCCTGTGCCGTCACCGGACGTGGCCTCACCCCCACCGCGGGGCGTCTGCCGGGCCGGGGGCATGGCCGGTTGGCGGCCACCGTCGGGCTGGTTGCCGACGCTGACCCCATATAGTATCCACTCCACACTTTCTTCCCTGACGCATGCCAACCACCCACGGAGCGATCGCGATACTCACCGGCGGCGGAGACGTCCCCGGCCTCAATCCCGCCATCCGGGCCATCACCATCCGCGCGCTCCGCGAGGGATACCGCGTCGTCGGCATCCGGCGGGGGTGGGCCGGCCTGGTCGACTACGTGCGCGATCCCAAGGCCGACAACAGCGAGCACGTCCAGCAGCTGTCCGAGGCGATCGTCAATCGCGCGGGCCGCACCGGCGGGACCTTCCTGCACACCTCGCGCACGCGCCCCAGCCATCTGCCACGGTCCCGCGTCCCCGAGCACATGAGCGGCTACGACGAGCCGGTCAATGATGTCACCAGGGAGGTTCTGGCCAACCTCGAGCATATCGGCGTCGATGCGCTCATTCCCATCGGCGGAGACGATACGCTGAGCTACGCCAAGCGGCTGCACGACGAAGGCGTGCATGTGGTCGGCATTCCCAAGACCATGGACAACGACGTCCACGGGACGGACTACTGCATCGGCTTCAGCACCTGCGTTACCCGCACCATCGAACTGACCCACCGCCTGCGCACCTCGGCCGGGTCTCATGAGCGGTTTCTGGTCATCGAGGTGTTCGGCCGCTACGCCGGATTCACCGCGCTGCTTCCCACCATGGCCGGGGCGGCGGACCGCTGCGTCATCCCCGAATACGACGTCGACATCATGCGGCTCGCGGAGCTGCTCACAATGGACCGCAACCGCCACCCCAGCCGGTATGCCGTGGTCCTGGTGTCGGAGGGCGCCCGACTGACCACGGACGAGGGCATGAGTTTCGAAGGCCAGGCCTCCGACATGTTCGGCCACCGCAAGCTCGGTGGCATCGGCGACAAGGTGGCCGCCGCGCTGGCGGAATCGTCGGCCCGGTTCAACAACGGCCGCCGGATCGACGTCGTCAACCAGCGGCTCGGCTATCTGGTCCGCTCCGGCGACCCCGACGCGCTCGACTCGATCGTCCCCATGGCCTTCGGCAACCTCGCGCTCGACCTGATCATGAAGAAGCAGTACGGCCGCCTGGTCAGTATTCACCGCGGGTTCTACGACAGCGTGCCCATCCAGAGCGTCACGGATGAGAAGAAGGTGGTCGACGTGGCGCGGTACTACCATACCGACCGGCTGCGCCCGATCTACGATTTCGATCGCGCGCCGCTGTTCATCATGACGAGCGACTGACCCGGCCGGCCGCCGAAACCGCGGCCGGTGTCCTTCCTTGCTCCCCAGCGCAGCCCGGGAGACCATGCCCATGCCGATCCCTTCCGACTCGATCCGGCGCTCCACCCTGCGCCTGGGCCTCGCCTTCGCCCTCCTTTCCGCCGCGGCCGCGGTACTCCCGGCCCAGGAACCGGCCGTGGCCTGCTGCACCGTCACCATCCGGGTACGCGTGCCGGCGGGCACCGACAGCGTCTACCTCGCCGGCAGCCTGCCGCGGCTGGGGCCCTGGCGGCCCGACGCGCTCGCGCTGACCGGACGGGGCCGCGAACGGGTCGCCCGGATCACCGTCCCCCGGGGGATGGTCTTCGAGTACAAGTTCACGCTGGGCACCTGGGAGCGGGAGGCGCTGGGCCGCGCCGGAGTCGTCCCGCCGAACTACCGGCTGGTTCCCACGCGCGACACGGTGGTCGTCCACGACATCGCCGATTTCAAGAAGCCGGTGTCCGCGTATATCGCCGACTGGAAGGGCTCCGGGGTCAAGGGCCGCCTGGTCTACTGGACCGGCGTGGCCTCCGCCTTCCTGGGCCCCACCCGCAACGTCGAGATCTGGCTGCCACCCGGATACGACACGGCCACGTCCACCCGGTATCCGGTCCTCTACATGCATGACGGGCAGAACCTGTTCGACCCGCGGATCGCCAACACCGGAACGGACTGGGGCGTGGACGAGGCCGTGGTCCGGCTGGTGGAGCGGGGCGTCATGCCGCCGGTCATCGTGGTGGGGGTCTGGAGCACCGCGGAACGCGGGCCGGAGTACTCGCCCTGGCACGGCGCGCCCGAGTACGCCCGTTTCCTCATTGAAGAGCTGATGCCGCGGGTCAACCGGGAGTTCCGCACGCTGACGGGCCCGGAAAACACCGCCGTCATGGGCTCGTCGATGGGCGGGCTCCTGTCCTTCTATCTCGTGACCCATCACCCGGACGTCTTCGGCGCGTGCGGCTGTGTCTCGACCCACTTCCCGATCTCGGAGGCGGTGGTCGCGCAGGTCTTCCCCAACCTCGCCACGGCCACGCCGCCGGATACCACGCCGTATGTCGTCCGCGACATCCGGGCGGGGCTCAGAGTCCCGCCCGGCGCACGGTACTGGTTCGACTACGGCACCATGAGCCTCGACTCCGCCTACGGACCTACCCATGCGGCGGTCCGCGCCTGGCTGCTGGGGCAGGGCCTCAAGGAGGGGCGGGACTTCGTGATTCGCCGCTACCAGGGCGCCACCCATAACGAGGCTTCCTGGCGTGCCCGGCTGGAGGACCCGCTGACGTTTCTGTTCGGCTACAAACGGGGCCGGCTGAATCTCGATGTGCCGGGCTGGTCGAAGGACGCGATCTGGTACCAGATCTTCGTCGAGCGTTTCCGCAATGGAGACCCGTCGAACGATCCCACCGTGCACGATATCATGGGGGTAACCGATCAGCCCGCGCCGCCGGGCTGGAAACCCACCCCATGGTCGCACGACTGGTACCGGCAGGAACCCTGGGCCAGGGCGACCGGGCGGGACTTCTACGCCACGGTCCAGTTCCGCCGTTACGGCGGCGACCTGCAGGGAGTCATGGACGAGCTGGACTACCTGCAGCGTCTGGGGGTGACGGCGCTGTATCTCAATCCGGTGAACGATGCGCCCTCGCTCCACAAGTACGACGCCAGGAACTACCGTCACATCGACCGCAACTTCGGCCCCGACCCCCGCGGCGATGAAGCCCGGATGGCCGCCGAGGATCCCACGGATCCCTCCACCTGGAGCTGGACCGCCGCGGACAGCCTGTTTCTCTCCCTGGTTCGGGAGGTCCACCGGCGCGGCATGCGTCTCATCATGGACTATTCCTGGAACCATACCGGCATCAGCTTCTGGGCCTGGCGGGACGTACTGGCGCGGCAGCAGGCGTCGCCCTACGCCGGCTGGTATGAGATCGAACGCTTCGACGACCCCGCCACGCCCGATACCAGTGAATTCGCGTACCGCGGCTGGGTCGGCGTCCCCTGGCTGCCGGAGTGGAAGAAGATCGGCCGGCCGGCGGGACAGATCCGGGGCCCGATCGAGGGGAATCTGGTTCCGGGGGTGCGGAGCCTGGTCTTCAACGTCACCCGGCGCTGGCTGGATCCGAACGGGGACGGCGATCCTTCCGACGGGGTGGACGGCTTCCGGCTCGACGTGGCCGACGTGGTCCCCCTCGGCTTCTGGCGGGACTATCGACGATTCGTACGGACCATCAACCCGGAGGCGTATCTGGTGGGAGAGGTCTGGTGGGATTCGTGGCCCGACCGCATGTGGGATCCGGCGCCATGGCTCCAGGGGGACGTGTTCGACGCGGTGATGAACTACCGCTGGTATGCCCCCAACCGGAACTTCTTCGCCGGCGCCACTCCGCCCCTCGACGCCGCGGGCTACGCCGCCGCGCTCGACTCAATCGCCGTGGGAATCGGACCGGAGCAGCTCCGGGCCATGATGAACCTGACGGCCAGCCACGATACCCCGCGCTTCGGCACTTCGATCTACAACCCCGGCCGGTACAAATACCACGCCAACCCGCGGGAGGACCCCGGCTACCGGATCGACCGGCCCGACGACCGCACCCGCAGGACCCGGCAGATGATCCTGGTCCAGCAGTTCACCTGGATCGGGGCCCCGCAGATCTGGAACGGAGACGAGGTCGGGATGTGGGGGGCCGACGACCCGGACGACCGCAAACCGATGGTCTGGGACGACCTGCGCTATGACGACGAGACCGCGCACCCCTTCGGCCGGCCGCGCCATCGCGACCGGGTGGCGCCGGACACCGCGCTCTTCCGGGTCTACCACGACCTGATCGCCATGCGGAGACGGGACCTCCGCCTGTTTGTGGACGGCGACATGCACTGGCTCCTCACCGACAATGCGCGCGGCCTGCTGGCCTATGACCGGGTCCTCGCCGGCCGCCGGGCGATCGTCGCCTTCAACGTTTCGGACATGCCGCGGGAAATCACCCTGAAGGCCAGCGGAAGCTATCGCCTTGCCTGGCCGGCCGGCGGCGGCGTAATCAGCGCGGACGGAACGCTTCGAGCACGACTGCCCGCCAGGACGGCAAGGGTGTGGGTGGGGGAATAGTGCAGAGTGCAGAGTGCAGAGTGCGGGGTGCAGGGTGCCGGGTGGCGGGTGGCGGGTGGCGGGTGCCGGGTGCCGGGTGGGTCAGCGGGTTTCGCTCAGGAGGACCAGGTTGTAGGGGGTGGTGAGCGACACCTTTCCGTCCCGTACGGTGCCCCGGGTGCCGGAGTAGGCGTCTTCCAGCCGGGTGCCGTCCAGAAAGACACCGAAGACGGGAACACTCTTGGTGCCGGTGCCCTGGTCCATGGCCACCAGGACCCGGTCCAGCCGTCCGTTCATCTCGAGCGTACGGCTGAAGATGTACGGCGTGAGCTGGAGCGTGCGGTGTTCTCCCGCCCCGACGGCCGGGTGGGCACGGCGGAACCGGCCGAGCTTCCGCCAGTGTTCCAGGACCTCGTGTGTGGCCCCGCCGCGGGCCAGGTCGCCCCAGTTCATGAACGACCGGAGGTTGGCGTCCCCCCGGGCGCCCGGCACGCGGAGCGGCCGCGCCAGTTCGTCGCCGTAGTAGATCTGGGCGCCGCCGGGGGCGAGCAGGAGCCGGGTGGCGGCGCCGAGCGGATCCCTGCGGTCCGGGTCGTAGGGCGAGCCGTCGTCGTGGGAGCTGACGTAGTTGAGGATCGCTTCTCCACGCAGCGCGCCCTGGTGCAGCGTCGTTGAGTAGCGGGTGAAGAGGCTGTCCAGTGACCCGGCGGCTTCCGCCTTGAATCCGAAGTTGATCAGGCCATCGTATCCGTGGGCGAAGTAATCCACGCGCCGGTCCCCGAAGTTGTACGAGCGGCCCTGGTCCGGGGCCCAGCCGTAGACCTCACCCACCATGTAGAACGGCAGGGCGTCCAGCACCTGGCCCGGGTGTGTCCGCCGCCAGTCCGCCAGGGCGCGGACGGCTTCGCGCTTCAGCTCCACGCTCACGTCCTCGCCGAAGTGTTTGGCGGTATCCACCCGGTAGCCGTCGAAGCCGAACTCGCGGACCCAGTCGGTCAGCCACTTGATGATGTAATAGCGCGGCGCTCTCGGGTACCCGGTGCGCCGGAAGAAGGCATCCAGCGCGGCCACTTCCTGGTCCCGGCGGCCTTCCTGCTGCCATTTGTCGAGCAGGAACGCCGGCAGCTCAACCGGCGCATTGCTTTCGGTGCGCACGTCTGGCAGCGTGGGCACGAGCGTGCACTCTACGTTCGCCGCGTAGCTCCGATAGGTGCATTGGGGGCTGGTGCGCACCCAGCCGGCCGGCCAGGCGGGATCTCCGGGCGTGACCGGCCCGGGGTGGTTGATCACGGCGTCCATCAGGACCCGGATGCCGTGCCGGTGGGCCGCGTCCACGACTGCGCGCAGATCGTCTCTGGTCCCCAGCGCGGGATCCACCGCCGTCCAGTCCCGCGTCCAGTACCCGTGGTACCCGTAGGTCTTTCCGGTGCCCTCGTCCACGCTTCCGTGGATCTGCTCCACGAACGGCGTCATCCAGATGGCGTTGACGCCCAGGCTGTCGAAATATCCCTGTTCGATCTTCTCAACCAGCCCGGCGAGGTCGCCGCCCTGGAAGCTGCGCAACACGGCCCCGTCCTGGGCGCGGCCCAGGGCGTGGTCGTTGCCGGAGTCGCCGTTGGCGAAGCGGTCGGTAAGCAGGAAGTACACGGTTGCGCTGTTCCAGAATACCGCCGCCTCGGCCGCCACGGCCGGAGGGATCGCGGGCGGCACGGCCGGGCGGGGCGGGTGATGGCAGGCCGCCAGCGAGGCACCCAGGCCGACGAACGCCGCCGCACGGAGGGTGGCTCTCATGCGGCGGCCGCCGTGTCTTCGTCATCCACCCGGAGCATGAGCACCGCCGCCAGCAGCAGCGATCCGCCGCCGATCAGGAGCGCGTTGATGGCCTCGCCGCCGAAGAAGCGCCCGACCAGGAACCCCAGGATGGAGGCGGCCACGATCTGCGGGATCACGATGAAGAAATTGAAGACCCCCATGTAGTAGCCCAGCTTCGAGGGCGGCAGCGAACCGGTCAGGATCGCGTACGGCATGGCGAGGATACTGGCCCAGGCGATCCCGACCCCCACCATCGAACCCAGCAGAAACCGCGGATCCGTCACGAAATAGATCGAGAACAGTCCGAGCGCGCCGCAGATCAGACAGATGATATGCGCGATCTTCGGGCTGGACCACCGGGCCAGCGGGGGGATGGCAAACGCAACCAGTGCGGCGACGCCATTGTAGGTGGCGAAGCCGACCCCGACCCAGTTGGCTCCCTCGTTGTAGAGGGCCGAACCGGTGTCGGTCGTGTGATAGATGTGACTGGTGACCCCGGCGGTGGTGTAGATCCACATCGCGAACAGAGCGAACCAGGAGAAGAACTGTGCCCAGGCCAGTTGCTTCATGGTCCTGGGCATGTCGATGAAGTCGTTCAGGATGGTGATGAACCCGTTGTCGTGCCGGCCGCCGCGCTGCATCAGGCCGCCGACGACGAGCAGGACCCCGACGACCGCACATCCCACCGACAGGATCAGGACCTGGTAGATCCCGGCGCGCACCAGCCAGGCGGAAAGCAGGCCGCCGACGATGAAGAAGCCGGTGCCCATCCGGATCTGCCGCCGGCCGTGGGTGACGAACTCCGCCGCGGTCCGCCGGCCACGCGTCAGGCCCTCGCGCGCCTGATTTTCCGAGAACAAGGCCATCTCGTCCGGCGAGTATTCCCGCGACCGGACCACCGTCCACAGCACCGTGAGGAAGTAGGCGCCGGCCCCGACATAGAACGAGAGCCGGACCGAGTCGGGAATCACGTGGGCCGGCGCCTCGTTGCTTACGCCGAACTGTTTCGTCAGGAGCCAGGGAAGCAGCGAGGCCACGACCGCCCCGGTCCCGATGAAGAAGCTCTGCATCGCGAAGCCGGCGGTCCGTTGCGACGCGGGCAGATTGTCTCCCACGAAGGCCCGGAACGGCTCCATCGAGATGTTGATCGAGGCGTCCATGATCCAGAACATCCCGGCGGCCATCCACAGGACCGGCGCGTTCGGCATGGCGATAAGCGCCAGGGATGCCAGCAGGGCCCCCACCAGGAAGTACGGGCGCCGCCGTCCCAGGCGGCCCCAGGTCCGGTCGCTGAAGTAGCCGACGATCGGCTGAACGATGAGCCCCGTCACCGGAGCCGCGATCCACAGAATCGGGATATCCTCCACCCGGGCACCCAGGGTCTCGAAGATCCGGCTCACGTTGGCGTTCTGCAGCGCGAAGCCGAACTGGATGCCCAGGAACCCGAAACTCATGTTCCAGATGTCCCAGAACGTCAGATGCGGCTTGGGCCGGACGGCGGCGGCGGTGGCGGATGCCATGTGGATCAGGGCCTCAGCGTTGGAGACTTGGAGTCCGGCCGATCATCGGGCGGGGAGGATACGGATGGCCTGCCCTCCCCCCGGCGCGAGGACGACATGGAGCCGGGTGGCGGAGGTCACGGGGCGCTGCGTGATCGCGACCGGCAGGGGATTGTCCAGCCAGTTCGCGCCCGGACCGTCGGCGTAGATCTCGGCGATGTAGCGCCGGCCCGGCGCCAGGAACGTGAGCGGCACGTCGAACGTACGGGCCTCTTCGTCCGTGATGGCGCCCAGGAACCAGGTCTGCCCGCCGCGCTCGCGCCGCGCCACGATGACGTAGTCGCCGATCCGGCCGTCGATCACCCGGGTCGTGTCCCAGTCCACGGCGACGTCACGGATGAACTGAAACGCGGGCTGCCCCTCGTAGTTCTCCGGCAGGTCGGCCGCCATCTGCAGCGGGGAGTACAGCACGACGTAGAGCGCGAGCTGCTTCGCCAGCGTGGTACGGACCCGGGGCTCCCACGGCTGCCGGGCATGGCCCGAACTCCGTTCCAGGATATCGAAAATGCCCGGCGTGAAATCCATCGGCCCCGCCAGCAGGCGGGTGAAGAAGAGAATGGTCTCGTGCTCGGGCGGGTTGCCGCCGTCGCCGCTCCAGGCGTTGTACTCCTGGCCCCGCGCCCCCTCCCGGGTCATCATGTTGGGCCAGGTGCGGCGCTCTCCGGTATCGTGCATCGGCTCGTGGACGTCCAGCATGATGCCGTACCGCGCGGCCGTCTCGATGACGTGGCGATAGTGCCGGACCATGTACTGGGAGTAGTGCGAGTGACCCTCGCTGGTCAGGTCGGTCACGTAGCCCGTCTTGATGGCGTCGACGCCCAGCGACCGGTACAGCGCATAGGCGCTGTCCAGCTGACGCTCGTAGTTCTGGATGCCGCCCGAGGTCTCGTTGTGCACGATGAGGCGGACCCCCCGCTCCCGGGCATAGGCGGCCACCGCGGCCAGGTCGTAATCCGGATAGGCCCGGGTAAACGAGAACGCGTCACGGTTCGCGATCCAGTCGCCGTCCCAGCCGAGGTTCCATCCCTCCACCAGGACCCCGCCGAACCCGTTCTTCGCGGCAAAGTCGATATGGCGTCTCGCATTGGCCGTGGTGGCCCCGTGCCGCGGCCCCGACCCCCAGGTGTTCACGCCGAGGTGCATGCCCCACCAGATACCGACGTACTTCATCGGGTGAATCCAGTCGGTGCCGGCGAGCCGGTTCGGTGGATTGAGGTTCAGGCCGAGGAGCGAAGGCGCGAGTTCCGTCGCGCGGTCGGCCAGCTGGACCGTCCGCCACGGGGTCACGAACGGTGTCCGGCCGCGGACCTTCACGCCGTCCGCCCAGGGGGCCAGCGCCGCCTTCAGGGTGCGCCCTTCCATCAGCGGTCCCGCCAGGAACATCCGGGCGTAATCTTCCAGGTCGGCCTCGTGGATGACCATGAACGTCCGGCCGTCTTCGGTCTCCAGGGTGAGCGGGGTCTGCACGCTGTCCAGGGTGCTCACCGGAGCGGAAGAATAGAGCTCTTCGGAACGGTCCTTCCGCGGGCGGTTGGAGGGAATCCACCAGGCCCGGGCGTTGTCCGCGAGAGCGAACTCGGTGAGTTCGTCGCTGATCTCGAACGTCCCCAGGCCGGGCTGGGCGGGAACCTCGTAGCGGAATCCCACGCCGTCGTCGAAGGCGCGTACCCGGAGGGTGAAGCGCCGGCCCGGGGGCGCCGTCTCCTCCACCGACACGGCCAGTTCATTATGATGGTCGCGCACCCGGGCCACCTCGCCCCAGGGCTGGGTCCACCATTCATCGTGAGACTGCCGCGTGGTATCGGTGATGCGCAGGCCGTCCCGCAGCGCCGGCGCCCCGCGGAACTCGAACCCGAGCTGCGAAGGCAGGATCAGCGGCCGCCCGTCCCGGGCCAGGCTCCAGGTGAGCCGGCCGTTCCGGAGTTCGACGGTGACCTGATTGCGCCCGTCGGGTGAAGTGACGCCGACCTGGGCCTGCAGCGTCGGGGGCCCGGCCAGCAGGACGGCGGCCAGGCAGGGTAGGAGGAAGCCGGAATGGCGGCGCATGGGGGGTCTCGGGAGTCTGGAGACTTCGGACTTCGGGGGTATGGCGGTCGGCGGCCGGCGAGCCGCCGAGAGGGGGAAACCCACCGCGAAAAAGTACGGCCGCCGGCGGCCTTCCGCCAGCGGATCTTGCGCTCCGGGGCCGTTGCCCCGTATATGGTGCTGCGCCTCGCGACGGCCCGCGTTCGACCGGGGCCGCGGCCCCGGCCTCTCCGACCAGACCGATCTCCGGACCATCACCGTGCACCAGATCCAGCTTGGCTCGATCGACTATACGATCCTGATCGTCTACTTCGCCTTTGTGCTCGGGATCGGCTGGGCCCTGCGCCGGTTCGTGCACAGCAGCGAGGACTTCTTCCTCTCGGGCCGCTCCATCCCCACCTGGATCGCGGGGCTGGCGTTCCTCTCGGCCAACCTGGGCGCCCAGGAAGTCATCGGCATGGCGGCCTCGGGCGCCAAGTACGGGATGATGACCAGCCACTTCTACTGGGTGGGCGCCATCCCGGCCATGGTCTTCGTCGGCATCTTCATGATGCCGTTCTACTACGGCTCGCGCGCGCGGTCGGTGCCGGAGTACCTCCGGCTCCGGTTCGACGAAAAGACCCGGGGCTTCAACGCGATCTCCTTTGCCGTGATGACCGTGTTCTCGTCCGGCATCTCGATGTATGCCCTGGCGAAACTCCTCGAGCTGGTTCTTGGGTGGAACTTCCACACCAGCGTGGTGCTGTCCGCCATCGTGGTGCTGGTCTACATCTTCCTCGGCGGGCTCACCTCCGCCATCTACAACGAGGTCCTGCAGTTTTTCCTGATCGTGCTGGGCTTTCTGCCGCTCGTGCTCCTGGGGCTCAAGGACGTGGGCGGATGGAGCGGCCTGACCGCGAAGCTCGTTCCGGTGGCGACCAACGCCGGCTACGCCCCCGGCGCCTGGTCCGATTCCTGGCGCCATCTCGGATCGGCCGGCGCAAATCCCATGGGGGTGGAGTGGTTCGGCATGGCGATGGGACTCGGCTTCGTCCTGTCGTTCGGATACTGGTGCACCGACTTCCTGGTCATTCAGCGCGCCATGGCCGCCAAGTCCATGACGGCGGCCCGGCGGACGCCGCTGGTCGCCGCCGTCCCCAAGATGCTGTTCCCCGCTCTCGTGATCCTGCCCGGCATGATCGCCATCGCCCTCCACACCGCCCGGGGCGGCCTGCTCCCCCTCGGCGCCGACGGGACCCCGAACTACAACCTCGCCATTCCGGTGATGCTCGCGCACTACCTGCCGTCCGGCCTGCTGGGCCTGGGCCTCACCGCCCTCATGGCCTCGTTCATGTCCGGCATGGCCGGGAACGTCACCGCGTTCAACACGGTCTGGACCTACGATATCTATCAGTCCTATATCCGGCCGGGACAGACCGACCGGCACTACCTGAAGATGGGGCACGCCGCCACGGTGGGCGGGATAATGTTGAGCGTGGCCGCGGCGTACGCCACGACCCGCTTCAACAACATCATGGACATGCTCCAGCTGGTCTTCGCGTTCGTCAACGCGCCCCTTTTCGCGACCTTCCTGCTGGGCATGTTCTGGCGCCGCGCCACCGGCCATGGCGCCTTCTTCGGCCTGCTGCTCGGCACCGCCGCCGCGGCCGCCCATCACGGCCTCACTCTGCCGCACGATTCGGTCCCCGGCCTCAAGGGCGGATTCCTGGGCGCGGTGCTGCACAACTACCCCAGCGAGATGGCGCAGAATTTCTGGACCGCGATCATCGCCTGGACCACCTGCTTCCTGGCCACGATCGTGATCTCGATCCTCACCCGGCCCAACAAGTCGGACGACGATCTGCGAGGCCTGGTCTACGCCCTGACACCCCGGCAGACCGACCGCGGCCTGGTGTGGTGGAAGCGGCCCGCCACCCTCGGGGTCGTGGTCCTGGGCCTCACCCTGGTCCTCAACATCATCTTCTGGTAACCACGCGAATGAACCTCGACCTGCGGCTCCCGATCGGACTCATGTTCACCATCATCGGTGCCCTGCTGACGCTGTTTGGACTCGTCTCGGACCGGGCGATCTACGACCGGTCGCTGGGCATCAACGTGAACCTCTGGTGGGGCCTGGTTCTGTTCGTCTTCGGCGGGCTCATGCTGCTCTTCGCGATCCGCGCCGCCCGGAGGCGCCACCGGAGCCAGCGGGTCCCTTCCTGATCCGCCCGCGGCCGCTCAGGCTGGCGCGCACTCCCTCACGGCAGCATGATTGAGGACGGCACCGGCCCGGGCGCACGGCAGACAGCCGACCCGCCCCCGGCCGGGCGAAGGGAGACGCATATGCGACGCGGATGGTTGGCTTTGGTTCCCGGCGTGCTGCTGATCGGCATTGCCTGCGGTGGAGGTCATGCCGGAGACGTCCACCCGGCCAACACGCCGGCCCACGTGGAGGTGGTCAACCATTACGCCCTCCCCATGGATGTGTATGTCACCGGTTCCGGAATCAACCACCGCCTGGGAACGGTGAATCCGGGCATGACGGCCCGTTTTGCGGTCCCTCCGGCGCTGGTTGGGAGCGGTTCCGTCAGGCTCGAGGCGCAGGGCGGCCCGGGACAGCGGGAGACATACGAATCGGGCCCCCTGCTGCTCTCCCCCGGGTCGGTCGTGGATTTCGTGATCTCGGCCCAGCTGTTCAACAGTACGGCCACGCTGCGGCCCTAGCCGTCCCGGGGCGGCCTCCGCGCTAGCGTGAGGCTCCGGCGAACTCCAGCGTGACCCATTCCACCTCTACTCCGTAACCTCCCGGCGTGAGCCGGGCCGCGCCTTCCCGGCGGAGCGACAGCTGGAGCCGCTCCAGGTGCGCCGGCCGCGGCCGGTCCCCGGGTCCACCCCGACCAGCCGCCGGTTCCACCCAGTAGTTCCACTCACCGGGGAACCCCTGGGGGAGCAGCACGCCCCGGCCGAGGGTGAACCCGGCCAGCGGAATGACCGGCTCGACCCAGTTGCTGTCCACCTGGATCCCGGTGCTCCAGCTGGTGCCGTCGTCCTCCATCAGCGTGACATGCAGCACCTGACGGGGGCCCAGGCCGCGCAGCCGGAGCCGCACGGCATCCGCGCCGTCAATCGTTTCCTGCCGGGCACGCACCCGATCAGCCACCACAAGAGACGCCGTGTAATCCGCCAGGCCCGCGCCACTCGCGTCCAGCGGCAGCGGGAAGTGGAGCACCGGACGGCCGGTGACCCCAGACAGGCCGAGGCGGAAGAGCCCGCGGCGGCCGGCATCGCCGATCCGGCTGAAGGCCAGCCGGGCGGCATCCGGGCCGGGATCGAACAGGCGCAGCGGCGTCGTGGGCGAAACCACGCTCAGTGTCCAGGACGCCCGCTCCTGATAGTTCCAGTCCCACGGCTGCTGATGGTGCCCGCCCGGGAACGTGATCGCGGAGTCGCCCCGGAAGAGCGTGATCACGAACTCGTGGGGCCCCTCCCTCATTCCCGAGGCGGGGATGTCGGCGGTGTACTCGTAGCCGCCCGCCGGATGCATCGGGTAGCCGTGGTAGAAATCTCCCGCCGCGAGCCGGAGAAACAGCGTGACCGAATCGGGTGGGGTCTGATCGACCACCCGAGCTGAGAGCCGGGCATCCCGCCCGGCCAGGTAGGCCGGTGCCGCCAGAGACTCGACCGATGGGGGCAACGCCTCGGCCGGCGGCGCGTGGTACTCCCGGAATCCGATGTGACCCAGATACGCCGGCAAGGCCCCCGGATCCACCGCCCCCCCGGCGCTCAACACGTAGACGCCCGGGGTCACCGGGAAGCGGCCGCTCGCCGCCGTCACCTTACCCCTGTTCCCTGCCGTCACCGGCTGTACCGTGAAGGAGCCGCCCAGGTCCGGCAGCCTGACGGTCATGGGCCAGGCGCGGCTGATCGCGCGGGTCACGATCCTGTCCGGGCCGGGTGGCTCGAAGGGGTCGCGTACCGGTACGGCGTCGGGGTAGACCTCGAGCCGCCAGAGGCCGGGGCGCACCTTGTCGAGGAAGTAGATCCCGGCGCCTTCGTAGGTGACCGTCGGGGATGAGCCGTAACCCGCGATCCGGGTCAGGGCCGCCGCGTCCGGCGGCAGGGAGCGAGTCGAACCGGCGTAGAGGAATGCGTCCCGGGCCACCAGTTCGCCGAGGTCATCCTCCGGAGAGATGTGGAAGTCACCGAACCGGGTGTTCCCGGGATACGGGCCGTACGTACGCATCCGGGGAAGCCGGCGCATGGCCTCGGCCGCAATGATGGCGCTCATGGCCTTGCGCGGCGTATAGACCAGATTCAGGTAGTGTGTCTGCCAGCCCAGATTGCGTGAGGCCGTGCGCAGCATGTCGTAGGAAAACATGGCGGCGAACTGCGCACCCACCGCACGGAAGGTCCGCGCCATGGCGGGGTACATGGTACCGGTCCGGAGATCGGGGCTGTCGAACTCGTAGACGATACGGGGCAGCCGGGCCAGTTCCGGGCGGAGCATGTCGGGGAAGCCGTCCACGCCGCGCAGATAGTTGCCCTTCAACTCGTGGCCCGAGTTGAGTCCCGTGGGATACCAGCCGAAGGTCACGCCCTGCGCCCGCGAGCGCCGGATGGCCTCGCCGATCCGGAAGTCCTGGCTCACGTTGTAGAACACCAGCTTGCGGCAGCCGGTGCTGCGTACCGCGTCGGTGAGGGTGTTGATGTAGCGGATCGAGCCGGCGAGGTCGTCGGGATGGTGGACCGGCTCGTTCACCAGCTCGATGAAGAGGATCGCCGGTTCGTCCTTGAGGGCGACCCCGGTATAGGGGTTCACATGCTCGAGGATCTGGCGCAGGTAGTTCACCTGCGCCGCGACGGCGGCGGGATCGGTCCCCATGCGCTCGCGGCTGTAGCGCCGGCCGAACCCGGGCGAGGTCGTGTCGCTCAGGGCGTCGGGCCAGTTCGCGTTGTAGAGCTGGATCGGACTGAAGAGCATGTAGATCCCGCGCTCCCTCGCGCGGGCGATGAGCCAGTCCAGCAGGTCGAGATGGTTGTTGGCGATCAGGTTGCCGGCGCTGTCGGAGGCCTGCCAGTCGCCCCAGAAGGTGAGCCGGATCCCGTCCCAGCCCATCCGGGCAAACTGCGCCATGTCCTCCTCGATCATCTGTTTGCGGTCGGCCTGGAGATACCCCGCCGCGCGGTAATCTGAGGCGGTGGTCACGACGTAATTGGCGCCGAAGAGGGTGACCTCGCTCCGGTCGTCGCGCCAGCGCACGACGCCCGCCTGATCCAGATACTCCGCCCGCCGGGCCGGCGGCGGGGCGGTACCGGCCGCACCCAGCCCCGCGGCCGCGGAAGTCAGCACGGCCGCGGCGAGCGGG
>JBFXBG010000027.1:0-29006 GCA_050183505.1 Gemmatimonadales bacterium | reverse complement strand
CCCGGATCCGCTCCGCCGCGACGAACTGCATGAGCCCGCGTTTCTGCAGCGCCGAGAGGACCGGCGCCGTAAAGCCCAGCCGTCCGGTCAGGTGCCGTACCGGCGCCTGGCCGCCCAGCTCCTCGAGGACCTCGTAGAGCCGCCGTTGTCTGGGGGCACGTTTGAACATCGCGTCCCGTTGGACCAGCGTGGGCCGCTGCCCGGTGAGCGACGCGATCCGTTCGGTGGCCCCGCCGCGGTGGGCTTCCGGGGGTTCCACCCGCAGCGCAACGGCTCCCACACGCGCGAGCCGGCCCAGCGCGTCCCATACGGGCCGCTTGAGCGCCCGCGCGAGCACCGGGACGGGGGCCTCTCCACCCTTGTCGCGCAACCGGTCGAGCACCTGTCCGGCCAGACCGCCCACATCCGGGGCGCCGTCAGCCAGGCGCGCGATGACCCGCGACTGCCCCCACAGGCCCCCCGGCAGCATGGCGCGGAGCGCCAGGCCGATCGGCGCCCCGTAATAGCCGGCTATCCAGTCGGCCGTGCGCAGCAATGCCTCGGGCAGGGCGGGCGCTTCATCGGGCGCGGCCAGGATGTCGCGGGCCTCCCGGGCCGGGGCGGCGGTGCCCGTGGCGGTGACGATGCCGATCAGTTCCCGGTGCCGGACCGGTACCACGACGCGGGCCCCGGGGAGCACCCGGTCCACTAGAGCGTCGGGAATGCGGTAGGTGTAAGGCTCGGGGAGCGGTAGCGGGAGGGCGACCTGGGCAAAGCCCGGGTTCATCGCGGCCTGACGCCGAGGCCCGGACCGTCCGGCAACCGGACCTGGCCACCGTCGATGGTGGCGCCGACGAAGGGATCGTTGCTCAGCAACGCGGCCCCGTCGAGGTCCACGATATCAACCAGCGGCGTGAAATGCGCGGCGGCGCTGATGCCCAGCGAGCTCTCGATCATGCATCCGACCATGACCATGAGCCCGTGGGCCCGGGCCACCGCGATCATGCGGAGCGCCTCGCGCAGGCTGCCGCATTTGGCGAGCTTGATGTTGATGCCGTCGACCTTCCCGACCAGAGACGGAATGTCGGCGGTGGTCCTGCAGCTTTCGTCGGCGATGACCGGAATATCGGCGTGGCGCCGGATCTGGCCCAGGCCTTCCAGCTGATCGGGCGGCAGCGGCTGCTCCAGGACCGTCACCCCGAATTCCCGGAGGACCGGCAGCATGCGGATCGCCTGTTTGGCGGTCCAGCCGCAATTGGCGTCCACCCGCAGTTCTTTCGAAGTGGCCTCCCGGATGGTGCGGAGGATTTCGATGTCCCGATCCGTCCCCAGCTTGATCTTGAGAATCGGGTACTGCTCGGCCTCCAGCACCTTGGCCCGGATCTTCTCGTTGGTGTCGATGCCGATGGTAAAGGTGGACTGCGGCGCCCGGGCCGGGTCGAGTCCCCAGAGCCGGTAGAGCGGAATACCCAGCTGCTTGCCGGCCAGATCATGCAGGGCGGTGGACAGGGCGACCCGTGCGGCCGGGTTCCGCCCCAGCAGGCCGGACCAGGCAGCCTCCGCCGACTCCATGGCAAACGGATCGTCCGGGATTACCGTGGCGTAGGTCTGCAGGGCGGCGAGGACCGTCTCGGTCGTCTCTCCGTAGAACCGGGTCGGCGCGGCCTCGCCCCAGCCCTCGAGACCGTCCTCATCCACCAGCTTCACCCAGACGGTGGTGTACTCGCTCTGCCCGCCCCGCGCGATGATAAACGGATGCCGGGTCTGCAGGGTCAGGACTTCGGCTTCGAGACGGAGAGAGGACACGAGGAACCCCGGGCGGTGAAGAGGCGTGAGGTGAAGAAATCTTACCGTGCGAGGAGGGTCGAGCAAGGGCGCAGGATCCCTCAATCCCTCAATCCCTATCCCTCAATCCCTCGATCGTCGCCTCCACGCCGTCGGCCACCCGCTCCGGCACGTAGCCACCTTCGAGGAGGCCCACCAGCGGCACGCCCGGCAGCCGTGCCCGGAGCCGGCGGATCCACTCGGCATAGTGTTCCGGCTCCAGGGTGAACCCACCGAGGGGATCGTTCCGCATGGCATCATACCCGGCGGAAACGATCACCATGGCCGGCGGCCAGTCGGTGACGGCCGACTCGATCGTCTTCCACAGGTCCTCGACATACCGCTGCGGTTCCAGGCCCGGGGGCCGGGGCACGTTGAAGACGTTTCCCACGCCGCGTTCCTCCTCGGCGCCGGTGCCGGGATACCAGGGAAACTGATGCAGGGAGACATACCGGATGGAGGGATCCTGCTCGACCAGCGCCTGGGTGCCGTTGCCGTGGTGGACGTCCCAGTCCACGATCATCACCCGTTCCCGCCCCAGCGCCTGGGCTTCCCGGGCGGCGATGACCGCGTTGTTGAGAAGGCAGAAGCCCATCGCGCGGATCGCCAGGGCATGGTGCCCCGGCGGCCGGACCGCCGCAAAGGCCGCCGGCCGCTCCCGGACGGCGTGCACCGCGGCGATCGCGGCCCCGGCCGCGAGCTGGGCCGCGTGCCAGCTCTCCTCGTTCAGGATCGTGTCGGGATCCAGCATGCCGCCGCCGGCCTCGCTGGTGGCGGCCAGTCGGGCGAGGTGCATTTCCGGATGCACCCGCAGGATAGCCTCCCGCGCCGCCGGTTCGACCTGATGGACCTCGACGCCGTCCAGCGTGCCCGCCCGTTCCAGCACCGCACGCAGGCGGGCCGGCCGTTCCGGGTGCCCGAACCCAGGATCGTGGCGGAGGCAGTCCTGGTGGGTGAAGAGGGGAAAGGGAGATGCCGGGCCGGTCACGTCATTCCCTCCGGCGCAGGGCGTCCTGCAGGGCCTGAAGCTCCGCCTTGACCGCCTGGCGCGCCTGCTTGATTTCGGCCAGGCGCCGCAGGTAGACCCGCCACCAGACCAGTACCCCGGCCGCGGCCAGGAGCAACAACGCGCCCACCGCCATGAAGCCGGCCCGTCCCTGCCACCAGCCGAGCAGGCCAAACAGAACGCCGTCGAGTGCGAGGAACCCGACGGCGACGATCGTGAGTGTGCGGTGGCCGGACATCCGGCGGCGTCAGCGGACCGGACGCCGGCGGCGGGGAAGCACGATGAGCGCCGCGTTGCTCACCACACCATGATCCGAGAGGGACTGGCCTTCGTCGGCCAGCACCGCGCCGCGATATTTCACCAGGTATCCCGCCGGGTCCCGGGTGACGTGGCCCCGATGCAGCGCCTGGCGTTTGAGTTCACCCACCGGGGTTCCCGAAGGCAACGCGAAATCGAACTCGTCCCACACATCGGTCACCATGACCCGGACCGGCATCGCGTCGCTCATGTCAGGGCCTCCGCCGGACGCGGCAGGGTCGAGAAGAACCGGCCGATGGCCTGGTCGTAGAAGAGGGTCGAGGCCCGGACCCGGGTGACGCCGTCCGTCCCGACGATGGCGAGCGCGATCTCTTCCCCACCCTGCCCCCGCAGCGTGAGCCAGGTGGGACCTTCCTTCTCGGGATAGGCCGCGTTCAGCGGCACGCGCTCGGTGAAGAACCGCTTGGCCCGGGTCAGCACTTCGGAGCCGGAGAGGGTCGTCGTTGTCTCGTGAACCATGGGTTACTGGCCGCCGTTGACGGGTTGGGTGGACTCGACCGGACGCCAGACCGTGATGCCGGTCGGCTGGGACGGGATCGGGAGCGTCGCGATGATCGTGCGCGTGGCCAGGTCGATCATGTCGACCGCACCCGGGTTTGCCCCGATGGACTCGCAGGAAATATAGGCGTATCTGCCGTCGGGCGAATATGCCACCCCGTGCACGATCTTCTTGGTGGTGGGAATCCGGGCCACCTCGGTCAGGCTCGCGACATCGACCAGACTCACACTCTGGGCCTTCTTGTTGGTCACAATGACCACCGATCCATCGGGTGACGGCTCCACGTTGTACGCCCCCGGTCCCACGGGGATCTGTTTGACCAGGGTCAGGGTCCAGGCATCCCAGACCTGCAGCGTGCTGGCGTGGTTGCAGGCCACGTAGAGCCGCTGGTCATCCGGCGAGACCGACACAAACGTGGGGGAGCACTCCTGATCGAGACCGTCCGGCAGCGGCTCGGCCGGGGCCATGGAGTCGTGGGCCGCATGGCCGCCGGCCACCGGCATGCCGGACCCGGTGCGGACCCGCCGCGAGATGGCCAGGGTGCCGGTATCGATGACCAGCAGCTCATCGCTGTGCATGCAGGAGACGTAGACTCTGGTCCCCGCATGATTGGCCTTCACGCCGTGCGGCATGTCGCACGCCGCCAGATTGGTGACCGTGGTCATGCTCGGCGTATGCACGATCGAAACGAAATTCAGGCGCGGGTGATCTCCGTAGAAGTCCGAATTGGCCACGAAGGCCAGCTCCCCGTCGGGGGTCACGGAGATGGTCGTCGGGAAGATCTCCAGGGGGGCCCGGCCGACCAGGGTGTCCCCGTCGACCGCCATCTTCCACAGCGATCCGTACGGCGTGCCATGGGCGATGGACACGTAGTAGAACCGGTTGTCGGGAGAGACGGTGATGTTGTGGGGGCCGTCGATATCGGCCGGCATGATCCCGACCGGGACCACTCGATCCACCGTCAGACTCCCGGGCCCGGGCCGCACCCAGGTGACGATGTCGCCCGACTCGCTCACCACCGCCAGCCGGTAGTCGAACGCCTGGGCCCCGGCCGTCCTCGCGACCAGACCCGCCAGGATCAACGCCAGCAGGGCTCGCTTCCTCATCGATACCTCGCAATCACACGGGACCCCGGCCTGACGTCTCCGGACCCGTGATCGTTTCTCATTCCCGGGTCTGGAAAGGTAAACCCCGGGTCCGGGCGGTGAGAATCAGCCGGCCCGCCCCGGCTCGGCTGGAACCGTGGCCTGGCTCGGCGGGCCCGAGTCCAGCAGGCCCCGCAGCCCGGTTTTCCGCCGGAGCACCAGCACCAGATCTCCCGGCGGGGGATCGGCCACGCCTTCGACGGTAAGCAGGCAGGGGAGGACCAGCCCGGGCGGGAGCGTCAGGTGGTAGTCGCTCCCGTGCCATTCGAAATCGACCCGCGGCGGCAGCCGCCGGACGATCCGGTCGAGAAAGAAGTCGTCGTCCACCTGGTAGACCCCGTCTACGACCTGCTCCCCGTCGAGAAAGAACAGCGGATCGAAGGCCTCGCCGTCGTGCCGCGCAAAGTTGTGCTCCGCGGCCCGGTCAAAGGCCTCCAGCGCATCCGCCCGGGCCCGCCACTCCAGGTGGTGCCGCAGTTCGTGCGTCAGGGTCTCCCACGCCTCCTGGCGCCAGTCGAACCCGGGCGAGAGCCGGGCCAGGGCTTCGAAGGATCCGTGGTACAGCACGATCCGGCTCTGGACCTCGCCCGCCTCGTCGGTCTGGCTCAACCCGAGCGGGATGCACTCCCCGAGCGTATAGATGTCCGCCCGCACCGGGTGGGGCAGCCGGGCGGGCGAAACCGCCACCTCGGCGACGCCCTGAAGAAATTCCTCGGGCACCTCGCCGACCAGTCGCTGCACCAGAACCTGGAAGTCGGGAAGACGCATTGGAGAATGCGGTGACCGGTGACCCGGGAACGGTGCGCCGGGCCACCGGGCCAGCCCGGCAGCGCGGGCGCCGCGCCGGCTTCACCGGCTACTGTTTTCCGCCGCTGTCCAGCGCCTGCCTCAGATCGGCAATGATATCCTCGAAATGCTCCACGCCGACCGAGAGGCGGATCATGCCCGGGGTAATGCCCATGCGCGCCTGGTGCTCGGGGGGCACGTCGGCATGGGTCATGGTGCCGGGATGCTCCGCCAGGGACTCGGTCCCGCCCAGGCTGACGGCGAGCTTGACCATCCGCAGGGCATTGAGCACCCGGAACGCAGCGGCCTCCCCGCCCCGCACGCTGAACGAGATGATCGACCCGGGCGCCACGCACTGGCGCTGGTAGACCGGATACATCGGGTCGCCCGGCTCCATCGAGCCCAGGTAGGCCACCTGCTCGATTGCCGGATGCTCGTTCAGGAAGTCGGCGACATAGCGGGCGTTCTTCATCTGGGCCGTCATCCGCATCTTGAGCGTCTCGAGGCTGCGGAGCAGCAGCCACCCGGTCCAGGGACCGGCCATGGTCCCCATGAAGGTACGCAGCGTGCGGACCGCCCGGATCGGTTCTCCCCGGCCGAGGCAGGCACCGGCGATGACATCGCTGTGGCCGCCGATGTATTTGGTCGCCGAGTAGAGGACCAGGTCGGCTCCGTGCTTGAGCGGCTGCTGCCAGAGCGGGCCCAGAAAGGTGTTGTCCACCATCAGGGGCGGGTTGTGACCCGGGGGCACCAGCCGCTCCAGCATGGCCTTGACCCCGGCGATGTCCACCAGGGCATTGGTCGGATTCGCCGGGGTCTCGACGTACCCGGCGGCAACCCGGCGCCCTCCGACGCGCTCCCGGACCTCGGCCTCGAGTTCGGTCACCGGGACGCCGGCCGGAAACCCGACCGGCTCGACTCCCAGTTCCGGCAGGAAGTGCTTGATGAAATGGTCGCAACCGCCGTAGAGGGGCTCGCTGTGCAGCAGCACGTCGCCCGGGCGCACGAAGGCGAGCAGGCTGGTCGTGATCGCGGCCATTCCGCTCTCGAAGACCGCCGCCGCCTCGGCCTCGTCCCACAGCGTGAGCCGGTCCTCCAGGATCTCCAGGTCCGGATTGTTGAGCCGGCTGTAGATGAGCCCCAGTTCTTCGCCCGGCCGCTGCTCCCGGAGCCCGTATGCCACCTGGAAAAAGGCCTTGCCGTCTTCCGCCGATTCGAAGACGAAGGTGGAGGTCTGGAAGATGGGACATTTGATCGCCCCCTCGGAGAGCTTCGGGTCGTACCCGTAGCTCATCATGAGGCTTTCGGGGCGAAGCCGGTGGCCGCCGGGAAGCGTGCGGGATTTATCGGTGGTCATGGGGAACTTGGATGGAGGGGTGGGTGGAGGAAGGCGGCAAACGTAGCGGGGGCAGTACACCGTGAACGGTGAACCGGGCCGGATTCGTCCTGCGGAAGTGGAAACCGGTCCCGTTCACCGTTCACCGAGGTCGTCATCTCAGCCGCTCGGCCAGGTAGCCTTCCAGCCGGTCGGCGGGCACCCGCACCTGCTGCATGGAATCCCGGTGACGCACGGTGACCGTGTCGTCCTTGAGGGTGTCGCCGTCGACGGTGATGCCGAACGGGGTCCCCGCCTCGTCCATCCGGCGGTAGCGGCGCCCGATGGCGCCGCTGTCGTCGTAGAAGCAGTGGAAGCGCCGCTTGAGGTCGTGGAAGAGCCGGTCGGCGTATTCGGGCATGCCGTCCTTCTTCACCAGCGGAAAGATCCCGGCCTTGATCGGGGCCAGCGATGGATGGAATCCCAGCACCACCCGGGTCTCGTTCTCGACGGTTTCCTCCCGGTAGGCATCGACCAGCACCGTCAGGGTCACCCGGTCGGCGCCGGCGGAGGTCTCCACGATCCAGGGCAGGTATCGCTGGTTGGCGGCCTGGTCGAAATACTCGAGCTTCTTGCCCGAGTATTCCTGGTGCCGGCCGAGGTCGAAGTCGCCCCGGTTGTGGATCCCCTCGATCTCGTTCCAGCCGAAGGGGAACTCGTACTCGATATCGAACGCGGCCCGGGCGTAGTGGGCCAGCTCGTCGGGCCCGTGCTGGTGCCAGCGCAGGCGGGCCGGGTTGAGCCCGAGGCTCAACTGCCACTCCATCCGCCACTCGCGCCAGCGCTCGAACCACTCCATGTCGGTTCCCGGCTTCACGAAGAACTGCATCTCCATCTGTTCGAATTCGCGGGTGCGGAAGATGAAATTCCCCGGGGTGATCTCGTTGCGGAAGGCCTTGCCGATCTGCGCGATGCCGAACGGCACGCGCTGGCGCGAACTCTGGAGCACGCTCAGATAGTTGACGTAGATGCCCTGGGCCGTCTCGGGGCGCAGATAGACGACGGCGGCCTGCTCCTCGACCGGCCCCATGAAGGTCTTGAACATGAGGTTGAAGAGCCGGGGCGCCGTGAGGGACCCCCGGGTACCGCAGACCGGGCACTGGGCATCCGGCTCCCCGGGGGTCCCCTTGATCCGGGGATCATCCGCCCGGAAGCGGTTCTTGCACTGCCGGCAGTCGACCAGGGGGTCGGTGAAGCCGGAGACGTGGCCCGAAGCCTCCCACACGCGGGGGTGCATGAGGATGGCCGCATCGAGTCCCTCGATGTCGTCCCGTGCGTGGACCATGGCCCGCCACCACCGGTCCTTGACGTTCTTCTTGAGCTCCACCCCCAGCGGGCCGTAGTCCCAGACCGAGCCGAGGCCGCCGTAGATCTCGGAGGACTGGAAGATGAAACCGCGCCGCTTGCAGAGCGACACGAGCTTGTCCATCAGGGTCTGTTCAGCCATGGGAATCGAATCGGAATCGAGGGCGCCGAGGGTTCCCCCGGGATGGCCCCGGGCGGGGAGACCGGGCCGACGGTCAGGCCGGGGAACTTAGAGGGGGGCCACCATGGCAGGCAAGGTGAATTGCCATTGGCGGTTGCGGCATTTTTCGGCGGATTGCCGGTTTGCGGGGGGGCCGGCCCGGTGTGCCGGGGCAAGCACCGGGGTCTTGCGGCATTTCGCCACAACGGGGGTGCGAACCGGGTTCCCTCCTGACCCGCCAAGTTGCGCATTCTCAACGAGTTTCATACACTAGTGACGGGGGCGTGTTTTTTGCCTTCCTACCCCTTGCCTTGGTGGCTGGTCTGACCCCCGCAACCTGCTGCACGGCTGGGCTTTGTGAGGACGGATCAACCGAGAGACTCGCGGCCGGGTGATCGGCGGCGAGTTGCTGGATTGTCGCCCCGGGTCCATTGACCCACGATGATCCGCTGGGTCCGGCGCCGAGTGGCCGGAGCCATCCAGAAAACGGCAAACCGCCGGTGACGGCGGGACGCAAAGCAAGGGGTCTCACCCGAGATTGCCCTGCTGCCTGGAGAGGGTCATGAACGTCGCGCGAGTCCAATCCGCTTTCCACGCCAGCCGGTCCGGCCTCCGCCGGGCGGGCTTCACCCTCATCGAGGTCCTGGTGGCCATCGCCATGGTGGCGGTGCTGGCTGCCATTGCCATCCCGCGCATCGACGTCGACGGGTACAAGGTCCAGTCCGCGGTCCGGGCCGTCACCACGACCCTGACCTATTCCCAGCGGCTGGCGGTTACCCTGCAGCACGACGTCTGGGTCGCCTTCGACTCGACCAACAGCCGGCTCCGGATTCACGAGGACGTGAACAACAACGGGACGATCGATCCCGGGGAGCGGGTCACCTACACGCCGCTCGACACCGGGGTCATCTTCGGCCGGGGGGCGGCGCCGGCCTACACCATCGGCGCGCAGGCGTTCAACTTCACCCGCACCCAGAACGGGATGCCAGCGGTGATCTTCCGTCGCGACGGCTCGGCCAGCGAAAACGGCGGGTTCTATCTGAACACGAAGAAGGCCGTGGGCCTGGGGCAGACGCACCGGGCACGGGCCGGCGAGATCATCCGGTCGAGCGGCCGGATCACCTGGTACAGCTACAGTTCGGGCGCCTGGGTCCGGGGAGACTGATTATGAAGCGCCGTGGTTTCACCATCATCGAAGTGATGATCGCCATCGTGATCCTGGGGATCGTCGCCGCCAGCCTGGGACGGTTTGTCGGCGGGTTCCTGCACGCGGTCGGCACCTCGACCACCCGGACGGTGGCGACGTCGGTCGCCCAGGAGCAGATCGAGCGGATCGAGCTCGACCCGAGCTATACCGGCCTGGTGGCGACCTACAACAATGTCACGACCACCGGGTTTCCCGACTATCCCAACATGACCCGGACGACCCGGGTCACGCGGACCACGGGGAACAACCCGCGCCGGGACTACACCACGGTAACCGTCCAGGTCACCGAACCGACGCTCAACCGACCGATCAACCTCACCGTCGTGGTGGCGGCACCATGAGCAGACACGCCTCTCGGCCACGCGCCGCCGGTTTTACCATCGTCGAGCTGCTGATCGCGATGGTCATGATGGGCCTCGTCATGGGGGCCGCCCTGACCGTGTTCCGCTCGCAGAGCAAGAACTTCCGGGTCGGCGGCACCAAGATGGAGCTGACCCAGAACATCCGGTACGCCATGAGCACCATCGACCGGACCCTGCGGACCACCGGGGCCGGCACCGCCTCGGCCCAGCCGATGTTCGTCTACGGCGGGAACGATGTGATCGTGTTCAACACCAATTTCGCGTCCAACCTGCCGGACGGGAACGCGGTGTACATCAACCCCGACCTGCCGGCCGGGGCCATCAACTCGATCACGACCGGGACCCCGATCACGCTGCCCAACACGGCGGTGAACTATCCCCAGCAGAACTACTTCTGGGGCGGGGCCACGCCCAGCCGGGCGGAGACGATCATGTTCTACTTCCGGCCGGATTCGACCACGCCCGACCCGAACGACTACGTCCTGCTGGAGCAGATCAACGCCACCGCGCCCGAGCTGGTGGCCCGGAACATCCGGCCCTACCCCGGCCGGCCCTTCTTCGAGTTCTGGTACGACAGCCTGGACGCCGCCGGCATCATTCAGTCCCGCCAGCTGGCCGCGGGCCGGGTACCGGTCTACCACAGCGCCGCGGCTCACGGATCGCCGGCCGACCTCGGTGCCTCGGCCCTGGCCGACAGCATCCGCATGGTCCGGGTGAATATCGTGGTGACCAACGGGCTGCTGACGGCGGATTCGCTGAGCCGGCCCCTCTCTCACGTGATCCGGATCCCCAACAACGGGCTGGCCGACGTGAAGACCTGCGGCGACCCGCCGATTCTGAGCGGCGCCCTGGTGGCGACGCCCAACCTCCCGGGTGACCCGCCGACAGTCACGCTGCAGTGGAGCCCGTCGGTGGACGAGACCAGCGGCGAGCGGGACGTCTCGCAGTACAACGTCTACTACCGGCTGCAGGCGGCCGCCACCTGGGATCCGTTTACCACGGTGGCCGCGGGGCAGGTCCTGTACAACATCACCCACGGGGTGGGCCTCGTGGCCGGTCAAACGTATGTCTATGGTGTCGCGGCGCAGGATTGCTCGCCGGCGGAATCAGCGATGATCATCAGTGCCCCGACGATCGTAAACCCGTAACTCTTCGCAGCGCCTGACCAACGGAGTCCCTTATGGTGAACATCCGCAAGAGCGATGAACGTGGCGTCGCACTCATTCTGAGCCTGTTCCTGGCCATCATCGTGGCCGGAATGGCCGTGGGCGTCATTCTCATGGCCGGAAACGCCAGTCTGATCGCCAAGTTCCATGCCGACGAAGCCACGATGGAATCCGCGGCCGACGCCGGTCTGGAGATCGGCCGGGATACCCTCAACGGGACGCCGAACATCGTTCCGGTCGGGGCCGGGTTCGTGACGCTGCAGATCAACCAGCCGGTCCGGGATGCCGCGGGCAACATCATTCCCGGCATTTCCCGCTCGCTCTATGCCGGCCCCAACGGCGACACCACGGGCCAGTACGGCGAATTCGCCAGTATCATCTCGGTGATCAGCAACACCCGTGGCGCGGTCGTCGTCCGGCGGATGCAGCTCAAGCAGGACTCGTTCTCCAGGTTTGCCCGGTTCTTCAACACCTGGACCTGCTGCATGTGGGGTAACCAGGAGACCGTCTTCGGACCGGTGCACTCCAACCAGGGCATGGCGGTGCAGTCACGCGGCGGTTACCCGGGAGCCACCTTCTGGGGTCCGGTCAGCGTGGTGACCTCGGTGAGCAACTACACCCAGGGGAACTGGAACGGCGGCCTCACCCAGGGCGCGCCTTCGATTCCCTTCCCGTCCACCCAGACGCTGGCGAACCTGCAGAGCTTCGCGACCACGTCTCAGACCGTGGTCACGGGCTACGGCAACGTCAACGACTCGGTACCGGACACCCGGATCGAGTTCGTGCCGGTGGACATGAACGGTGACGGCGACGTGACCGACGCCAATGAAGGCTTCTTCCGGGTCTTCCAGGCGACCGCGGGCGGTACCCAGCAGGACAAGCGGGACTATATCAACGCGCGGAAATGGAACCTGACCCGGACGCCTCCGGGCGGCTGGCCGACCAGTACATCATCCAGTACGGACCAGAACTTCACCTCGCCCAACTGCGGCGGGTTCCTGAACATCGGCGGAACGCAGGACTGGTTCCGGGCGGATTCCGTCTGGCAGATGCGCGCGGCCCTCGGCGGCAACAACGCCGCGCGGGACTCGATCCGGAAGATGATGGGCGGGGTCGCCGGCTTCGGTGGAGGCCGCCGCTGCTTCCCGGGTGGGGACTACCGACTCTATGGTGACTCCTCCCGCGCGGTTCTGGCCGATGCGTACGGCCAGTGGCTGCCCTGGGCCGGCTGGGGTGGCGCGCCGCCAGCCTCGCTGGTGAATGCCATCATCGCCACGGGTGTGCCCGCCGGATCGGCGACCGCCGTGGCGGACACCTACTGGCCGCTCACCCGCCAGATGAATCCGAACTTCAAGGGGATCATCTACGTGAACGGGAGTGTGGCCCTGAGCGGCGTGCTGCGCGGCCGGGTGACCGTCGTGGCGACGGGCAACATCGCCCTGATCGACGATATCACCTACACGACCGCCCCCGGTACCAACTGCTGGGACATCCTGGGCGTGCTGACCCAGCTGAACGCCTATATCTCGAACAACAACGTGAACGGGGTGTTCGAGGTGAACAACACCTGGCGGGGTTTCGACGATTCGCCCAACGAGACCTTCAACGGTTTCTTCCTGACGCTGCAGAAGATGATCGGTGAGTATTACACCGCGCCCAGCGAGCCGCTGGTGGCGCCCGAGGCCTGCGGCGGCGCCAGCCGCGGGTGCAAGGTGCTGGTGGGCGGTACCATCCAGCAGGGCATCGCCGCCACCTACAGCGGCACCACCGGGTGGGCCGAGGCCGATACCTACGACCAGTGCGGCGTCTCCGCGCCGCCGCCGTACTACCCGACCACCGGCCGGTTCACCAAGAACCGCTACTACGAGATCGACCCGGTCGGCTTCAACGTGGCAACGTGGTTTGCGAATAACCAATAGTCGAGAAGTCGAGAGGTCAAGAGGTCCAGAGGTCGAGAGAGGTCGAGCGGTCCGGATCCCCGGACTCCTCGACCTCTCGACTTCTCGACTTCTCGACCTCTCGACTTCTCTCCCTCTCGACTCCTCGACTCCTCAACCCCTACACCTCAATAATCTGATCCCGCTTCGTCCCCACGCTCACGTACCGGATGGGAGCGCCGGCCAGGTCCTCCAGCCGGTCAAGATAGGCCCGGGCCTCCGCCGGCAGGTCGGCCAGCTTGCGGGCTCCTCCGGTGGGCTTGCGCCACCCCGGCAGTACTTCATAGACCGGCTTCACCCGGTCCAGCCGGACCACATCGGCCGGCAGTTCCTCGCAGACCCCGTCGTCCAGCCGGTAGGCGGTTCCCACCGGCACCTCGGCGAAGCCGTCCAGCACATCCAGCTTGGTGACCGCGAGCCCGGTGAGCCCGTTCACCCGGACGGCGTAACGCACGACGGTCGCGTCGAACCAGCCGCAACGCCGGGGACGCCCGGTGACCGCCCCGAACTCGGCACCCACCTTCCGCAGCTTCTCGCCGGCATCATCCAGCGCTTCGGTCGGCAGCGGTCCGTTGCCGACCCGCGTGGTATAGGCTTTGACGACCCCCAGCACGCCGTCAATGGCCGTCGGCCCGACCCCGGCTCCCACCGCCGCGCCTCCGGCCGTGGTGTTGGATGAGGTGACGAAGGGGTAGGTCCCGTGATCGACATCGAGCATTGCCCCCTGAGCACCTTCCAGCAGCACCCGGCGCCCTTCCCGCAGCGCCCGGTGGACCTGCAGTCCGGTATCGACCGCGAGCGGCAGCAGGCGGGGAGCGAGCCGCTCCAGCAGTTCGGCATGCTGCTCCGCCGAGGCCCGCTGCTCCGACCCGAGCATGGCCAGCAGGCGGTTGGCCCGCTCGACCCGCTCGCCCACCAGTTCGGTCGTCTCCGGAAGATGATTGAGGTCCCCGACCCGCACCCCGCGGCGGCCGTACTTGTCCTCGTACGCCGGACCGATCCCCCGGCCGGTGGTCCCGATCTTCTGGCTTTTCTCACTCGCCGCATCGAGCAGCTTGTGGTAGGGAAGCACCAGGTGGGCCCGCTCGGACACCAGCAGCCGGCCGCTCGTATCCACGCCGCGGCGGGCCAGTTCGTCGAGTTCGGTGAAGAAGGTCTCCGGGTCCAGCACCACGCCGTTCCCGACCAGGCAGGTCACCCGTTGATGCAGGATTCCGGAGGGAATCTGCTGCAGGATGAACTGATCCTCCCCGGCGTGGACCGTATGGCCGGCGTTGGCTCCGCCCTGATAGCGGACGACCATGTCGGCCCGCTCGGCGAGGACGTCGACCAGCTTGCCCTTGCCCTCATCTCCCCACTGGGCACCGACGACGACGACGCAGTGTGTTTTGGGATCAAACATGGCGGGAGAGTACCGTGTGCGGAGCGCGCTGCCAGGCGCGCGCGGTGCAGCGTGCCGGGTACCGCGCACGACGACGGACGATGGTATGGTGTGCCATGCGCGGAACGTCTGATCGATTGGGTTGGCTGCCGGAAGACAAAAGGCCCCGCGCGGGGGGCCTGAATCCTGACACTCAAGCTAGCCCGGCTCCGAGGAAAGGTCAAATGGCGGCCGGATCCTCGCCGCGGCCCGCGAGCCAGCCGCCGACCCATCGTCCCAGTCCGATCGCGGACTCGAAGGTGAGGCCGTCCAGGGTGTCGCGCGGGGTGTGGATTCGGCGGAAGGTCTCCCAGTCCAGCCGCGCGAACGTGATCGATCCCGCGCCGGCCCGGGCAAAGGCGACCGAGTCGACCAGGATCCCCGCGGGGAGCCGGTGGATCCGGGGCAGGAGTTCTCCCGCCATCGACGCCACCGCCTCCCGGGCGAGCGCCCGGCCGGTGGCATCATGGGTGACGACCCGGTACCGCCCCCGGTCGTCCACGGTGTCGAAGTTGACCACGATTGAGCCCCGCACGAGGTCGGGCTGTTCCTGCGCCAGGACCCGCGCGCCGACCAGGCCGAATTCCTCCGCACCGGTCACCAGGAGTCCAACTCCCGCCTCCCGGGCTGCTTCGGCGGCCTCCAGGGCCGCCAGCAGGCCGGAACCGTTGTCCCGGGCTCCGGGACTCCGGCCCCGTAGCCGGCCCCGCCCGGAAAGGAAACCGGCGGCCACGGCGAGGGCGGCGGTCGCGGCGACGGCGGCGAGGGGGGGCGTCTCGCGGAACCGCCAGACAACCAGCGCGAGTTGCCCCACCAGACCCAACGCCAGCACCCAGACGGCCACCAGCCGGCCGGCCATGGAATGCCCCTGCGCCTTGGTGTCGTAGTGGGCCGAGACCCAGATCCGGGGCCGGAGCCCCGCGGCCGGCCGGGCAATGAGATTGGAGTCCTGTCGCGGTTCCCGCCCGAAGCTGGACCAGCCGAACGCAGCGGCAGCGCTCATCGCGATGACGCCGCCCAGCCCGACGACCCACACGGCGAGGGCCGTCCAGACGGGAATGGCCGGCAGGGTCAACAGGGGAATCAGCAGGAGGCCCAGCCAGCCCAGGCCGGCGCCGAGCAGCGGCAGCGCCATTGGGGCGGCGGGATGATAGCGAAACGGCTGCTCCTCTACCGACCAGCCGTTTCGAAGCAGAAACGCGGCGATCCGCCCGCGGGCATCCGCGGCTTCGGGGGAGCCCGATTCCCGCCCACCCTGACACAGCCCCCGGACCAGCCAGGCAGCCGAGTTCCGGTCGGAAGCACTCACCTCTCCGCGGGGCCGCTCAGTGGCCCCCGCCTCTGGCGAGGAGCACCCTGGCGACGTCCTTGGAAATGTCACCCGCCTTGACCAGAGCTTCGGCGTGGCCCTCGAAGGTCTGCATCCCCTCATCCCCTCCCTTGTCCATGATTTTGTGCAGCTCGGTCAGGCGGTTCGGTTCCTTGACCACTTCCCGGACCGCATCATTGCTGAAGAGAATCTCCATGACGGCGACCCGGCCTTCTCCGTCCTTCCTGGCAAGCAGGCGCTGGGCCGTAACGGCCAGCAGGCTGTCGGAGAGCCGCAGGCGGCCGAGCTGGCGTTCTTCCCTGGGGAACATGGCGAGGACCCGGCTCAGGGTGGTGGTCACGTCGGGTGTCGTGAGCACCCCGATGACCAGGTGCCCCATTTCGGCGCCCTTGATCGCAAGATCGAGCGTGACCGGATCGGCCAGTTCCCCGGCCACGATGACGTCCGGATCCTGGCGCAGGGCCGCGTTGAGGCCCTGCGCGCTGGAGGCGGTGTCCACACCGACCTCACGCTGCGTGACCGAACTGTTGATGTCCCGGTGGAGGAATTCGATCGGGCTTTCGATCGTCACCACGTGTTTCTGGAGGTTGCGGTTCACATGGTGAATCATGGCCGCGATGGTGCTGGTCTTGCCGCTCCCGGTAATCCCCGAGACGATGACCAGCCCGCTGTCAGCCTCGGCCAGCCGGGTAACGGCCCCGGGCAGTCTCAGGTCTTCCAGGGTCGGAATGTCGAACGGGATGACCCGCATGACGATCATCATGGATGAGCGCTGCCGCAGGACGTTGACCCGGAACCGGCCGACCCCGGGCATCCCCCAGGAACAGTCGAAGTCCCGGATCTTGTCGAGCCGGGTGCGGCCGTCCTCATCCCCGATCAGCTTGGCCGCGATGGCGCGGGTCTGTTCCGGCGTGAGCCGCTGCTTGGTGAACGGCACCACCACCCCGTCGATGCGGGCCCGGAAGACGTCGCCCGCCTTGATCAGCAGGTCGGATGCGCCTCGCTGGACGGCGGCCTTGATGATTTTTTCCATGATAGAACCGATCTCGACGGTGGAAGATGGCGGGGAATCGTGAAGGGTCAACGATCAACGGTACGCGGACCCGGTCGCCACGACCCCAGGGCGAATCCGGCCCCGCTCACCGTTCACGGTTCACTGGCCTCAAGAAACCCCATCCGCTCCTTGACCTCGCGCAGGGTCTCCCCCGCGATGGCCCGGGCCCGGGCCGCGCCGTCGGCCAGGATCCGGGTCACCCGCTCGGGAGCGGCCTTGAGCTCCCGGGCGCGTTCCCGGATGGGCTCCAGGGTCCGGGCCATGTTGTCTGCCAGGACGCGCTTGCAGTCGAGGCAGCCCCACTGCGCCCCGCGGCACTTGACCGCCACCTCCTCGACCGTCTCCGCGGACGAAAAGTACTTGTGCAACGAGTAGATGTTGCAGATCTCGGGATTGCCGGGATCCTTCTTCGTCACCCGGGCCGGGTCGGTCATGGCCGGCCGCAGCTTCCGCCAGATCTCCTCGGGCGAATCCAGCAGACCGATCGTATTCCCCAGGCTCTTGGACATCTTGGCCTGGCCGTCGAGGCCGATGATGCGCCGGGCCCGGGTCAGGAGCGGTTGCGGCTCGGGGAAGAACTCCCGGCCGCCGCCGTACTCCCCGTTCCACTTGCGACAGATCTCGCGGGTAAGTTCGAGGTGCTGCACCTGATCCTCGCCCACCGGCACCAGGTCGGCTCGGTAGAGGAGGATATCCGCCGCCATGAGCACGGGATAGGTCAGGAGACCCACCGGAATGCTTTCCATCCGCTGGGACTTATCTTTGAACTGCGTCATGCGCTCCAGTTCCCCGATCGGCGTCACCGCGTTCAGGAGCCACTGAAGCTCGGCGTGCTCCGGCACGTGGGATTGAACAAAGAGGATCGCCCTGGCGGGATCGATCCCGGCCGCCAGCAGACCGATGGCCATGTCCAGCGTCCGCTGGCGCATCGTCGCCGGGTCGTGGCCCGCGGTGATGGCATGCAGATCGACCACACAGATCAGGCAATCGTGACGATGCTGCAGTTCCACCCAGTTCTGGACGGCGCCGAGCCAGTTGCCGATATGCAGCTCACCCGATGGCTGGATGCCGGAGAATATGCGTGACATGCGGGCAAGCTACCCTGCCACCTCCAGACTCGCAAGATGGCCTCTCACTTGAACTTACTGCCCATCGTCACGGACGCTGCCCGCCAGGCGGGGGACTACCTCAGACAGGTCCGCCGCCCGGATGCCGACAGCTGGGCCCGGAAGGGGCAGAGCGATTTCGTGACCTAGGTCGACCGGACGGCGGAAGAGATCATCCGGGAACTCCTGCTTCGCGCCGAACCCGGGTCACGGGTCGTTGGCGAAGAGCTCTCCCCGGCTCTGGTGAGCGAGGGCCTGGTGTGGGTGGTGGATCCGCTGGATGGCACGACCAACTTCCTCCACGGCTTCCCGCCGTACGCGGTTTCCATTGCGGCCGCGGTGGAGGGCCGCCTCGAGGCCGGGGTGATCCTCGACGTCCCGCGGAACCGGATGTACTACGCCGGTCGCGAAGGGGGTGCCTGGCGGGACGGCGATCGGATTCACGTCTCATCGATCTCCGATCCCGCCAACGCCCTCGTCGGCACCGGCGTTCCCTTTTCGGACCTGAGCCGGCTGGACGAGTACCTGGATCAGTTCCGCCGCGTGGTGCAGGCCACGGCCGGCATCCGGCGGCCGGGGTCGGCCGCCATCGACCTGGCTACCGTGGCCGAGGGAGGGTTCGAGGGATTCTGGGAACAATGGCTCTCGGCCTGGGATATCGCGGCCGGCACCCTGCTGGTCAGGGAAGCCGGCGGGCTGGTCACCGATTTCACCGGGCGGGACCTCGGCATCGAGCACGGCGAAGTGCTGGCCGGGAACCCGGGGATCCACCGGTGGCTGAAGCAACTACTTGGAAGTGAGAAGTGAGAAGGGAGAAGTAAGAAGTGAGAAGGGAGAAGTGAGAAGGGAGAAGCGGTGGACGGCGGCCACCACTTCTCCCTTCTCACTTCTCACCTCTCACTTCTTCGTTCTCACTCTTCCGTCAGGATCCTGGGCCCGTTCCGGGTGATCGCCACGGTGTGTTCGAAGTGGGCCGAGAGCATGCCGTCGGCGGTCACGACGGTCCATTTGTCGGGGAGCGTGCGCGTGTCGGGGTCTCCCATGGTGATCATCGGCTCGATCGCGATGGTCATGCCCGCGGTGAGCCGTTCCCGGCGTCCCGGCGTCCCGTAGTTGGGCACCTGCGGCTCCTCATGGAAGGCGGTGCCGATCCCGTGGCCCACCAGATCCCGTACGATGCCGAAGCCGGCCGCTTCGGCCACCTGCTGAACCGCGTGGCCGATATCGCCCACGTGGTTTCCGGCTCTGGCCTGGGCAATGCCGGCCTTGAGGCAGTCCTGGGTGACGGCCAGCAGCCGTTGGGCCTCGGGCGAGATCTCGCCCACCGGCACGGTCGTGGCGGAGTCGGCGTGCAGCCCCTCGACACACACCCCCACGTCCACGCTGACGATGCTGCCCTCCCGCAGCAGCCGCTTCTTCGACGGGATGCCGTGGACGATCTCTTCGTTGATAGACGTGCAGAGGGTCTTGGGAAAGCCGTAGAGGCCCTTGAAAGATGGACGGGCCCCCTCGTGACTCCGGATGTACTCCTCCGCGACCCGGTCGAGATCCTCGGTTGTGATCCCGGGCCGGACGGTTTGGTGCATGAGCCGGAGCGTCCCGGCGACGATGCGGCCGGCCCGGGCCATGATCTCGATTTCCCGCGGTGACTTGATGGTAATCAACCGGAACCTCGTTCCAATCCCCGATCCCCGATCCCCGATCCCCAATCCCTCAATCCCTCAATCCCTCAATCCCTCAATCCCAGCACCTTGCGTACCCGTCCCGCGATATCCTCCACCTTACCCACCGCGTTGATCAGGTGAACGGTACCGCGCTGGCGGTACCAGTCGAGCACCGGCGCGGTCTGATCCCGATAGGCCTTGAGCCTCACGGCGACCGACCTGGGATCATCGTCTGCCCGCCCTTCGACCGTCCGGCGCTTCTCCAGCCGGTCGAGGATCTCCTGGTCCGGCACATCGAAGAACAGGACGTAGTTCATCCGCCTGCCCTGCTCTCCCAGGATCGCCTCGACCCCCTCCGCCTGGGGGATGGTGCGCACGACCCCGTCGAAGATGACCCCGTTGGCGGCGGCCGGCCGGGCCAGTTCCTCCCGGACAACGCCGAGGATGATGTCGTCACTCACCAGCTCGCCGGCTTCCATCACGGCCCGGGCCTGGAGGCCCAGCGGCTTGGCCCGCTTCACCGCGTCGCGGAGCAGGTCCCCGGTGGCGAATTTAGGCAGTGCGAGCCGCTCCGCCAGCAGGGCGCCCTGGGTGCCCTTCCCGGCTCCCGGGGGGCCGAGCAACAGGATATCCATTTGATGCCGTCTCCATTCAACGGGCCGGGGAACGGTAAACGGTGAACGGGGCCGGATTGACCATACGGATGGTCTCACCAGCCCCCGCGTGCCGTTCACCGTTCACCGCTCACCGCGCCCTACATGTATCGCTGCTGCCGGCCCCGGAATCTGACCCGACCGCTCTTCATGAAGCTGTCATACTTGCGGAGGGTGCGGTGCTGCTCGATCTGGGCGATGGTATCCAGCAGGGTCCCGACGACGATCAGCACCGACGTGCCGCCGAAGTACGACTGCAGGCCGATGCTGCTGGACACGAAGATCGGGATGATCGACACCAAGGCAAGGAAGATACCGCCGGGAAGCGTCACCCGGCCCAGGACATTGTCGATGAAGTCCGCCGTGGCCGCGCCCGGCTTCACGCCGGGAATGAAACCGCCCTGCTTCTTCAGGTTCTCCGCCAGGTCCACCGAGTTGAAGATGATGGACGTATAGAAGTAGCTGAACAGCAGGATCATGATCGTGAACGCGATCACGTACGGCAGGTCGCCCGGGGCGAAGAAGTCCGCCAGGCTCTGCAGCACGGCGTTCTTGGTAAAGCTGGCCAGCGTCCCCGGCACGATGATGATCGTCTGGGCGAAGATGATCGGCATCACGCTGGCGGTGAGCAGCCGGATCGGGATGAACGTCTTCTGCGACTCCCGCACCCGGCCCCGTCCCATGACCTTGCGGGGGATCTGGATGGGGATCCGGCGGGCGGCGATGGTCATGGCGGTCGTCGCCGCGACCATGAGCACCAGCAGGCCGAGATAGCCGATCGCCCCGAACAGGGTCACCGCGCCGGCCCGGATGAACTGCACCAGCTGGAGCAGGGCCGGCCAGGTCCGGTCGAGGATCGAGAACGTGATGAGCAGGCTCATGCCGTTGCCGATGCCCCGCTCGGTGATCTGCTCACCCAGCCACATGACGAACACCGCGCCGGTGGTGAGGGTCACCACCATCATGAGCCGGAACCCGAACCCCGGGGCCGCAACAGCGCCGGGAATGGACTCGGTGAAGATGGCAAAGGTGTAGGCCTGCGCCGCCGAGATGAAAATCGTGGTGTAGCGGGTCCACTGGGTGAGTTTCTTCTTGCCGTCCTCATCCCGCTGCAGCTTGCCGACCGACGGAACGATGCCGCCCGCCAGCTGGAAGAGGATGCTGGCGGAGATGTACGGCATGATCCCGAGCGCCAGCACCGTCGCGCGGGAGAGTCCGCCGCCGAGGGCGTCGTACAGCCCGAAGAACCCGGCGGCCGCGGAATTCCGGATATAATCGGAAATCGCGGCCGCGTTCACGCCCGGGGCCACGATGTGGGCGCCCAGCCGGTACACCACCAGCACGAGGATGGTGAAGAGGATCTTCTTCTTCAGTTCCTCGTCCATGCCGAATCCGACGCGCGGGGCGGTCACCGTTACGCCTCGATCCGTCCGCCGGCGGCTTCGATTTTCGCCTTGGCGGACGCGGAAACCGGCACGCCCCGGACGGTATAGGCCCGCGTGGCGTCACCCGACCCCAGAATCTTCACCGGCGTGGTCGGCTTGGCGATGAGACCCGCCGTCGCCAGCGTGTCGGGATTGATCTCGGTCACGCTCACCCGGCTCAGGTCCTTCAGATTGACCGCGTGCGCCCGCACCTTGAACGGGTTGGTGAAACCGCGCTTCGGCAGCCGCCGGTACATCGGCATCTGCCCGCCCTCAAACCCCGGGTTGGTCGACCCACCGGTCCGCGCCTTGTGGCCCTTGTGCCCCTTGCCGGAGGTCTTGCCCAGCCCCGAG
The DNA here is from genome assembly GCA_050183505.1 of Gemmatimonadales bacterium. GTDB lineage: Bacteria > Gemmatimonadota > Gemmatimonadetes > Gemmatimonadales > GWC2-71-9 > JBFXBG01. The sequence goes on along the minus strand of JBFXBG010000027.1, from coordinate 6,932 downwards.
CCCGGTCCCCGGCCGACCCGGCGCCGTTCCCGGGTCGAGCCCGGCGCCGGCCGCAGGTTGGAGAGGGTGACCACGGGGTCCTTCGTGTCCTCGGCCATTCCTTACGCCTCCTGAACCGGCGTCACCTTCACCAGGTGACGCACCTTGAACAGCATACCCTGGATCGACGGCGTGTCGTTCACCGTGACCGTCTGCTGATGATGGCGCAGCCCCAGGGCTTTCAGGGTCCGGCGATACGTCTCGGCATGACCGATGCCGGACCGGACCTGCTTCACCTGGAGCCGGCGCGTCCTGGCCGCTGTCTTAGGCATTGGCCGCCTCCTGCCGCCCGCGGAACGGAATCTGATCCATTTCAATCCCGCGCTCGCGGGCAACCATGCGCTGCGTCACCAGTTCGCCCAGGCCGGCCATGGTGGCCCGGACCATGTTGTGCGGATTGGTGGAGCCGAGACACTTGGTCAGGATGTCGGTGATTCCGGCGCACTCGAGGACCGCGCGCACCGGGCCGCCGGCGATGACGCCGGTCCCGCTCGCGGCCGGCTTGAGCAGCACCCGTCCGGCGCCGTGCATGCCGACCACCTCGTGCGGGATCGTGGTCCCGACCCGCGGCACCTCGATCAGCTTGCGCTTGGCCGCTTCCACGCCCTTGCGCACGGCCTCGGACACCTCGTTGGCCTTGCCCGTCGCGACGCCGACCCGGCCCTTGCCGTCACCCACGGCCACCAGGGCATTGAAGGAGAAGCGGCGGCCGCCCTTGACCACCTTGGCCACCCGGTTGATCGCCACGACGTTTTCGACCAGATCGCTGTGCTCCCGCTCGCCTCCGCGGTCCCGCCTGGGGCCGCCCCGGCCACCACCGCCCTGCCCGCCCCGGCCACGGCCGCGGCCGCGGCCCGCCTGGGGCTGCTCGGGAGTCGTTGCCGGCGTCTCGGGTGTCGATTCTTGCTCGTTAGTCATAGTCCTGACTCGTCATTCGTTGACTGCGTAGTGCCGCCTAGAACTTCAGGCCGCCTTCCCGGGCGCCTTCGGCGACTGCCTGGACCCGGCCATGATAGCGGTAGCCGGCCCGGTCGAACACCACCGCGGTAACACCCGCCGCCTGGGCCTTCTGGGCCAGCAGCTTGCCGACTGCCTTGCTGCGGCCGACCTTGCCGGCCGCCTCGATCTGGATGCCCTCGCTGGTATCGGCCACGCCGAGGAGGGTCACGCCGCGGTCGTCATCCACCAGCTGGGCGTAGATGTGCTTGAGCGACCGGAATACCACCAGGCGCGGGCGCTCGGCGGTGCCGGCCACCTTCTTCCGGACCCGGAGGTGCCGCCGGTAGCGCCGGCCCCAGCGTGTCTTGGGTGCGTGAATCGATCGCATTACTTGGCTCCTGTCTTGCCGGCCTTGCGCCGGACCTGCTCACCCTGGTAGCGGATGCCCTTCCCCTTGTAGGGCTCCGGCGGGCGGACGCTCCGCAGTTCCGAGGCGACCTGGCCGACTTTCTCCTTGTCGGCGCCCTCGATCTTCACGGTGGTGTTGTTCTCCACCGAGATCTTGATTCCCTTGGGGGCGTGATACGGCACCTGGTGGGACAGCCCCACGATCAGGTTGACGCCGAAGGGCTTGGCCTCGGCCCGATACCCCACACCCTGGATTTCCAGCGTCCGGATATACCCGGTGTGCACCCCCTCGACCATGTTGTTGATCAGGGTCCGGGTGAGTCCGTGAAGCGCCCGATGCCGCGGCTCCTCGGTCGGGCGGGCCACGGTGATGACGTTGCCGTCCATCTTGAGCTTCATATCCGGGTGAAAGGACCGGCTCAACTCGCCCTTGGGTCCCTTGACCGAGACAGTGCTGCCCGAGACGGTGGCCGTGACGCCTTTCGGCACCGGCACCGGCTTTCTGCCAATCCTGGACATCGCGCGCCTCCTACCAGATGACGGCGAGCAACTCGCCGCCCAGGTTCGCGGTGCGGGCATCCCGGTCGCTCATCAGGCCCTTCGGCGTGGACACGATGGCCATGCCGAGACCGTTCTTGACCCGCGGCAGCTCGCGCGACTTCACGTAGCGCCGCAGCCCCGGAGACGACACCCGTTCGAGCTGGCGGATGACCGGCTTCTCGTTGTGATACTTCAGGTACAGCCGGAGGACGCCGTGGGCCCCGTCATCGAGGATCTTGAAATCCGCGATGTAGTGGTTGTCCCGCAGCAGCCGCGCCACTTCGGCCTTGAGTTTCGATACCGGAACGTCGACGCGCCGGTGCCCCGCCTCACAGGCGTTGCGAATCCGGGTCAACATGTCCGCGATCGGATCTGTCATGCTCATACGCGCGTCATCCCCTTACCAGCTGGCCTTGCGGACGCCCGGGATTTCCCCCTTCAGGGCGAGCTCGCGGAAACAGATGCGGCACAGGCCGAACTTGCGCAGAAACGCGCGCGAGCGGCCGCACCGCTGGCACCGCCGGACCAACCGGGTCTTGAATTTCGGGGTCCGCTTCGCCTTTTCGATCCAACAGGTCTTTGCCATCCTATCCTCACATGTGGTGAGCGGTGCGCGGTGAGGGGTGAGCGGCGGCTCCCGCCGGCCCCTGACCGTCCACCGGTCACGCCTATCCGACTGCGACCGGGGTCTCGCCCCGGAAGGGCCAGCCCATTTCCCGGAGCAGCGCCATGGCCAGGTCATCCCGCCCGGCCGTCGTCACGATGGTGATGTCCATCCCGTGGATCTTCTCGACCTTGTCGAAGTCGATCTCGGGGAAGACCATCTGCTCCTTGATCCCGAACGAGTAATTGCCGCGGCCGTCGAAGCTCCGGTTGGGAAGGCCGCGGAAGTCCCGCATCCGGGGAATCGCTACGTTGACGAACCGGTCGAGGAACTCGTACATCCGGGCTCCCCGCAGGGTCACCGTGGCCCCGACCGGCATCCCGGCGCGGATCCCGAAGTTCGAGATCGCCTTCTTGGCCTTGGTCACGACGGCCCGCTGCCCCGAGATCTGGCTCAGCTCGTCCACCACGTTCTCCAGCAGCTTGGGGGTCTTGTTCGCTTCCCCCAGGCCGACGTTGAGCACGATCTTCTCGAGCCGCGGGATCTGGTTCGGGTTCTGCAGCCCGAACTCCTGCTGCAGGCGGGCCCGGACCACGCCCTCGTAGTGCGCCTTCAGCCGGGGCGTGCCTTCGGCCGCCTTCGGGGCCGGATCCGTCGGGCCGCCCGCGCCCTTGTCCTTGCCCTTGCCTTTGCCCTTGCCGCCCGCCGGCGCGGCCGGCTTGGTTTCCTTGACCTTGGCCATCTTACCGGTTCCTCGGAATCGGCTGTCCCGATTTCACGGCGATCCGTTCGATGGTCCCGTCGGCATCCTTCCGCCGGCGGACCCGGGTGGGCTCCCCGCTCTTGGGGTCCACCAGCATCGCCTTCGAATGATGAATAGGTGCCTCGAAGGAGATGATCCCCCCCTCGGCGTTGTTCTGCGCCCGCTGGTGCTTCTTCACCACGTTGACGCCTTCCACGGTGATCCGGCCGGTCCTGGGCTCGACCCGGAGGACCTGCCCGCGCTTGCCCTTGTCGTCCCCCGAGATGATCTGCACGGTATCACCCTTGGTGATGTGCAGTTTCATCGGCCGGGGAGCCGAGCGGGCGCTGGCCCGCGCCTTTCCGCGCGTCTTCCTGTAGACCAACGGCTTCATGTCAGAGTACCTCCGGCGCCAGCGAGACGATCTTCATGTAGCGCCGCTCGCGGAGTTCCCGGGCCACCGGCCCGAAGATACGGGTCGCCCGGGGTTCTCCGTTGTCCGAAATCAGGACCGCGGCGTTCTCGTCGAACCGGATATAGGACCCGTCCTTGCGGCGGGTCTCCTTGGCGGTCCGGACGATCACGGCCTTGGCCACGTCACCCTTCTTGACCTGCCCGGTGGGGATCGCGTCCTTGATCGCGACGACCACCCGATCACCCAGCCCGGCATAGCGGCGCTTGCTGCCGCCCAGCACCCGGATGATCAGCGCTTTCCGCGCTCCCGAATTGTCGGCGATCTTGACGATCGTTTCCTGTTGGATCATTGCATCCTCAGCTCGTCGGACGGTCAGCCGGTCTGACGGTCGGGAGGGGCATGGTCGCGCCACCCGCCGTCGGCCGCCGGCCCGTCAGCCCCTACTTGGCCCGCTTCACGATCTCCAGCACCCGCCACCGGACCGTCTTCGACAGCGGCCGGGTTTCCATGATCCGCACCAGGTCGCCGGTGCGGGCCTCGTGCTCGTCCCGCGCCTTGACCCGGGAACTCCGCAGCACCCGCTTGCCGTACACCGGATGGGCGAACTGCCGGGTCAGCTCGACGGTGACCGTCTTCATCATCTTGTCGCTGACCACCACACCGGTCCGGGTCTTCCGGCGGGCGCGGGGTTTGGTCGTCTCTGCCATAGTCATCAGCCGTTCTTCCAGTCGAACAGGGAGCCAGGACGCATCCGCGCACCGGCGCGGCCGCCGCCGACCCGCGTCAGCCTTGAGCTTCCCGCTCCTTCAACACCGTCTTGATCCGGGCAATGTCCCGCCGGATCATCTTGAACTGCATCGGGTTCGCAATCGACTCCGTGGCCGAGCGGAACCGGAGCCGGAACTGCTCTTCGGCCAGCTCGGCCAGCTTGGTCTGGAGGTCCTCGACGGACATCTCCCGCAATTCCTGGGGCTTCATCTCAACCCTCCATCCGTTTCACGAAGCGGGTCTTGAGCGGCAGCTTCGCGGCGGCCAGGTCCAGGGCCTTCCGGGCCAGCGGCTCGGCAATGCCCTCCACCTCGAACATCACCCGCCCCGGCTTCACCACCGCCACCCAGCCTTCGGGATTGCCCTTGCCTTTGCCCATACGGGTCTCGGCCGGCTTCTTGGTGATCGGCTTGTCCGGGAAGATCCGGATCCAGACCTTGCCGCCCCGCTTCATTTCGCGGGTCATCGCGACCCGGGCCGCCTCGATCTGCCGGTTGGTGATCCAGCCGGGATCCAGGCACATGAGCCCGAACTCGCCGAAGGCTACCGTATTGCCCCGGGTCGCGATCCCCCGGGTGCGGCCCTTGAACATCTTGCGGAATTTGACGCGCTTCGGTGCCAGCATGACTCAGGCTCCCGTACTGTAGGTCCGGCCGGTCACGTCCTCGACCACCTCGCCCCGGAAGATCCAGACCTTGATCCCGATCGTCCCGTAGGTCGTCTTGGCCGTGGACGTCGCATAGTCGATATCGGCCCGCAGCGTGTGCAGCGGAACCCGGCCCTCGTGATAGCCCTCGGTCCGCGCGATTTCGGCGCCGCCCAGGCGGCCCGCCGCGCGCACCTTGATCCCCTGGGCGCCCATCCGCATCGAGCTCTGGACCGCCCGCTTCATGGCCCGGCGGAACGAAATCCGCTGCTGGATCTGATGGGCGATATTGTCCGCCACCAGCTGCGCCGCCAGCTCCGGCCGCTTGATTTCCTCGACGTTGACCGCCGACTCCTTGCCGGTCAGCTGCGCCAGTTCGTCCCGCAGCTTGTCCACCTCCGCGCCGCGCTTGCCGATCACCACGCCGGGCCGGCCGGTGTGGATCGTCACGGTCACCTTCCCCGGGCGCCGGTCGATGTGCACCTCGGCGATCGCCGCGTGCCCCAGCCGGGCCTTGAGGTATTTCCGGATCAGCTCGTCTTCCTTGAGCAGCGCCGGCATGTCGCGGGTCGCGAACCAGCGGGACTTCCAGGGCTTGATGACCCCGAGCCGGAACCCGATCGGATGCGTCTTCTGACCCATTACTCGCTCTCCCTCATCTCGACGTGGATCTCCACGTGACTGGTCCGCTTCCGGATCGGCGTCGCCCGGCCCTGGGCCGCCGGCGTGAAGCGCTTGAGCGGCTGGCCCATGTTGATGATGGCCTTGGTGACCACCAGGTCATCCACATCGAAGCGTTCGTTGGACTGCATGGCCTTCTGTTCGGCATTGGCGACCGCCGACCGCAGGGTCTTGGCGATCTGCTTCGCCGCCAGCTTCTTGTTGTATTTCAGGATGGCATACGCCTCATTCACCCCTTTGCCGCGGATGAGGTCGACGACCAGCCGCATCTTTCGAGGCGACTGACGCACCATGCGCTGAATGGCTCGGGCTTCCATATCGTAAGTCCTCAGTCCTCGGTCCTCGTCAGCCCCCGTGGCTTACTCCGGCTTCGCCTTCTTGTCCGCCGCCAGCTTGCCGCTGTGACCCCGGAAGAGCCGGGTCGGGGCGAACTCGCCCAGCTTGTGGCCCACCATGTTCTCGGTCACGTACACCGGCACGAACTTGTTGCCGTTGTGCACCGCGAACGTGTGGCCGACGAACTCGGGCAGAATGGTGCTCGCCCGGCTCCAGGTCTTGACCACTTTCTTCTCGTTCTTCGAGTTCAGGACCTGCACCTTGAACAACAGCGCTTCCTGAACGAACGGACCCTTCTTGACGCTTCGTGACATGTGTCTCTCAGGATTCGGGTACCGGGTGTCAGGCGCCACCAAGGTGTCGGAGATCCTCTGACACCCGGCCCCTGATCCCTGCTACCTACTTCGTCGCCTTCCCGCGCTTGCGGCCGCGGACCAGGAGCCGGTTCGAGCCCTTCTTGGGCTTCCGGGTCTTGCGGCCCTCCGGCTTGCCCCAGGGCGAGGTCGGCGGCCGTCCGCCCGAGCTCTTGCCCTCGCCGCCGCCCAGCGGGTGGTCCACCGGGTTCTTGGCCACACCCCGGACCCGGGGACGCCGCCCCAGCCAGCGGGTCTTGCCCGCCTTGCCCACGGTGATGAGCTCGTGCTCCGAGTTGCCCACTTCCCCGATGGTCGCCAGGCAGCGCCCGTGCACCATCCGCATCTCCGTGCTCCGGAGCCGCAGGGTCACGTAGTCGCCCTCCTTGGCCATCACCTGGACGGTGGCGCCGGCACTCCGCGCCAGCTGGCCGCCCTTCCCGATCTTGAGCTCCACATTG
>JBFXBG010000026.1:0-29354 GCA_050183505.1 Gemmatimonadales bacterium | reverse complement strand
GAGGACCGGGTCGTCTCCCAGAAACGTGTGCAGTCCGCTCCAGAGGTCGCACCCGGCATCGAGCGCCTGGAGCAGGCCGTCCCGCCAGCTGTCCGGCAGGCGCCCGCCCCGCGGCGCGATGCCGATCAGCACGGCGGTCGGCCCCAGGGCCAGCCCTTCCAGGATGGTCCCGACCACCGGGATCCGGCCGCCGAACCCGAGCACCTCCTGGCAGGTCCGGCCCGCCTGCAGGTGATCAACCACGCCGACGGTCCGGTCCGGCAGGTAGCGAATGACCGAGTTGGCGGTTTTGGACGTGAGCGGCCCGAAATCGCCGTCGGCGAGAATGAGAAAGCGGGGCATGCCGGCTGAGGGAAACGGTACGGTGAGGGAATGAACGTGCCGGGACCGGACGCCGGGTGTCCCCGGCCCTCCGGCGCCCGGCACCGGGGTGCTACCTGGCTTCGTCGTCGCCGTCTTCGAGCAGCTCGGCTTCGTGGATCTCTTCGGAGCCCTTGCCCAGCTGGCGGGCCCGGTCGGCTTCCTTGCCGGCGCCGAGCAGGCCCATCTTCGCCTTCAGTTCAAGCAGTTGCTGGTCCGAGCTGCCTTTGTATTCGAGCTGCTCGAACTGCTGCATCAGGCTGTCTCCGGAGAACTCTTCCTGCAGTTCCGCCGCGGCGAGGGCCTTCCGCTCGGTGGCTTCGATCTTCTCGGCCATCCGCTCGAACGACTCGAAGGCGCTCTTGTCGGACATCCCGGCCATGGTCTCCTGAATCCGCTGCTGGGCCTCGGCCCGCCGCGCCCGCGCGATCAGGATGTTCTTCTTGCGCTTGGCTTCTTCGATCTTGTCGTTGAGCTGCCGCAGGCTGTTCTTGAGCGACTCCGACTCGGCCTTGTGTTTCACCCAGGTCTCGTGCAGCTGCTGCGCGCCCTGCAGGGCCTCGTTGTAGCGCATCAGCGCCTGCTTGGCGAGATCATCGCGGCCTTCCTGCACCGCCAGCATGGCCCGCCGCTCCCAGTCCTCCGCCTGCTTCTTCATCGACTCGGCGTCAGCCTGCAGTTTCTTTTCATCTGCGATGGCCGATGCGACCTGCTGCTTGGCCTTGGCCAGCTGGCCTTTCATGTCCAGGATCAGCTGGTTCAGCATCTTCTCGGGGTTTTCGGCCCGGGAGATGAGGTCGTTGATGTTCGACCGGAGCATCGTGGACAGACGGTCAAAGATCCCCATGAGTTTACTTCTCCCGGTAAGGCGCCAGCGCGGCCAGGTGAGATGACAGCGCCAGTGTCATCGAATCGAAACTCGCCTCGAACTCGGTGAAATCGAGATTCTCCAGTTCCAGCGTGTCGGTCAGGACGACGTGATCCCCCTCGAGTCCGTAGGATCCATGGACCAGATCCCGGGCGTTGAACTCCAGCAGCTGGCGGAAAAGCTCGCCCCGGCGGGGTTCTCCCGCGGGCAGCTCCATCACCCGCACCCGCAGGAGCACCACCGGGGGCGCGTAATTGACCACTACCTCGGCGTCGCCCTCGGTACGAGCGACCCACAGGCCGGGCTCGATTTCCTTCGAATCCACGGTTCCGCCGTCCAGCCGGCCGAGCCAGGATTCGATATCTTCGCGGGTCACCATCGTTCTCCCCTCCCGGCCTTGCGGCCTTGATGCCGTGGCTACCTGGCTGCGCCTGCAGAATTTAAATCACCCGGGCTGACCCGGCTACGCCGTACGACGCGTTCAGGAGCCCGGCAGCGGCGGCCGGGACTCGACTTCCTCCCGGCCGCGCGCCAGCAGCCGTTCGGCGAAATCCACCCGTTCCTCCAGTTCCAGCACGCGCTCGTGCTCGGCCTCGAGCTGGGTCACCCTCGCCTCGAGCGCTTCGAGGTGCTCCTCGAGCGCGCCCGGCGCCGGCCCGCTGCCCCGGCCGATGGTCCGGATTCCCGCCACGGCGGCATAGGCCGCGATCGGGATGAAGAAGGAAGCCGCGAGCGCGACGACGATCTTGATCAGGGTCTCGAATTCCATACGGCCTCCTACCGGGGCAAGCGCCCGGCCTCGGACTGCCGGCTCAGCCGCCGCTCCGCGAAATCCAGTCGTTCCTCCAGCTCCGTCACGGCGGCCTGCCGGGTCTCCAGCTCGGCCACCCGCTCGCGCAGCTCGTCCAGGTCTTCGGCTCTCCCGGCCAGGGCGGGGCCGCGTTCGATCCGTCGGGCCAGGGCCCGCACCAGGGGCCACAGGGTCACCGTGGCGGCGACGAGCACGGCCATGGCGGCGAGGAAATCGCGGGATCCGGGTCCCATGGGTCAGCCCTCCCGGTCGAGGGCCTGCGGCTGGCGGGACTGGGCCAGCATCCGCTCGGTGAAGTCGAGTCGTTCCTCCAGTTCCACCATGCGCTCGCGCATGTCTTCCAGCTCCGCAACGGTTTCTTCCGGCAATGCCGCGCCGGCGGATTCCGCATCGAGCCGCCGGGCGATGGCCTGCCCCAGCGGACCCTTGAGCGTGATCATCCCCATCACCGACCCGACGATCGCCGTCGGGATGGCGAATCCCGCACCCAGGACGATCGACAGCACCACGTAGCCGGCGACGGCCGCTACGCCGATCAGGGCCGCCGCCGTCGCGCGGGCTTCGGTGCTGGTGGCCATGATCAGACCGGGGTGTTGACGTCCGGCAGGCGCTCACGCTCCTGCGCCAGCAGCCGCTCGGTGAAGTCCAGGCGTTCCTCCAGCTCCTGCAGCCGGCCCTCCAGCACTTCGGTCCGTTCCCGCTCGTCGCCCGAGCCGGGCCGGACGCGGGATTCGATCCAGCGGCCCAGGCCCCGTCCGATCGGTCCGAAGAAGAGACCCAGGGACGCCAGACCGACCGCCAAGTACATGGCGAACTCGCCCAGTTCGGTCCCGGCAGCCAGTGCCATTCGTGCCTCCGTTGTGAGGTCCTGCTACCGATGCTCGGCGCTTCCCGGTTCGAGCCGTTGGGACTCCCGCTGCCGGGTCAGCAGCCGTTCAGCGAAATCAAGCCGTTCTTCCAGTTCGAGAACCCGGTCCTGGAGCATGTCGAGGTCGGCCAGCCTGGCCTCCAGGTCCGCGGCGCGGATCGCGGTGGTATCGCCCTCCGGCTCCTGCCGCCGCCGGGCCAGCGCGCGCTGCCGGCGGATCCCGAGAAGGATGAAGGAGGCGCCGACCACGATCGGGTAGCCGGCGTCCGGACCGTCGGTCACCCCGATGAACGCCAGCGCGCTGATCGTGACCCCCACCTGAATCAGCAGCTCGATGAAATCGATCCCCAGCCATTTCTTCATGACCGTCGCTCCGCATCCGCTCCGGCCCGCGGCCCGGCGTCCGGGAGCTGCCCCGGTTCCCGGTGCCGGGCCAGCAGGCGCTCGGTGAAATCGAGGCGTTCCTCCAGCTCGACCATTCGCTCCCGCACGGCGTCCAGCTCACCCTGCTCTTCCTGCCGGAGCGCTTCGAGGTCGGGGGCCGCACCACCCTTTCCGTCGATCTTCCTGGCGACGGCCCGGCCGATCGGACCGAAGCCGACGATCAGGAGGCCAAGGACGATGCCGACCAGGACCATGCCGGCAACGGCGACATCGGCGGACTGGGGATCCATTGGGCTCCTCGCGCTACTGCAGCGGCTGACCCGGCGGCAGGCCGGCGGATTCCCGGCTGCGGGTCAGCAGCCGCTCGGCAAAATCCAGACGCTCCTCGAGCTCCGCCATCCTGCCCTGGGCCGCATCCAGCTCCGCCACCCGTTCCCGCAGCTGATCGATCTCGTCCTGCAGATGCGCGGTCTCCTTCCCGCCCCGGCCCTCGATCCGCCGGGCGATCGCCCGGACCAGCGGCCAGAGGACGATCGTGGTACCGGCGATCAGCGTCAGCATGACCAGCACGACGACCTGGGGCGGCAGGGACTCCCACGGGGCCACCGTGGGTACCGGCGGGGGCGTGGGGGCCTGGACCACCTGGATGCTCACGGATTCCCCCCGGGGAGTTCAGCGCTCTCCCGCTTCTGCGCCAGCAACCGCTCGGTGAAGTCCAGGCGTTCGTGCACCTCGGTCAGTTCCTCCCGCATGCGATCCAGCTCCTCATAGACGGCGGGATCCATGCCGGTGATCGCCTTGCCCCGGATCCGTTCGGCCATGGCCCGCCCGATCGGGCTGAACGAAATCGCCACGCAGATCCCCCCGCCGAAAATCAGCACGATCGCGAGAATGTCTTCCATGTCACCCCGCTCCAGGCAAACGCGGCTCTTCCTTGACCCGCGACAGCAGCCGCTCCGTGAAATCCAGGCGTTCCTGCGCCTCTCCCAGTTCCTGGTGCAGGTACTCGACCTGTTCCCGGAGTTCGGCGACCTCGTGGCGAAGATCGTCATCATCTCCGTGCCGTCCCTGGATCCGGCGGGCCAGGGCCTGGCCCACGGGGCTCTGCATGATCCTGACCACCCCGAAGATCAAGGCGCCGGTCATGAGCAGGCCGGTAATCATCCCGAAGATCGGAATCAGTGTCTCACCCACTCGGCCGGATCCTCCCGGGGCAACGGCAATGGCGGGAGTAGCGGCTCCACTCCCCCGATACACAGGCACTTACGGCTTCACGTTTCAGAATGTTTCATTCCGGGTCCGGAATGCAAGTCGTGACAGGACTTGAACATCCGCCCGGGGGACGAGCGACTGACCGGATCGTCCACCGCCGGCACGGTTCAAAGCTAGCCCCCGCCGGCTGGAGCGGGGAGGAGGAAGTCACAAAACGGGCGGTCCGCGTCCTCGCGGACTGCCCTGCCCCACGGCCCCGGCCCCCCCCCGGCTCAGGGACTGGGTGCCGCCGGCCGCATCAGGTGTTCATCCAGGTACCGGGTGATGAGGGTGAACAGGTGCTGGCGGGTGTTGCCGCCGGAGATGCCGTGATTCCGGTTGGGGTATTCCATCATGGTGAACTGCTTGTTGGCCCTGACCAGTGCGTTCACCAGGGCCTCGGAGTTCTGGTAGTGTACGTTGTCGTCTCCGGAGCCGTGGACCAGCAGCAGATCTCCCTGGAGATTGGCGACGTAACTGAGAGGCGAGCCCGCATCGTAGCCCCGTGGGTTCTCCTGCGGCAGCCCGTTGTACCGCTCGGTGTAGATGTTGTCGTAGTACTTCCAGTGGGTGACCGGGGCGACCGCGACGGCCATCCGGTAGACGTCGGGATGCTGGAACAGCGCGTTGAGACTCATGAACCCGCCGTAGCTCCAGCCCCAGATCCCGACCCGGCTGGAATCCACGAAAGGCCAGCGGCTGATCGTGCGCGCCGCGGCGGCCTGATCCCGGGTCTCGATCACCCCCATCCGGCCGTAGATGATCCTGCGCCAGTCGCGGCCCCGGGCCCCGGTCCCGCGGTTGTCGACGCTCGCCACGAGATAGCCCTTCTGCGTCAGCATGGTGAACCAGAGATACTGCTGGCCGCCCCAGGAATCGAGGACCGTCTGCGAGCCCGGGCCGCCGTAGACGAAGAAGAGGATCGGGTAGCGCCGGGAGGGATCGAAACCCGGGGGCTTCATCAGGTAACCGTTGAGACGGAGACCGTCCCGGATGTCGACCTGGAAGAACTCCTGCGGCCCGCGGCGCAGGGCGGCCACTTTCCCACGCAGCCGCTCGTTCGTCACCACCCGCCGGATGACGGTGTGTCCCGGCAGCCGGATGAGCGCGGTGGTGGGCGGCTGTCCCATGCGGGACCAGGTGTGAAAGGCGTAACGGAAATCGGGGGAGATGTTGTAGCCGTTGCTCCCGCCCAGGTCGGCCGGGGTGATCCGTTCGGCGCGGCCGCGGCCGTCGAGGCGGGTGCGGTAGAGATAGCGCTGGGCCGGGTTTTCCGGCGAGGCGATGTAATAGAGATACCCGCCCTGCGGATCCACGCCGGAGACGGAGAGCACGTCGAAGGCGCCCGGCGTCAGGAGCCGGGGCGACGTGCCGTCCCGGGAGACGGTGTAGACGTGGTTCCAGCCGTCCCGTTCACTCACCCAGAGGAACCGCCGGCCCTGGTCCAGCCATTCCATGTCATCGACCGTCTCCACCCAGGTACTGTCCCGCTCGGTGAGGACGGTCCGGACCCGTCCGGACTCCGCGTCTCCCAGCATCAGTTCGAGGGTATTCTGCAGCCGGTTGAGCCGCTGCACGTAGACTTCCCGGGAACCGGACGCCCAGTCCATCCGCGCGGGGTAGTGGTTGCGGGGATCGCCGGGGATCGCCAGCCATCTCGTGGCGCCGCCGCCGGCCGGAACGATGCCGATCCGGGCCGCGGAGTTGCTCTCGCCGGCCTTGGGGTACTGCAGCGGGATGACGAAGGAATAGAGTGAATCGGTGTTGTTGATGAGGTCGAAGCTGCGGACGCTGTCGGCCGTGAGCTGCCAGTAGGCGATCGACCGCCCGTCCGGGCTCCAGCGCCATCCGTCCCGCAGGCCGAGTTCTTCCTCGTACACCCAGTCGAAGGTGCCGTTGATGACCTCACGGGAGCCGTCGGACGTAAGCTGCCGGACGGCGCCGCTCGCCAGGTCCTCGACATAGAGATTGTGCTCCCGCACGTAGCCCACCCGCCCGCCGTCGGGCGAGAACTTGGCAAACATGAGGGTGGATGCCCCGGCATCGGCCCCCAGCCGGCGGAGCGCCCAGGTGGTCCGGTCCAGGACCCAGTAGTCTCCCCGGGTGTTCTGCCGCCAGACCGGTTTCGAGTTGGTGAACAGCAACAGCAGGCGACCGTCGGGCGACCACTGATACCCGTCAATGGCAAGCGGCTCGGCGGCCCCGGCCGGGATGAGCCGGGACGCCGGGATCAGCACCCGCCGTTCGCCCGTCTCGGTGTCGTAGCGGACGATGTCCTTGCCTTTCCCGTCTCCGGCATCCTCCACCGTGGTAAACGCCGCCCCGTTCTCGAGCCAGCGGGTGGGACCGAACGATTCGCCATTGAACTCGGTGGAGCCATAGATCCGCTCGACGGTGAGCAGCGTAGAGTCGGACTGGGCGGCGAGCGGCGCGCTCCAGACCAGCAGCAGGGCGGCGGAAAGGAGCGCTGGAAGGCGGAGATGTCGAGTCATGGGCCGTGGGGGGTGGATGGGCGGACGGGCGGACGGGCGGACAGGCGGACAGGCGGACAGGCGGACAGGCGGACAGGCGGACGGTGAAGCCGGAGAATACCATACGCCGGTTGGGGGAGCCAGGTTCCTGATTGGCGGCCGGGGCTGTCCTCGCCCGCCGCGATCGGGCCCTCGCTCAGGCCGGGGAACGACCCGGAACAGGACGGGTCCGAACGATGACGCGAATGACTTCGCGGCTCGGCACTTTCGACGCGAATGAATGCGCGGCTCGGCACTTTCGACGCGAATGAATGCGCGGCTCGGCAACGCGTCGCCTGTCGGCGACGCAGAGGAACGCAGCAGACGGGAATGAGTTCGCGGCTCGGCACTTTCGACGCGAATGAATTCACGGCTCGGCACTTTCGACGCGAATGAATTCGCGGCTCGGCAAGGCGTCGCCTGTCGGCGACGCAGAGGAACGCAGAGCAGGCGCGGGTCAATTCGCGACTCGGCACTTTCGACGCGAATGAACTCGCGGCTCGGCAAGGCGTCGCCTGTCGGCGACGCGCAGGAACGCAGAGCTGCGCGTCGGAATTCCCAAGCCCGCGTTTTCCGGATCCAAACGGCTGGTCCAGTTTCCCTTACCTTAGCGGGATGCACCACTGACTCTACATCCACCTTGTCTGGACGACCCGCGAGCGCCGCGTCCTCATCGACGCGCCGATGGCTCGGTTCCTCTGCCGGCTTCTGAGGGCGCTGGCACGGAAAGAGCAATGCCACGTTCTGGAGATCGGCATGGTCCGGACCCACATCCATCTACTGATCCGCCTCCATCCGACCACCTCGGTGAGCCTGCTGGCCAAACGGCTTAAGGGCGCGAGCTCGACCATCGCAGGTCAACAGGGACTCGGGGCATCGGGCCGCCTGCTGTGGTCGAAGGGGTATGGCGCCCGGACCGTCAGCGTCCAGACCCTACCCACCGTCCGCCGGTATTTGCGGGCTCAGCCGACGCATCACCCCACCGAGGCGATCGAGGGCTGGCCGGGAGAGGATCCGGAATATGACGGGTCCGAATGAGACGCGAATGACTTCGCGGCTCGGCACTTTCGACGCGAATGAATTCGCGGCTCGGCAACGCGTCGCCTGTCAGCGACGCAGAGGAACGCAGAGCAGGCGCGTCGCGTGCAGTACCGGTGGATCCATTCCCCTGGCCGGCACGCTGGGTCGAAGCCGTTCCGGGCGCTCGACGCGAATGAATTCGCGGCTCGGCAAAGCGTCGCCCGCCGGCGACGCGCAGGAACGCCGAGCAGACGTGAGTGACGTCGCGTGCAGCACCGGCCGCTGCGGCATGCAACGGAAGCGTGGTCCCCAGGCGTCGCGCAGCGACGCACTGCCGAGCCGCGAATTCATTCGCGTGCAACAGAAGCGTTCTCCCAAGACATCGTGCAGCGGAAACCTGCTCCCAGGCGTCGCGACGCCCGGCCGAGCCGTGTATTCGTTCGCGTGCCGCACCGCTCCCGGCCGGCCGCTACACCTTGACCGCGCCGAGCACCTTCTGCAGGAACCGGCCGGTGTGGCTGCCGGGCGCTTCGGCCACCTCCTCCGGCGTGCCGGTGGCGACCACCCGCCCGCCCGCGTCGCCGCCTTCGGGGCCCAGGTCGATGATCCAGTCGGCGGTCTTGATCACGTCGAGGTTGTGCTCGATCACCATGACCGTGTTGCCCTTGTCCACCAGCCGGTGGAGCACCTGGAGCAGCATCCGGACGTCCTCGAAATGCAGGCCGGTGGTCGGCTCATCCAGGATATACAGGGTCCGGCCGGTATCCCGCTTGGCGAGCTCGGTCGCGAGCTTCACCCGCTGGGCCTCGCCGCCGGAGAGGGTGGTGGCCGACTGGCCCAGGTGGATGTAGCCCAGCCCCACATCGTTCAGCAGCTCCAGTTTCTCGGCGATCCGCCGCTGGGCCGAGAAGAAGTCCAGGCCGTCCTCGACGGTGAGGTCGAGCACGTCGGCAATGCTGCGTCCCTTGTAGCGGATCTCGAGGGTCTCCCGGTTGTAGCGGCGGCCCTTGCAGACTTCGCAGGGGACATAGACGTCCGGCAGGAAGTGCATCTCGATCTTGACCAGGCCGTCGCCCTGGCAGGCCTCGCACCGGCCGCCCTTCACGTTGAAGGAGAACCGGCCGGGCCCGTATCCGCGCAGTTTCGATTCCGGGAGCTGGGCAAACAGGTCGCGGATCGGCGTGAAGAGCCCGGTATAGGTCGCCGGATTCGACCGCGGCGTCCGGCCGATGGGACTCTGGTCGATGTCGATCACCTTGTCGATGTGATCCAGTCCCTCGATCCGGTCATGCGCGCCCGGGACGACGCGGGTCCGGTAGAAGTGCCGCGCCAGAGCCCGGTAGAGAATGTCCGTCACCAGGCTCGACTTGCCCGAGCCCGAGACCCCGGTCACCGCCACGAACAGTCCCAGCGGGATCTCGACCTTGAGGTTGCGCAGGTTGTTCTCCCGCGCGCCCACGATCCGGAGCTGTCGTTTCCGGTCCCGGGCCCGGCGGCCCCCGGGCAGCGGAATCCGGAGATCGCCCCGCAGGTAGCGGGCGGTGAGGGAGGACGGATGGCGCAGAATGCCGTCGACGCTGCCCTCGGCGACGACCTCACCACCGAAGCGCCCGGCTCCGGGCCCCAGGTCCACCACGTGGTCGGCCGCCCGGATGGTGTCCTCGTCGTGCTCGACCACCAGCACCGTGTTGCCCAGATCCCGGAGGCCCCGCAGCGTGGCCAGCAGTCGTTCGTTGTCCCGCTGATGAAGGCCGATGCTGGGTTCGTCCAGGATGTAGAGCACGCCGACCAGACGGGAGCCGATCTGGGTGGCGAGCCGGATGCGCTGGGCTTCCCCGCCGGAGAGGGAACCGGCGCCGCGGCCCAGCGTGAGATAATCGAGCCCTACGTCGCAGAGGAACCGGAGCCGGTCACGGACTTCCTTGAGGATCGGCCCCGAGATCTCGGGGTCGATGCCGCCGCGGCGGCTGCCGCTCCGGACCGGAAGCCGGTCGAAGAACTCCAGGGCCTGGTTGATGGGCAGTTCGACGATCTCCCCGATGTTCCGGCCGCCCACCAGCACCGCGAGGCTCTCCGGCTTGAGCCGCCGGCCGCCGCACGCGGTACAGGGCTGCTCGACCATGTACTCCTCGAGCGCCTGGCGGACCCCGTCACTGGACGACTCCCGGTAACGGCGCTCGACGTTCCGGAGGACGCCTTCCCACTCGCTTTCGTACTCGGTCCGTCCCCGGGCGCCCTCGGCCTGGAACTTGAGCGTCCGGCCCGGCACCCCCTGGAGCACCGCCGTGCGGGCCGCGTCGCTCAAGTCGCCCCAGGGCGCCTTGAGGTCGAACTTGAACGCCCTGGCCAGGGTCGGCAGAACGACCTTGCGCAGGTACCCGCTGGGCTCCCCCCAGGGAAGCACGACCCCTTCGAGAATCGAAATGCGCGGGTCTCCCAGCACCAGCTCGGCGTTGACCTCCCGGCGGGTTCCCAGCCCATGGCACTCGGGGCACACGCCGAAGGGAGAGTTGAACGAGAACTGCCGCGGCTCCAGCTCGGGCAGGGAGAGACCGCAGACCGGACAGGCGAACCGCTCGGAGAAGAGAAAGCGTTCGCCGGCCTCTTCGCCGTCGCCGTTGTGGCCCCGCCCGGCCTTCCGCGCCTCGGGGTTCCCGCCGTAGCGCCGGACCTCCACCACCCCGTCCGCGGCCTTCAGCGCGGTCTCGACCGAATCATTGAGCCGGCCACGGTCGGCGGGACGCACCACCAGTCGGTCCACCACCACCGATATGTCGTGGTTCTGCCGCCGGTTCAGGGTGGGCACGTCGCTCAGTTCGTGCGTCGTCCCGTCCACCCGCACCCGGACGAATCCCCGGCGCCGGGCGTCCTCGAACAGGTCCTTGAACTCACCCTTGCGGCCGCGGACCAGCGGGGCCAGCACCTCGATCCGGGTCCCCTCCGGCCAGGCGAGGATGAGGTCGGTGATCTGCGAGGCGCTCTGACGTTCCACCGGACTGCCGTCGTTGGGGCAGTGGGGCGTCCCGACCCGGGCCCAGAGCAGCCGCAGGTAGTCGTAGACCTCGGTGATGGTCCCCACGGTCGACCGGGGGTTCTGGCCGGCGGTCTTCTGTTCGATGGAGATGGCGGGCGAAAGGCCTTCGATCGCGTCCACCTCCGGCTTTTCCATCAGGCCCAGGAATTGCCGGGCATACGCCGACAGGGACTCGACATACCTCCGCTGGCCCTCGGCGTAGATGGTATCGAAGGCCAGGGACGACTTCCCCGACCCCGACAGGCCGGTAATGACCGTCAGCTGGTTCCGGGGGATGGCAACGGAAATATTCTTGAGGTTGTGCTCGCGGGCACCGCGGACGACCAGGTACTCTTCAGGCATAAGAAGGGAAGTCTAGGCGGGATGCCGGGGTGGATTCAACCGGGGACCCGCGGGGATTAGATTGCAGCCAGTTACCCCTTTCTCACCGCAACCCCTCCCGGCCCATGCGCCGAGCCCGTCACAGCCGAAGCAGCGGCCGCGAACAGGCGATCGACGAACTGTTCAGTACCGCCGGGCTGGAGGCCGACCTCCCCGCCCGCGGGGTGGATTGCGGTTTCTCGCTGCGGCCCTTCGCCGACGGGGCCGCCGGGGACGGCATGGTCGAACCCGAGCCGGTGGCGGAGGGATCGGCCACCGACCAGCTCTACCGGCGCGCCAGAGAGGCCGCCGAGCGGAACCGCCGGGTAGAAGCCACCCAGCTCTACCGCCAGCTCCTGGCGCAGGAACCGGCCCATCTGGCGGGGCGCAACAACCTGGCCCTGCTCTTCGAGGCCGCGGGTGAGCCCGAGGCGGCGATCGACGAACTCACCGCGGCCCTGAAGCATCATCCCGATCAGGTGGACGTCCTGGTGAACCGGGGTGCGATTCTCGGCTCGCTCAAGCGCTATCCCGCGGCGGAGTCCGACCTCCGCCGCGCCACCCGGCTGGCCCCCCAGCACGCCGAGGCTCATTTCAATCTGGGCCTGGTCCTCTGGCGCAAGGGTCTGCCGGAGGATGCCGCGGCGCTCTTCCGCCGCACCATCGAGCTGGATCCGGAGTCGTCCCAGGCCTGGTACTATCTGGGCGACGCGCTGAACCAGGCCGGGGCGTTCGCCGAGTCGGAGCGGGCGCTGCAGCGGGCGACCGAACTCGACCCCGCCTCCAGCCGGGCGTTCCAGCTGCTGGGCCGGGTCCTGGACCGCCTGGGCCGGCCCAACGAGGCCATCGAGATGTACCGCCGCGCGCGCGAAGCGGGGAGCCGGTGATCGCTGTCCTGGTCGACGATCTCGCGTTTCTCGACGTGGACGCCGTGCTCCGGCCCGCCAACGAGGTGCTCGAGCCGGTGACCCCCGCAATGACCCGGCTGGACGAGCGGGCCGGCGCGGCCTTCCAGGATCAGCGCCGGGTCCAGTTTCCGTTCGACGCCGGGGCGGCCGTGGTGACCGGGGCCGGCAACCTGGTCGCGCGGTTCGTGGTGCATGTCGTGGTCCAGTCCCGGCGCACCGATCCCGGCCCGGACGTCATCCGGCGGGGGCTCATCTCCGCCTGGCAGCGCGCGTCGGACTGGGAACTGGCCACCGTGGCGGCGCCGCTCATCGGCAGCGGCGCCGGCCAGCTTCCGCCGGAAGAGGCCGCCACGCTGCTGGCGGAGACGTTCCGCGAGCACCGGGCCCGCGCGCGATTCCCCGAATCCCTGTCGATCGTGCTGGAACGGGAGGCCGATCGGACGGCGGTCGAAGCCGCCATTGCGAGGTTCCAATCCTGAACCGGCGGGTCGCGGCGGTGGTGATCCTGGCGCTGTGGGCCGGGAGCCTTGCCTGGCTGGCCGGCCGGATGGCCCGGCGTGGCGGCCGGACGTTCGTCAGCGGTCCGGTCACCGCGCTCCCGCCCGAGGCGTACTTCTATATCGTGCGCGCGGCCGGCCGGCAGGTGGGGGTGGCGTCGATTTCGGTGGACACGGTCCCCGAGGGGGTCCGGGTCACCGAGCGGCTCGGGCTGGATCTTCCCGGCCGGGGAGAGACCAGCCGCAATCAGTTCACCCGGGAATACACGCTGGATCCCAACCTCCGGCTGCTCTCCTACCGGCTGACCACGCCGGCACCTCAGCGCCCCGCGACGGTCGAAGCCGAGCGAACCAGTGATACCACGTTCCGGGTGCTGTCCCGGTATCAGGAGGTCAGCGATTCGTGGACCGTCGTGACCCGGTTCGAGATCCCGGCTCCGCTGGACCCGGTATTGTTCGCCCGGGACGGCAAGCTCCACCAGGGGCAGGACGAGACCCTGCTGGTATACGATCCGGTGGCGATGCGCAGCCGGCCGGTGCAACTCATCACGCTGTCGGACTCGATCCTGTTCGTGCCGGACAGCGCCGTCTACGACACCACCGCCGGTCTCTGGGTCACGGCCAGCGTGGATACCGTGCCGGTGTGGAGTGTCGCCCGGGCCGAGGACGGTGAGCTGACCGGTCTGCTGGTGAACGGGCGCGGATTCGCCATGACCTCGCAGCAGAGTGGTGGGCTGGGACTGGAGCGGTCGGCGTTCGAGATCGTCAGCCTGAACTACCGGAAACGCCTGGCGGCGCAGGGCCCCGGCTGGTCGAGCAGCATCGTGCCCCGGACCGCCCTGGCGGACGGGGCCAGGGTCCCGACGGCCCTGGTCCGGGAGCGCCGGCTCCGGCTCATCCATCCGGCGACCTGGCCCAGCCGGGGCAGTGCCGTGCGGGACGGGGCCCGGCAGCGGGCGCACAACGGCGACCTGATCGTGTCGGCGGATTCCCTGCCGGCCCCGCACGATACGCTGTCGGCCGATGACCGGACCCGCTGGCTCCGGGACGAGCCGCAACTGGAGATCACCGACAGCGTGATCGAGACCCGCGCCCGGGCCATCGCCGGGAACGAGACCGACCCGCGGCGGATCGCGGAGAAACTCACCCGCTGGGTCGCCTCGAACATCCGGCCGGAGCCGGTCTACAACCCGATCCGTGCCCGGACCGTCCTGCGGCTGGGCCGCGGGGATGTGGACGAGCACACGCTGCTGCTGGTGGCCCTGGCCCGGTCGCTGGGAATCCCGGCCCGCGCCGTCAGTGGCCTTCTGCTGACGCCGGGACGATACTACTTCCATTCCTGGGTGGAGTTGTATCTGGACGGCTGGGTGCCGGTGGATCCCACGGCCGGGCAGATTCCGGCCGATGCGGCCCGGGTGCGTTTCGCGATCGATGCCCTGGCCCGGCCGCCCCGGCTCTTCGATCGCCTGGCGGGCATCCGCCTCACCGTCATCGAGGACAGCAGACACTGATGATCCGCCTCGTCGGTCTGACCAAGAAATACGGCCGGTTCACCGCCGTGGACGGCATCGATCTGACGGTGCCCGAGGGGCAGCTGTTCGGCTTCCTCGGGCCGAACGGCGCCGGCAAGACCACGACGCTCCGGATGATCGCCGGGATCCTCAAGCCGTCGGCCGGAACGGTGGAGATCGCCGGCGACGACATCCAGGCCCGTCCGCTGCACGCCAAGGCCCGGCTGGGATTCATCCCCGACCGGCCCTACGTCTACGAGAAACTGACCGGCGTGGAATTTCTGCGGTTCGTGGCGGCGCTGTACGGGCAGAGCGGCCCGGAGGTGGAAAAGCGGGCCGATGAACTGCTGGAACTGTTCGACCTGCTGCCCTGGAAGCACGAGCTGGTCGAGTCCTACAGCCACGGCATGCGGCAGAAGATCATCATCTCCAGTGCCCTGGTGCACCGGCCGGCGGTCATCGTGGTTGATGAGCCGATGGTGGGCCTCGATCCGCGGAGTGCCCGGCTGCTCAAGCAGCTGCTGCGCCAGTTCGTGAACCGGGGCGGGACGGTGCTCATGAGCACGCATACGCTCGAGGTGGCCGAGACCATGTGCGACCGGATCGCCATCATCCAGAACGGCCGGATCGCGGCGGACGGCACCATGGAGGAACTCCGGGCGCAGACCGCCTCGGACGGCATGAGTCTGGAGGACCTGTTCCTCAAGATCACCGGCGGCACACCGGACCTCGACGTCGGGATGGTCCTGGAAGGGCCGCACCCCTAGCCCATGGAACGCTCACCCGTCCTGCAGCCGGGTCTGTGGACCGTGCTCACGCCCAAGTGGCGGAGCATGCTCACCCGGGGCCGGCAGGGCCGGGCCTCCGGCAATACCAAACTGTTTCTGCTGCTCGGGGTCGGGAGCATTTTCTGGGTCGCGATTTTCGGCATCTTCTACCGGGTCCTCAAGTACTTCAAGGGCACCGCCGACATCGGCATTGTGGTGCCGGCCAAGCTGCTCGGCATGGCCCTGCTGGCGTTCCTGTCGATCCTGCTGCTCTCGAATCTGATCACCGCCCTCTCGACCTTCTTTCTGGCGAAGGACCTCGATCTGGTGATTTCGGCCCCGGTCGACTGGCTCCGGGTGTATCTCGTCAAGCTGATCGAAACGGTACTGCATTCGTCGTGGATGGTGCTGCTGCTGGCGGTTCCGATCTTCACCGCGTACGGCGTGGTGTTCCGGGGCGGGCCGCTGTTCCCCCTGGTGGTAATCGCGGCGGTCGTCCCCTTCCTCATCATCCCGGCGGTCCTGGGGACGGTCCTCACGACCCTGCTGGTCAACGTCTTCCCGGCGCGCCGCACCCGGGACCTGCTGAGCCTGGTGGCCATCGGCGCGGCGGGCGGCGTGGTGCTGCTGCTCCGGGTGGTACGGCCGGAACGGCTGGCCCGGCCCGAGGGATTCCAGAGCCTGGTGGACTTCATTACCGCCCTGCAGACACCCACGAGCCCGTTCCTCCCGAGCGAATGGACCACCAACATGGTCATGAACTGGCTCATCCGGGTGGCGGATCCGCTGCCCATTGCCCTGCTGTGGACGACTGCCGCGGCGTTCGTGGTCCTGGGCGCCGCCCTGCACCAGCTGCTCTATGCCTCCGGCTTCACCAAGGCGCAGGAAGGCGCCGAGAAATTCGTCCGCGGCGCCGGCTGGCACCGGATCGGCTCCGGCATCCTGGGACGGCTGGCGCCGTCCCGGCGCGAGTTCCTGCTGAAAGACATGCGGGTCTTCTTCCGGGACGCGACCCAATGGAGCCAGCTCATCCTCCTGGCCGTGCTGGTGGTGGTCTACCTGTTCAACATCACGGCATTGCCGCTGTTCACCGGTGAGCGCGTCCCCTTCTTCCTGATCAGTCTGATCGTATTCCTCAACCTCGGCCTGGCCGGGTTCGTCCTGGCCGCCATCGCGGGCCGGTTCATATTTCCGTCGTTCTCGCTCGAAGGGAAGCAGATGTGGCTGCTGCGCTCGACGCCCCTGGACCTGCGCGCCCTCATCTGGAGCAAATACTGGATCGGAACGGCTCCCCTGCTGGTCCTCGCCCTCACGATCACGATCCTCACCAATGTGATGCTGCGTGCGGCCCCGTTCATGATGGCCGTGAGCGTCGTCACGATGCTGCTGCTGACTTTTGCCATCGCCGCCCTCGCCCTCGGGTTCGGCGTGCTCTACCCCCAGTTTGAAACCGAGAATGCCGCCCAGATTCCGACCAGCTTCGGCGGCCTGGTGTTCATGATGTCCGCCGTGACCCTGCTGGGGCTCATCATCATGATCGAGGCCCGCCCGGTCATGGCCTATCTCCGGATCACGAATCTGGGCCAGAGCGCCAACCTCACCGGCGAGCTCCTCGTCGCCGGAACCCTGGTGCTGCTCATCTGCGGAGCCGCGACGGTCATCCCGCTGCGCCTGGCCCTGCGGCGCATGGAGGAGATGGAGTTCTGATTGAGGGATTGAGGGATTGAAGGATTGGAGGATTGATTGCAGGCGGAGATCGGTTGAGGCGGGCGAGAGTCCGCTCATCACTGACCGCTCCCGCCGAACGCTCACTTGACCGGCCTGGCCCATGCCCCCATCTGTCAACCTCTTCAGCGACACCGCGACACGTCCGACGCCGGCCATGCGCCGCTACATGTGCGACGCGGAGGTCGGCGATGAGCAGCGCCGGGAGGACCCGACCGTCAACCGGCTGCAGGAACAGGTCGCCGATCTGCTGGGCAAGGAAGCGGCCCTGTTTCTGCCCTCGGGGACGATGTGCAACCAGATTTCCTTTGCGGTGCACTGCCGGGCCGGAGACGAGATCATCATGGACGCGACCGCCCACCCGCTGAACTTCGAAGGCGGCGGACCCGCCGCCCTGGCCGGAGCCCTGATCCGTCCCGTGAACGGTACCCGGGGCATCTTCAGCGCCGAACAGGTCGAAGCCGCGATCCGGCCACGGGCGCACTTCCTGCCCCGCACCCGGGCGGTGTCGGTGGAACAGACCACGAATATCCCGGGTGGAGCCTGCTGGCCGCTCGAAGGCGTGCGCGCGGTGACCCGCGTGGCCCGGGAGCATGGTCTGGCCACGCACCTGGACGGCGCCCGGCTGCCCAATGCGGTCGTCGCCACCGGCACCGGCGCAAAGGACTTCGCCGAGCCCTTCGATTCGGTCTGGATCGACCTGAGCAAGGGTCTGGGATGCCCCGTGGGAGCAGTCCTGGCGGGCTCGCGCGATTTCATCGAGGCCGCGTGGCCCTGGAAACACCGGCTGGGCGGGGCCATGCGGCAGGCGGGTATCATCGCGGCGGCCGGCATCTACGCGCTGGAGCATCACTGGGACCGGCTGGCGGAAGATCACGCCAACGCGAAGCTGCTGGCGGATGGGCTGGCCCAGGTCGAGGGCATCGCCCTCAACCCCGCCCTGGTCGAAACCAATATCGTGGTCTTCGATGTCCAGGGAACGGGCCTCACCGGCACGCAGTTCGGCGACCGGGTGCGGGAGCAGGGCGTGATATTCAGCGTGATCGGGCCGACGACGATCCGGGCGGTGACCCACCTTGACGTCAGCCGGGCGGACGTCGCCGTGGCGGTGAAAGGTGTGCGTGAGGCGCTGGGACGGCGGTGAGACCGCAGGGGGGCGATCCCCCGGGAGGAGCGGGCTGAGCCGGACTCCCCCCGGGAAGCCACCCGCGCGGGGCGTTACGGGGCGGGTCTCACTCCCCTCCTGAAAGCCGCGCCGTCGCGACCTGCCGCGGGGCCGTCACCCGGATCAGACCCACAGCGCCCTTCTCCGCGTCGGCGAAGCTGTGCGTGACGAACGGGTAGGTCCCCGCCCCGCTGCCGTTCCGCGCGAACGCCGTCTCGAACACCACACCTCCGCCCGCAGGCACGGTATATGTCTGGACCCCGCCCAGCGCGTGCCGGACGTCCCCATCAGGATAGACCTTGTCGAAGATCGCCCCGACGATGTGGAAATCGCTGTTCCGGTTCGGACCGGCATTGACGACGAAGAAACGGACCCGATCCCCTTCGGCCACCTCCAGCGGGTGGTTCCGGTACTGGAAGGCGCGGCCGTTGAAGACCACGTAGGATGCCCGGTTCTCGAGAGCCGCATGGAAATCGGGGCCGAGGAGCCCCGGGCCGGTACTGTCGGGGTAGAACTCGCTTTGCACGAGTACAAACTCCTTGTCCGCACGGTCGGGCCAGCCGCCGGCGGGATCCACGATAATGGCGAGGTACATGCCCTGCATGATATGCATCAGCACCGGCGGGGTCCCGCAGTGCACCAGGAATACCCCCGGCGTCCGCGCCGTAAACTCGAACGAGACTTCCTGGCCTGGCATGATGGTGCGGTAGGCCTTGTCCGGGGGGATTCGGGCAGCGTGAAAGTCGATCGAGTGCGCCATGGGTGATTCATTCACCAGGGTCACCTTGACCTGGTCGCCCTGCCGGACCCGCAGCACCGGCCCCGGGACCGTGCCCCCGAAGGTCCACCCGGCATACCGGACCCCGTCGGCAATGGTGATGGTGTCGTGGGTGATGGGGATCCGGAAGTCCTTCTCGCGTGCCGGCGTCGGTGCCGGCGCCTCGGCCCGGTAGGCCGGCACGGTCGGCGTGATCCGGGCGCCGAAATCGATCGACTCCACGGCCGGTGCTGCCATCCGGTGGGCTTGAATCCCGGCCAGCAGACCGATCCCGATGACCCCGGCCGCGGCGTATTTCCAGCGCATCATTGGTCTTCACTCCGTTTCGCGTTCGTCAGCCTCATGCCCGGCTCTGGCCGGGAATTACGAGACGAAGAGTACGAAATGAAGTGTGAACCCGGCCGCCGGATGTCCGTGAAGAGTCCTTCATCTGGAGCAGAGGCCGCGCGGCGGCTCCAGGTGCCGTCGCTGACGGGCGGATCAGTCGGCGAGAATGCGGCGGTAGAGGTCTCGATCGATATTCGCGCCCGACAGCACGACCCCCACCTGCTTCCCCTGCTGGAGCGCCTTCTCCCTGATCAAGGCGGCCAGTGCGGCCGCGCCGGCCCCTTCGGCCACCTGGTGGGTCGCGGTGAAGTAGAGCTGGATGGCGTGCCGCATGTCCGCTTCCGAGACCCGCACGATCCGGCTTACACCATGGTACATCACGGCCAGGGCCTCGGGATCCGGATTCCGTACCGCCAGTCCGTCGGCGAACGTGTCGGCCGTTGAGGTGTGCCGGAGTTCCCGCTGCTCGAAGGACCGGGCGTAAGCATCGGCCCGCTCGGCAACGACCCCGACGATGGTCGTGTCCAGTCCCAGCGCGTTCCGGGCGGCGATGACGCCGCAGATCCCCGATCCCAGGCCGATCGGCACATAGACCGTATCCAGGGCCGGAACCGCGCGGAACAGCTCCAGTCCGTAGGTGGCTACCCCGCGCACCAGCAGCGGGTGGAACGATCTCATCAGATGCAGGCCCCGCGCGGCGGCCAGGCGAACGGCCTCCTCGTACGCCGCCGAGAAATCGTGTCCCACCTCGACCAGCTCCACCCCGAGGGCGCGCATGGCCGCGTTCTTCTCGACGCTGTTCTCCCGGGGAACCACGATGGTGGCCCGGACCCCGTACTTCCGGGCGGCGTATCCCACGCTCTGGCCGTGATTGCCTCGGGTGGCGGTAATGACGCCGCGGACCTCCGGATGTTCCCGCCGCAGCGCTTCCATATAGACCAGTCCGCCGCGCACCTTGAATGCCCCGATCGGCGTGTCGTTCTCGTGCTTGACCCAGACGGTGCAGCCGCAGGCCTCGGCCAGCAGCGGCCAGGCGTATTGCGGCGTGGGCGGGAAGCAGGAATACACCAGTTCCGCGGCGGATTCGATTTCGGCGAGCGAGATCAAGGAAACCGAGAGATGGGGAGTGAGCGGGCCGATGCGACAGAGAACGGAGGACGCGACCTCAGGGGCTCAAGTTAACCGGCCGTCGCCGACCAGGCCATCGCCACCACATCATGGCATGTCATGCTCCTGTCATGCCGGCGCCCCAGATTGACGGCGGTGCAGTTGCCCAACTCTTCAATGGAGGTAGGTTCCCATGCGTCAGATTCTCCCCGTCACCGGCCTGTTACTCGCGTTGGCCCTCCCGGCTTCGGTGGCCCGGGCCCAGTCTCAGGCACCGGCCTGGCCCACGGTCAAGGAAGAGCACGCCGGTTTGCTGGCCCGGGCGCAGATCCGGCCCGACAGCGCGTGGAAGATCGCTCTGGCCCGCGTCCCGGGCGGCGAGGCGGTCAAGGGTGAAATCGAGAACGAAGACGGCCAACTGGTCTATTCGCTTGAATTCACGGTGGCCGGCCGGACCGGCGTCCAGGAGGTGCTGGTCAACGCGAAGACCGGCAAGGTCGTGTCGGTGGAGCACGAGTCCGCCTCCGCCGAAGCGCAGGAACAGGACCACGATTGACCGGAGGAGCGGATCGCCATGCGAGTACTCGTGGTGGAGGACGAGCCGGAAGTCGCCGATCTCCTGGTGCGCACCATGCGCCAGGCGACCTGGTCCCCGGACGTCGCCGCCACCGGTGCCCGCGCGCTCGAGCTGCTGGCGATCAACGAATACGACCTTGCCGTCCTTGATCTGATGCTCCCCGATCTCGACGGCCTGGAGGTCTGCCGCCGGTGGCGCGCGGCGGGCGGCCGCACACCCATCCTCATGCTCACCGCGCGGAGCGGGCTCGGCGAGCGGGTCACCGGCCTCGATGCCGGCGCCGACGACTACCTGGCCAAGCCCTTCGCGGTCGAAGAACTCCTGGCAAGGCTGCGGGCCCTGGCCCGCCGGCCCCGGACGGCCCCGTCCATGAAGCTGCGCTACGCCGATCTGGAGCTGGACCCGCAGACCCTGGCCGTAACCCGCGGCGGCATGCCCCTCGGGCTGACATCCCGGGAACTGTCCCTGCTGGAGTACCTGCTGCGCAATCCGGAGCGGGTCCTGAGCCGGGCCCGGATCCTGGAACACGTCTGGGACGACAACTTCGATCCGGTGGGCAACGTGGTGGATGTCCTGGTGGGCCGGGTGCGTCGGAAGCTGGAAGACGCCGGCGGGCCACCGCTCATTCACACCGTCCGGGGACGGGGGTATACCCTGGCCGAACGCCCGCCCGATGTCCGCTAGCCGCTTCCGCCTGCGCCTGGCCGGCTGGTATGCCGTGGCCTTTCTGGTGGGCCTCAGCGTGCTGAGCCTGGTCATGTTTCAGTACCTCGCCCGGGCTTCCAATGCACGCGTCGCCCGGGAGCTGCACGGCAATGTCACCGAGCTCTCCCGGGCCATCAGGCGAGAATGGGACGAAACACCCGGCTCATGGGCCGGCGCCACGCGGGCGGCGCTGGCCGAGTGGCCGGCCGGCCGGTTTTCGTATGTCGTCACCGACCGGCAGGGTGGCGTTCTGGGAACCAGTGGAGAGCCGCCGGTGCTGGCCCGGCTGACCCCGGCCGTGATCCGCACCACCTCCGCGGGCGAGCCGCGGGACCTTCCGTATGATGAAGAAGGCGGACTCCGGATCCTCCTGGGCCGGATACCGGCAAGGGACGGTCCCACGGTGGTTGCCGCGCTGCCGCTGGCCTCGCTGGTCGAAGAACGGGAGAGCCTGGCCCTGTGGATGCTGGTATCGGCTGCACCGGCCCTGGTGCTCTCGCTGGTCGGCGGCTACCTGTTGTCCCGGCTGGCTCTCCGGCCGGTGGAGCAACTCGGCCGTGAGATCGCCGGCCTGCCGCCGTCCCTCGAAGGGCGCCTGACCGTCCAAGCACCACCGGACGAGCTGGACCGGCTGGCGGGTCAGTTCAACGCCCTGCTGGACCGGCTGGAGGAGCAGCGAGCGAAGAACCGTCAGTTTCTCCAGCAGGCCGCACACCAGTTGCGGACACCCCTCACGCTGGTCCTGGGCGAAAGCGAACTGGAACTGCAGCCCGGCGCGGGGCCGGGGTACGGCGCCGCGATGCAGCGGATCCGGACCGCGGCGGAGCAGATGCGGCGGCGGGTGAACGACCTGTTCCTGCTGGCGGAGATGGAGGCCGGCGCCAGACCGCGCCTGCGTGATCGGGTGGATCTCGACGGCCTCGTGCTGGAAGCCCTGGATCTCTTTCGCAGCCGGGCCCATGCGCTCCGGCGCACCCTCGAACTCGGGGCCATGGACCGGATCGACGTTCCGGGGGACCCGGACCTGCTTCGGGAAGCGATCACCGAAATGCTGGAGAACGCCTGCCGGCATGGCGATCCGGGGCAGCCGGTCAGGGTCGCCGTGGTCGGCACGCCGGCCGGCGCGACGGTAACCGTGTCCAACGGCGTCCGTCCCGCCGATGCAGATGCGGGAACGGCGCGGGAAACCGCGGGACCGATGAGCCGCGGCCTGGGCCTGCCGATTCTCCGGTGGATTGCGGACGCCCACGGCGGTCAGTTCGAGTTCTCCCACGACGCCACGCGGGCATCCGCATCGCTGAGCGTGCCGTGCGCTACCAACCCTTCCGCCGTGTGAGGTGGCCATGATCCTGCTCATCCTCGCGGCCCTGCAGGTCCAGGCATCCCCGGACTCCCTCCGCCTCCCGGACGCCATCCGGCTGGCTCTGGCCCAGCGCGGGGAGGTCCACGCGGCCGGCGCGCTGGTGGCCGCGGCCCGGGCAGCGTTCCGTCAGGCCGGCACGATCCCCAATCCGGTCGGCCGGTGGAGCTACACCGATGACCCGCCGCGGGAGCACGCCTCCATCGAGCAGCCGCTGGACTGGCTGCTGACCCGCGGACCTGCCCGCGGCGCGGCCCGCGCGGCCCGGACCGCCGTGGCCTTCGACTCGGCGCAGCGGGTGGCCGACGTGGCCGCGGAGGTACGGATCGCATTCAACCGCCTGCTCGCGGCCCGTGACCATGCGCTGCTCGCCGAGGAGCGCCAGCAGCTCGCGGATTCGCTTCTCGCCATTGCCGACCGGCGGCTGGCGGCTGGAGACATCTCCCGGTTTGAACGCGACCAGGTGGCGCTCGAGCGATCCCGAAACAGCCTGGGATTTTCCGAGACCCGCCAGGCACTCGCCATTGCCCGGGCCGAACTCATCCGGACGCTCGGGCTCCCGGCGGACGCACGGTTACCCCCGGTCGCCGGCACGTTGAGCGAGGGGCTCGAGCGGGCCGTGACGCCGGCCGGTATCGAGGACTCGCCGGTGCTGTTCTCGGCCCTGGCCGACTCGGCGGCCGCCCGGCAGCAGGTGACGGCCGCGGCCCGGGCCCGAATCCCCTTCCCCGCCTTCGAGATCGGCGCGGACTGGGCGGATCCCGCGGCCCCGGACCAGCGACTCCTGCTTGTCGGTGTTTCGCTCCCGATTCCGTTGTGGCATCAGGGCGGAGCGGATCTGGCCCTGGCCCGGGCCAATGCGGCCGGGGCGGCGGCGCGGGTGCGGGAGACCCGGGCATCCCTGCGGGCGAGCCTGGCCGCAGCGGAAGCTGCGCTCACCGAAACCGCCGCCCGGGTCCGCATCATTCAGGATTCCCTGCTCCCGGCGGCGCGGCGCCTGAGGGAACAGGCGGAACGGGCATACGCCCAGGGAGAGACCGGCATGCTGCCCCTGCTCGAAGCGGTTCGAAGTGAGCGTGATATCGCGGTTCTGCGCCTCGATGCCCTGACGGCCTGGCAGGAGGCACGCGCAGAGTGGTCTCGGCTTCTCGGGATAATCGAATGAGAAACAGCATCATCCTCGCGCTCGCGCTGGCGGGCGGTGCCTGCGGTGGCGGCGAAGAGCAGACCGCCATCACGCCCATGGTCCCGGTCGAGGCGGCCGTCGTCCGGCGGGATACGCTGCCGGACGAGCTGGTGGTGACCGGCCGCCTGGTACCGCCGCCCGGTGCCATGGCGAGCCTGAGCGCCCCGGCCGACGCGGTGGTGCGGACGGTCGCCGTTCAGGTCGGCGAGGAGGTCCGGCAGGGCCAGCCGCTGCTGGAACTGGATGCACCGCAACTCGCGGCCAACGTGATCTCGCTCCGGGCCGCCGCCGATGCCGCCGAACGGGAAGCCGCGCGGCAGGAGAAGCTGCTGGAGGACGGCATCGCGGCCCGCCGGAGCGTCGAAGAGGCCCGGGCCGCGGCCGAGCGGGCTCGCGCGGACGCCGGGGCCGCCGCGGAGCTGGCCGGGCGGCTCCGGATCACGAGCCCGCTCGGGGGCCGGGTGCAGCGCATGCTGGTGAATCCCGGAGAACAGGTGGCCGCCGGGACCCGGCTCGCGGAGATCGTCAGGCCCGGGCCGGTCGACATGATCGCGCCGGTTTCACCGGCCGACCTCGGGCGTCTCACCCCCGGCATGCCGGCCCAGATCACCTCGGACGCAATGGGCGGGTCGGCCGCCGCGCGGGTCCACGCCGTGGCTCCCGCCGTGGATCCCGTGACCGGTTCGGGCACCGTGATTCTGCGGACGACCCGGGCCGGCCTGCTGCCCGGCGCCGGGGCGACGGCGGTCATCCGCACCGGGGTCCATGCCGGCGTCCTGGTCGTGCCGGACTCCTCGCTCGTTCTGGTGGGGGATTCCCTCTCGGTCTTCATCATCCAGCCGGATTCGACGGTCCGGCGCGTCAGCGTCCGGGTCCAGGCGCGCGCCCGTGGGCTGGCCGGCGTTTCGGGAGAGGTGCAGGAGGGCGACCGGGTCGTCGGTACCGGCAGCTACGGTCTGGCCGACGGCATGCGGGTCCGGGTCGTCCCATGAGCCCGACCGGGTTCGCCCAGCGGCACCGGGCCGCGGTATTTCTCGGTACGCTGATGCTGGTGGCCGCCGGGCTCCAGTCGCTGCGTACGCTCCCGGCCGGCATCTACCCCGAAGTGACCTTCCCCCGGATCGCCGTCATCGTTCATGGCGGCACCTTCGAGCCGAACGACATGGTCGTCGCGGTGACGCGGCCCATGGAGGAGGCGTTGAGCGGGGTCATCGACCTCCGGCGGATCCGTACCCGGACCGTGCGGGGCGCGGCCGAACTCAACCTCGACTTCCGGCCGGGCTCGGACATGAACTTCGCCCTGCAGCAGGTGCAGGGCCGGATCGCCGCTCTGGAGAGTGAACTCCCGCCCGGGCTCGGCATCCAGGCCGAGCGGCTGACGCCGTCGGTCTTTCCGATGATGCAGTTCGAGCTCACCGGCGCGGATCCGATGCAGCTCCGGGACCTCGCGCAGTACGAGATCCGCCCCCGCCTCGCGCGGCTCCAGGAAGTGGGAGACGTGGAGGTTCAGGGCGGGCTGGTGCGGGAGGTGTCGGTCGAACTCGATCCGACCCGGCTGGTGGCCTACCGGATCGGCACCGCCGAGGTGGCGGACCGCATCAGCCAGGCGAACGTCGTGGAGGCGGCCGGCCGGATCGATCGCGACTACCGGCAGCTCAGCGTGATGATTACCGGTCTCGCCGCCACGCCGGCCGACATCGGCGACATCGTCGTCCGGCAGGACGGCGCGGGCGTGGTCCGGGTGAAGGACCTGGGACGGGTGAGCTACGGTTCGGAGGACCTCTTCGAACTGGCCCGGGGCAACGGGAAACCGGCGGCCCTCATCAATGTCGCGCGGCAGCCGACCGGGAACACCCTGCGGCTGGAGCGGGCGGTCCTGGCCATGGCCGACACCATCCGCCGGTCCCTGCCGAAGAACGTCAAGCTGGAGATGGTCTACGACCAGGCGGAACTGGTGCGGGCTTCGATCGGCAGCGTCCGGGATGCCATGCTGGTGGGCGGGATCCTTGCCGCGGCCGTCCTGCTCCTCTTCCTGGGCCATTGGCGCATCACGGCCATCGCCGCCCTCACCCTGCCGCTCACGATCATCGGGACGTTCGCGGGGCTCCAGATCGCCGGCGACTCCCTGAATCTCATGTCCCTGGGCGGCCTGGCGGTGGCCATCGGACTGGTCATCGATGACGCGGTTGTCGTGGTCGAGAATCTCGAGCGACGGCTCCGCGGGGTGCCTCCAGAGCGCCGCTCCGAGGTCATCCGGGACGCGACCGACGAGATTCTGAGCCCGGTAGCCGGTTCGACCGTGACCACCGTGGTGGTCTTCGCCCCGCTGGCGTTCATTCAGGGCGTGGTGGGCCAGTTCTTCTTTTCCTTCGCGCTGGCATTGGGCATCGCCGTCCTGCTGTCGCTGGCGCTGGCCGTGCTGGTAGTGCCCTCGCTGGCGGAGCTCTGGCTGAGCGGAACGGCGCATCAGCCGAAGCCGGCCGGCCGCGGCTGGTTCGCGCCGGTGGGCGAAGCGTACCATCGGCTCGCCGCGCGTGCCGTCGGCAGCCGGACGTTCCTCGCCGCCGGCGTGGCGGCCCTGGTGATCCTCGGGTATTCCGCCGCGACCCACGTCGGCACCGGGTTTCTCCCGGAAATGGACGAGGGCGGCTTCATTCTCGACTACTGGACCCCGACCGGCACCTCGCTCGCCGAAACCGACCGCCAGATCCGGCGGGTCGAGCAGATCCTGGCGGCAGACTCCGCCGTGCGCTCCTTCACCCGGCGCACCGGCGCCGAACTCGGATTCTTTGCCACCACCCCCAACAGCGGCGACATGACCGTCCTGCTCAAGCCGCTGAGCGAGCGTCACGCGTCGATCTTCGAGGTCATCAACCGGCTCCGGGACCGGATCGAGACCGAGGCTCCTTCGGTCCGGGTGGAGTTCCCGCTCATCCTGCAGGATCTGCTGGGAGATCTGGCCGGATCCGCCGAGCCGGTTGAAATCAAGGTCTTCCACCCGGACGTCCGGGTGGCCGAGCACGCCGCGGCCATCATCGCCGACAGCATCCGCGGCATACCCGGCCTGGAGGACCTCTTCAACGGCGTCATCGGGGACGTCCCGACCCTGGAAGTCTCGCTGGACCCGGTTCGGCTGAGCCGGCTGGGCCTCACGCCGGCCGAGGCAGTCGCCCAGTCCCGGGCCGCGCTGTTCGGCATGGAGGCCGGGTTTGTCCGGGAACCCAACCGGCTCGTGCCGATCCGGGTGCGCCTGCCCGACAGCATCCGGTACCAGGCCAATGTCGCCGGCCGGCTGCCGATCGTCGGACCCGAAGGCTGGGCGCCGCTGTCGAACGTGGGGCGGGTGGCCGACAGCGCCGCGCCCAGCGAACTCTCGCGGGAAAACCTGCGCCCCATGGCGGTGATCACCGGCTCGGTCGACGTCGCTGCCTCGAGCCTGGGCGCGGTGATGCGGGAAGTCCGGCAACGGGTACGACGACTCGCGCTCCCGCCCGGGGTCACCTACGAGTTCGGCGGCCAGTACCTGAGCCAGCAGGAGTCCTTCCGCCAGCTGCTCCTGGTGCTCGGCTTCGCCACCGGGACGGTGCTGCTGGTCATGGTCTTCCAGTTCGGCACACTGCGGGGCCCGCTCGTCATCCTCACGGCGGCATTGCTCGGGCTCAGCGGCGCGGCCGCGGCGCTGTTCGTCACCGGCGTTCCATTCAACGTTTCCAGCTTCATGGGGCTCATCCTGCTCGTCGGTCTCGTGGTCAAGAACGGGATCATTCTGCTGGACGCGGCCCGGAAGATCCGGCGGGACGGGGCGGCTCCACGCGAGGCACTGCTGCAGGCCGCCCAGCTCAGGCTGCGGCCGATCCTCATGACGACGCTCTGTACCCTGGCGGGGCTTCTGCCGCTGGCCTTCGGCATCGGGGCCGGCGCCCAGATGCAGCAGCCGCTGGCGATCGCCGTGATCGGCGGCCTGTCCCTGTCGACCCTGGTGACTCTGCTGCTGGTGCCCGCGGGGTTGTTGATGACGAAGGCGTTGAGATAGGAGTCGAGAGGTCGAGGAGTCGAGTGGTCGAGGAGTCATGAGGTCTGGAGGTCTGGAGGTCTGGAGGCCGCGGAGGGGCGGCCTCGCTTTTTTGTGTCCGTCCGCATTTTCCGGGTGACGGATCCTTCCTCATCGCGACCTACCTTGGCGCCGCCATCGGACTTCACCGGTGGCCGAAGGGTTTCCAGCCAAGGAGGTCCACATGTATGGCAAGCAATGGCCGGCCGCGGTCCTGCTGCTGGTTGGAGTGGCCGCGTGCGCCGACCGCGCCACCCCGACCGCTCCCCCGACCGATCCGGCTCCCCGCCACGAGGTGGCGGCCGATACCGCCGAGGCGGGCCGGCTCGAGCGACTGGCCCGGGACTTCGCCCTGGCTCTGGGGGACGATGAGTTCCGGGCCGAGGTTCACCGGACCCTGCAGCGGTCTACCGTACGCGAGCACAAGATGCACTTCCAGCGTTTCCTTGGCGCCGCGGGCGACCGGGGACTGAGCCGGCTGGCGCGGGCCTCGGGTGCGGCCGCCGAGGCCGTGGCGGCGGATGCCGGTGCCGCGGAGCCGCTGGAGGTATATCTGCCGGTCCCGGAGCATCGGGATCGCTGGACCGGGGACGCCCGGTTGCTGGTGGCCACCGCCCAGCAGGACGGCGACATCCCGGTCGCCTACGATCCGGCCGGACGCCGGTATGTGCTGGATCCGGAGCGGCCCCCCGAGACGCCGGTCATCGCGCTGGTGCCGGTCGAGACCGCGTTCGACGACGTGGCCAGTCCGGCGCAATGCCTGCCGGAGGAGTGCAATGCCGGCGGGCCGGGCAGCGGAGGTGGAATGCCCGCCACGCCAGCAGGGCTCTTCATGACCCTGTCGCATTTCAACGACGACTACGAGGGATGGCTCAAGGGCTCGCCCGAATTCGAGATCCACGTCCTCGGCCAGTCGGGCGGGACCGACTCGCTGGTCAGCCTGCAGTGTGCCGGGGAGCATGCCGGCGGTCCCTACCGGTTCGATCAGAACAACCTGGACTGGACCGGCAGCGTCCTGCTCTTCAGCCAGGCCCAGCTCGACACCTACAAGGCTCAGCACCCCGGCCAGAGCCTTCGGATTCTCGCCGTCGAGGATGACGACACCGCCTGCCAGATCAAGAACGGCACCAACACCCTGGCCAGTATCTTCGCGGCCGTCGACGCGGCGTACAACCTGTTCACCGGCGGGCGGGACACCGTCAGCGGACTGCAGAAAGCATTCAA
>JBFXBG010000025.1:0-30461 GCA_050183505.1 Gemmatimonadales bacterium | reverse complement strand
CCCACATCCGCTACAACTCGCGGGACCGGTACCGGCCCTGTGAATACGGTCCGGCCAGGATCACGCTGGAGCTGAGCGGCGGGGAAGTGACCCGGGTCCGGACCGCCGTCGGGGGCACCCCCCGCCAGGTGGACCGGGACCTGGGCCGGGTGCGGCCGGCCGAGGCCGTGTCGTATCTGTTCGGGCTGGCGCGCACCTCCCGCGGCCGCGCGGGAGAGCAGGCCGTGTTTCCCATTACCCTCGCCGACAGCGTCGATCCCTGGCCCGAGATGCTGAGCCTGGCCCGGAGCCGGGACGTGGCCGGCAAGACCCGCAAGTCCGCGATCTTCTGGCTGGGCCAGGAGGCGGGTGAGGTCGCCACCCGGGGTCTGAGCGAGATCGTCGACCAGGACGACGAGGACCGTGAGGTGAAGGAATCGGCGGTGTTCTCCCTCTCCCAGCTGCCCGGCGACCAGGGCGTCCCGATCCTGATCCGGGTCGCGAAGACGAATTCGGATCCCCGGATCCGCCGCTCCGCCCTCTTCTGGCTGGGACAGTCGGATGACCCGCGGGCCCTGGCACTCTTCGAGGAGATCCTGGCAGGACGATAGAGAAGGACTGAGGGTTGAGGACTGAGGACTGAGCCCTCAGCCCTCAGTCCTCAGCCCTCAGTCCTCAGTCCTCAGTCCTCAGTCCCCCCGTAGCAACCATTTCTGCGGTCCCCCCATCAAAGCAATATCCGCGTAACCGTTGGAACTGTTTTCCGTAGGAACGCATATGAGCTTTCCCCTGACCGGCCTGCTCCTGGCAGCGGCTGCCATGCAGGGCGGGACTTCCACCAGGCCGGTGGCGTTTCCGCCGCTGTCGCCGCCGGAGCACGTCCGGGCCGTCCGGATCAGCACCCCCATCGTGCTGGACGGGATCCTGAACGACCCGGCCTGGCATGACCGGCCCGCCATCACCGCCTTCGTGCAGCGGGAGCCGAACGAGGGCAAGCCGGCCACGGAACGGACCGAGGTCTACCTGTCCTTCGATGCGGACGCGGTGTACGTCGGTGCCCGGTTGTACGACAGCGCCCCCGATTCGATCATCGCCCGGCTGGCCCGGCGGGACGTGGGCACCAACGCCGACCGGTTCGTCGTGTTCCTCGATCCGTATCACGACGGCCGGAGCGGGGTCTTCTTCGGCGTGAACGCGGCGGGGACCCGCTACGACGGGACGCTGTACAACGACGACTGGGACGACGACAGCTGGGACGGCGTCTGGGAAGCGAAGGTCCACCGGGACGATCAGGGCTGGACCGTCGAAATGCGCATTCCGTTCTCCCAGCTCCGTTTCCGGAACGCGGAGCAGCAGACCTGGGGCGTCAATTTCCGGCGCGACATCGCCCGCCGGAACGAGGCCGACTATATCGTCTACACGCCGCGGAACGGTAGCGGCTTCGTCTCCCGGTTCGTGCCGCTGGTCGGCATCGACGGCGTCCGCCCCCGGGCCCGGCTCGAGATCCTGCCCTACGTCACCAGCAAGGCGGAACTGCTGCAGCATGCGGCCGGAGACCCGTTCAACGACGGCTCCAGGATGAATGCCACGGCCGGGGTGGACATCCGCTACGGCCTGAGCAGCAACCTGACGCTGAACGCCACGATCAATCCGGACTTCGGCCAGGTCGAGGTGGATCCCGCCGTGGTCAACCTGAGCGACGCGGAGACGTTCTATCCCGAGAAGCGTCCGTTCTTCGTGGAGGGTTCGAATATCTTCGACTTCGGGTTCGGCGGCGCGAACAACAACTGGGGGTTCAACTTCGGCACTCCGGACTTCTTCTACAGCCGCCGGGTCGGCCGTCCGCCCCAGGGCAGCACGCCCGGGGCGGACTACACCAGCATGCCGACCAACAGCAGCATCCTCGGCGCCGCGAAGCTCACCGGCAAGATGTTCGGCAACTGGAATGTCGGCATGATGCACGCTCTTACCGGGAGGGAGGACGCCCGGCTCGACGTCAACGGTACCCGGAGCAAGGTGGAGGTCGAGCCCCGGACCTACTATGGCGTCTACCGGGGGCAGAAGGAGATCGATGAAGGCCGCCAGGGTATCGGCTTCATCTCCACGGTGGTCGCGCGGGACTTCGGCGACCCCAGGCTGCGGGACGAACTGGCGTCCAGTTCACTCGGGTTCGGCCTGGATGGCTGGACCTTCCTCGACCGGGACAAGACCTGGGTCATCACGGGCTGGGCCGGCGCGAGCCGGGTCGCCGGAGATCCGGCCCGGATCACGTCACTGCAGGAGAGCTACCTGCACTACTTCCAGCGGCCGGACCAGGACCACGTGAGCCTCGATACGATGGCCACGTCCCTGAGCGGGGCCGGGGCCCGGGTGGCGCTCAACAAGCAGAAGGGCGACTGGCGGGTCAACACGGCGGTCGGGTTCATCACGCCCGGGTTCGATATCAACGATGCCGGCTTCCAGTGGCAGAGCGACGTCGTGAACGGACACTTCGTCGTCTCACGGCGGTGGGCCACGCCGGGCCGGCTGTTCCGCTTCGTCAATATCAACAACGCGGTCTTCCAGAGCCGGAGCTTCGGGGGAGACGTCACCTGGACGGGCCTGTTCCACAGCGGCTACTTCCAGCTGCACAACTACTACGGCATCGACTATTTCCTGGCCTACAACCCGGAGACGATCAGCACGCGCCGCACCCGGGGCGGACCGCTGACGGTCAATCCCGCCGGTGTGGAGGGCAGCGTCAATGTCGAATCCGACGACCGGCAGAACCTGGTCTTCGGCGGCGGCTTCCACTTCAACAGCTACGGAAAGCGCTCCGAGCGCAGCTGGAGCGTGGAGACGAGCGTCGAGTGGAAGCCATCCTCCAGCATGTCGCTCAGGTTCTCCCCGGGGTACGAGCGCAGCTTCACTTCGGCGCAGTACGTCGGCACCTGGGACGATCCCGCGGCCACGGCGACGTTCGGCCGCCGGTACGTCTTCGCGGACCTGCAGCAGACCACGCTGTCGGGCAGCCTCCGGCTCAACTGGATCTTCAACCCCAGGATGAGCCTGGAGCTTTACGCCCAGCCGCTCATCGCCTCGGGCAATTACTACCACTACAAGCAGCTCGACCGGCCCCGGAGCTACGAGTTCACGACCTTCGGGCAGAACGGATCCACCTTCGACGACAATACCTACACCGCCGACCCCGACGGCCCGGGCGGCCCGGCGGCGCCGATCGAGATCGGCAACCAGAGCTTCACCTTCACGTCGCTCCGCGGAAATGCCGTGCTGCGGTGGGAGTACATGCCGGGATCGACCCTGTTTCTGGTCTGGACACAGAATCGTTCCGATGTCGAGGACGTGGGCACCTTCCGCTTCAACCGCAGCCTGGGCCGGCTGTTCGATGCCAGGGCCGACAACGTGTTCGCGGTGAAGGTGACGTACTGGTGGAACCCCTGAGAGGTGAGAAGTAAGAGGTGAGAAGTGAGAAGTGAGAAGTAGGAAGCAGGAAGTGAGACGGGCCTGGTCGGCGGGATCGATCAGGCCCTTCCGCTGTCCGGGACGAGCGAGATGGGTATCCGCGGCACCGGGTGCCGCCTCCGGCCGTGCAATGACGCCTGCCCCTCTGCGGGCTTAGATTCCGGGCATGAAACCCATCACTCTCTCCCTCCTCGGCGGGCTCGGGCTCGCGGCCTGCGGGGGCGCGCCCAAACCGGTGGAGACGCTCCGGCTGGGCCCTGCGCGCGACACCATCCTGGTCCCCTATACGTTCATCACGACCGCGTCCCGCGTCGGTGAGAGCAGCTGGGCCGTCGTGGCGCCGAACGAACGCGAGGTGGCGATCGTCAGCTTCGATGACCGCACGGTCCGCCCGCTCCCGCACACCCCCGACGGCGGCTACCAGCAGCCGGCCGGTCTCTTCCGGGCCGGGGACACGCTGTACCTGGCGGACTGGTCCCGCCGCGCCCTTCTGATCTGGACCCTGGAGGGGAAGCAGGTTCGATCGATCCCGGCCTCGCCGCTCCTGCGGGGGGTCCTCCCGGCGGCGCGGGACGGCCAGGGACGGTTCTATGTGGCCCTGAATCCTCCACCCCGCTCCGACGGGAGCGGCAACCGCGATTCCACGGCGATCGTCCGGGTCTCCGCCGAATTCACCGCGCTCGACTCGGTGGGCATGCTGGCGCCGCCGGATGTCGCCGAGGTCTTCGGGCAGAACGGCCGGCGTTTCGATACCCGGGCGCTGAGCGGGCGGGACATGTGGGGCGTGCTGCCGGACGGATCGGTGTGGATCGCGCGGGTGAACCAGAACCGGGTGATGTGGCGCAGTCCCGAGGGGACCTGGTCCCGCGGCCCGACCTTGCCCGACCGCGCCCTGCTGGTGCTGCCGGAGGACCGGGAACTTTTCATTCAGCAGTTCCCGCCGGATCTGCGGCCCAGCGCGGAGCGGGTTCCCTTCGCCATCACCAAGCCGCCGTTCGATGGGGCCTTCACCGATCCGGCGGGCAACGTCTGGCTGGTCAAGTCCTACGCGTTGGTGGACTCGACCCGGGCCGCCCAGGTGGTCGGTCGCGACGGCCACCTGCTGCGACAGATCGAGTACCCGGGCTACGGCCGGCTGCTTGGCGCAAACGACCGCTACATCCTGGTCGGGGAGCCGTATGAGAAGGGGTATCGATTGCTGAGATTCGAGGTGAGAGGCGATGGGCAGTAGGGAAGTCGAGAGGTCGAGAAGTCGAGAAGTCGAGAAGTCGGTTCTGGCTTCTCGACCCTCTTGACCCCTCGACCCCTCGACCCCTCGACTCTCGACCTCTTGACCTCTCGACCTCTCGACCTCTCGACTCTCTACCTCTCTACTCTTCCCGACTTCCAGCCTCTTCCGCCACGTCCGTCTTCCGCCGGTTCCGCCGCCGGCCTTCTTCGTACCACCGCCGGGTGATCTCGCCGGCCAGTTCCCGGTTGCCGAGTCCGAATGCGAGGCCGGCGCCCAGTGCCACGGCGCCGAGGATCAGGATGAATGCCGAGGTGACGATCTCCTCGGCGACGCCCACCTGCTGCAGCGCCATGAACACCGCGATGAGCACCACGGCGGTCTTCGCCAGCTTGGCGACGATCGGGACACCGGCGACGTTCCCGGCCGACGCCACGATCAGGCCCCGGACAAACTCACCGACGATGATACCCATGATCACGATCACGATCCCGGCAATGAGCGTCGGGATGAACGAGAGCATGAGGCCGAACATGTCGTTGATGCTCTCGAGTCCCAGGGCGGCACTGGAGAGCAGGATCACCACCAGCATCACCAGCCAGAAGACCAGCTTGCCGATCGCGTGCACCGGGTCCATGTGGGGCCGGGCACGGTCCACGGCATCCGCGAGACCGCCTTCCCTGGCCACCCGGTTGAAATCCAGCCGTTTGAGCAGCTGGTCCACCCAGCGTTCGATCTGCCGGGCCAGCAGGTAGCCGGCAAGCAGGACCAGCACGGCGACGATGAGGGCCGGCGCGATCCGCCCCAGCTCCTCCGCCCCGCCACGAAGACGCTCCCACAGGTCGTTCACGGTGCCACCTCCAGGACGATCTTGCCGAATTGTGAGCCGCTCATCATGCGTTCAACCGCCGCCCGTCCCTGCTCCAGCGGGTACACCGAATCCACCTCGGGCCAGAGCCTGCCCAGCTGCGCCAGCCGGGTGACGGCCTGGTAATCGCTCCAGCTGCCCATGGTCGAGCCCATGATGGTGTGCTGGTACCAGAACAGCTTCCGCACGTCGGTGGTGACCATGGGGCCGGTGGTCCCGCCGCAGGTCACCAGCCGGCCCTGGCGGCTCAGGCAGCGGATGGAGCGTTCCCAGGTCTGCTCCCCCACGTTGTCCATCACCACGTCGGCGCCGCGCCGTCCGGTCAGCGCGCGGACCTCCTTCGGGATGTCCATCGTCGCGTGATTCAGGGCCGCGTCCGCGCCCAGTGCCCGGGCTCGCTCGAGCTTCGCGTCCGAGGAACTGGTGACGATCACGGTGGCACCGATCAGCCTGGCGATCTTGAGTGAAGCGAGCGCCACGCCGCCGCCGATGCCCCAGAGCAGGATCGTCTCACCCGGCTTGAGCCGGGCGCGCGTTACGAGCATCCGCCAGGAGGTGATGTTCGCCAGCGAGAACGCCGCCGCCTGGGCCCAGGACATTCGTTCGGGAACCGGCGCCAGGTTCTTCGCGGGAATGACGGCGAGTTCGGCGGCGGTGCCCGGCATGTGCTCGCCCAGCAACCGGTAGGTGGTACAGAGCGAGTGGTCTCCGCTGAGGCAGGGTTCGCACCGGTAGCAGGAGATCCCGGGGTTGAACATCACCCGGTCCCCCGGCTTCCAGCCCTTGACCGCGGGGCCGACCGCCTCGATCACCCCGGCGCCGTCGCCCGCCATGATGTGCGGAAAGCCGAGTTGCACACCCGGCAGCCCGTCCATCACGAACAGATCCAGGTGGTTCAGTGCCGCGGCGTGGATCCGGATCAGGACGTCCTCCGGACCGGTCAGTTCGGGCGCGGGCACGTCCCGCAGCGCAAGCTGCTCGGGTCCGCCCAGCGCAGCGAGTGTCAGGGCTCTCATGTCGGGTTGGCGCAGTACGGAAACGAGGCAGGAAACATGGAAGCGGCATCCCGGGTGCCGGGCGGTCTCCCGGAGCGAAGCTGCCGCCCGTCCGC
Organism: Gemmatimonadales bacterium; assembly: GCA_050183505.1. GTDB lineage: Bacteria > Gemmatimonadota > Gemmatimonadetes > Gemmatimonadales > GWC2-71-9 > JBFXBG01. The sequence continues at coordinate 23,813 of JBFXBG010000025.1, read as the reverse complement.
CCGCCGGTCCGCCGGTCCGCCGGTCAAAAGCTCGGCCCCACCACCTGCTCGTTCAGCACCAGGGGAATCGTCACGACGGTTCCGCCGGCGGTCGGCTCGAGGGAGAAGCTGAACTGGGCCCGCCCGCGCCGCGTGTCGATGATTCGGCCGGAGACGATGGCCAGCAGACGGCCGTCCCGGGAGAGCGCGATCGCCGTGATCGGGTTCTGGCTGGTGCTCAGCACCTCCGGGGCGGCGCCGGTCGTGGAAACCCGCAGCACCTGATATCCCCGCCGGTCTTCGGCGGCATAGGCAAGATCGCCGTCGGGGAAGAACTGGGGCGAGGCCTCCCGTTCCTTCGAGCCGCTCAGGTTGACCTGGCTGGAGCCGTCCATCCCCATCCGGTACACCTCGTCGTTGCCGTCGCGACCGGAGACGAACGCGATGCTGCGCCCGTCCGGCGCCACGACCGGGGCGCTGTTGCCGCCCCCCGTCGCGGTCAGCTGCCGCAGATCGGTGCCGTCCGGCTTCACGCTGAAGATCTGGGGCGAGCCGGTCCTGCCGGAGACGAAGACGATGCGGGACCCGTCCGGCGTCCAGGCGGGTTCGCCGTCGCTGCCGGGAGACCGGGTGATCCGCACCAGATCGGTACCGTCCATGTCGGCCGCGTACAGTTCGTAGTCTCCGCTGCGGTTGGAACTGAACGCGATCCTGGTCCGGTCCGGGGAGATCGCCGGCTGGATGTTCTGGGAGGAGTCCTGGATGACCGGGACCACGCGCAGCGGATCCCGGGTCGACAGCTGGAAGATGCCGAACGGACCGTTGCGGTTGGAGGAAAAGAGCAGGTCTCCCGATACGTAAACGTCCGCCGTGTCGCTCTTGCCCCACGAGGTGGTGGCGGTAAGCCTCGCGTGCCCGAAGCCCGTGGCCTCCACCACGCCGTCGTTGCCGACCACGGCGACGTTGATGTCGCTGGTGGCCCAGGTGAGGCCGGTCGCCGTCCCCAGCGAGTCTCCCTGGCCGTCCACCAGGTTGGCGCCGAGAGTAAAACGCTCTCCCGGCAGGACGCCCACGCGCCTCCGGTCGATCGCAATGCCACCGGGGATCACTTCGATCGCCCAGGTCACCGGCGCCACGTCCCGTACCCTGAGGGTAAGCGTGGTGGTGCCGGCCCGCCGCGCGACCAGCTCGGACCGGGCCGTATCGAAGGTGGCCACGGTCGTGTCGTCCACCGACCAGTGGAGCCGGACACCGGGCACCGGCACGGAACCCGCCGCGAAAGCCTCGACCTTGAACGGCGTGGTCCCGTGCAGCGGTACGACCACCGGGCCGCCGCTCGCCCTGGGAAGGAAGGTGATCGACTCGACCGGCGGATGTACCGTGATCACCGCCCGCTGTTCCTGGAAGAAGCCGGTGGCGACGATCTCCACCTGTCCCGGGGCAAGCGCCTGGACGATACCGGTCGGGCCCACCCGTACCACCGCGGGGTTGGTCGACTGCCACTGCACCCCCGCCCGGAGATCGCGATCGCCCTGGGCGGGAACGACCGTCGCCAGCGTGTCGATTTCGAACGGGGCCAGCATCAGCTGGGCGGGGCGGATGGCGTACTCCGCCTGCGCCACCTCGACCGGGGCCGTCGCCGCGGCTCCGCCCGGGATCGAGGCCTGCACGATCCCCCGCCCTTCCTTGAGCCCCACGACAACCCCGTTGGGATCCACCGCGGCGACGTCCGGAGTGAGCGATTTCCAGGTCGTCTTCGGGACCTCGGCCGGCGTCCCATCCTGGTGGAAGCCCTTGAGCACCAGGGTCCGGTTTTCCGAGGGAAGCAGGTACACCGTCTGCGGGTCGATCTGCAGAATGGCGGGCGCTTCGACCTGAGCCGGCGCCGGCGTCGGACCCGGTGCCGCGGTGGCGGCGGTGTCCCGCGCTGGAGGAGCCGCCCCGACGACGGTCACCGGTACGCTCACACTCCGCTGGCCGGCGGATACCCGCACGACTGCCGCACCCACCCGCAGCCCGACCACCGCCCCGTCTCCGTCGACCCGGACCACCGCCGTGTCGCTGGATACGAACGCGAACCGCTGGGTCGGGATCAGGTTGCCGTTCTGGTCGAACGCGGTGGCAAAGAGCGCCTGTTTCTGCCCCACACGCAGTGAAACCGCCTCCGGCGTGACCTGCACTTCGGTCACGTTCTGCGCCAGCAGCGGAACTCCCGCAAGGAGGAGGAAAGTCAGAGAAACGAACGTTCTACGCACCAGAGATGACCCGGGGGTTGAGGTGGAGGAAATCTAGTCAATTGGTGGATTGCATGGTTGAGGGCGGACCGGCAAATCGCCAATCATCCAATCGTCCAATTACTCAATGGCTCCGACCACTCTCACCTCCACCCGCGAGTATCCGTCCACCGGATCCCCACCCGGGGGAAACCGCACCGGGACCTGCTGGCTGGCCACGCCGTCAACCCGGACATGGCTGGCCGTCCCCGCCGGGCCTTCCAGGATGAGCACCAGATCCGGACCGTCCCGGCGCAGGTCCAGCAGCCGGAGGCCGGTGGAGCGGTCTCCCCGGCGGGTGAGGATCCGCGGCAGCCGGACACTCAGTCCCGGCGCGTGGCGCACCACGATGACGGCCGAATCCCCCGGCGACACCCGGCACAGCGGCTGCACGTCCCGGGCGGTCACCCGGGTTTCACAAGTGACCGGGATGCCGTTCAGAGTCACCCCCGTGATCCGCGCTCCGATCGGGAGGTGCGGCTGGTAGAGCAGCGTGTCGGGCCCGCCGCCGGTGCGGGTGAGCCGCAGGGTCAGGGAATCGGGCCGCCGATCGAACTCGAGCCGGTAGCGGCCACTCCCCGCGTGGGCCTGGTGCACGGTCAGCCGGTTCCACTCCGCCGGAAGCTGTGGGGCCAGCCGGACCACACCGGCGGGGACATCGGGCTCCCAGCCCAGCAGGCCGCGGGTGAGCACGGTAAGAATGAATGAAGTCCCGAAGAACTGGTGCGGCACAGCGGTGTCGAGCGGCTCGAAGTCGCTGCCCGACCAGACTTCCGGATTACGGCCGAGGCCCCAGGTGAAACCACTGCGAACGATCGCATCCAGTTCGGCGAACCCGGCCACGGGATTGCGGTAGCGGTACTGGCCCAGCGCGGCGTAGCCGGTGACGAACGGCCAGACCGTCCCGTTGTTGTAGTGGAGCGGATCGAAGAGCCGGCTCTCCGAGGCCAGGGCCCGGGCGCCCCAGTCGGTGATGAGCGTGGCCCGGGCCATGGCGGCGGCGCTCGCCATGCCCCGCTCGTCGTCGAACACGCCGAAGCTCATGGCGGTCGAGGGCCAGATCGTGAGTTCCGGCCGGATGGCGTTGTCCTTGAGGAGGGCAAACGCATAGAACCGCTGATCCGGGAGCCAGAAGCGGTCCCGCAGGCTGGCCAGCGCCCGCTCGCCGAGCCCGCGGGCTTCCTGGGCCAGCTTGCGGTCCTTCATCGCATCGGCCATGCGGGCCATCCGCTGGAGCGCCACCACCCAGACACCGGACAGATAGATATCGGACTCCACCCCGACGCCAAGATCGCCCACTTCGATCGCGCCGAGCCCGCCCAGGGAATTCAGCATGAGGCCGGTGGTCGAATCCACCGTGCCGCGGCACCACTCGTAGGCCTTGCGGAGGTTGGGCCAGACGCGGCGTATCGAGGCGGAATCGCCGCTCGCCAGCCAGTAGTCCCCCCACGCCATCAGCCAGTAGGGTGTGGTGTCGGCGTGATAGAACGCGTAGGGATAGTCCTCAAACCACTTGATCCGGCCCGCGCTCTGGGAGATCTCATGGGGGATCTTGCCGTCCGCCCGCTGGTACCGGGTAAAGAAACCGAGCCCGTCCCGGGCCAGTTCGAATTGTCCGGCGCCGGTCATCCCCAGCGAGTTGATCGAGGCGTCGCCGCCGAAGAACCAGCCGAAGCCGGGCCGGGTGCCCCGGCTTCCGCCCGGGCCGTACCCCGCGACCGGGCCGCAGCCCAGGTCCGGGTTGCAGACCATCGCCTCGTCCAGGTTCAACGCCGCCCAGCGGACACCCAGATTGAACAGGGAGTCGGGCGATTCGACCCACATGGCGCTGTCCAGCACCGCCTGCGAATGGGCCGCGCGCTCGGTGTAGAGGCGCGGCACGTCGGCCAGCACGCGGCGGTAGATGGCCCGCACCGAATCCCGTGGCGCCATCGCGCCGACCATGACGATCGGGATCCCGCCGGCGTGAACCAGCGTGAGTTTCCCCGCCGGTTCCCCCGGCCTGGGCATCGGCACGGTGGTCTGATCTCCGACCGCGATGCGCAGCTGGTTGGGAGCTTCGGGGACATTGTGCGAGGGCTGATTGGTGGCGGAGGTCGTATACGGGCTCCCCACGAACCCATTGGCCTGGCGCCGGCTCTCGGACAGGACGAACGCCTTCTCGTTCTCGTCCCAGAACACGTACTGACCCCCGAACGCGGCCGGCCACGCCAGTTGCAGGTCGGACTGGAATTCGGCCAGAATCTCGATCGGGCGGATCGCATCCACTTCCAGGACTACGACCACGGCCGGCTCATCGACCGGGGCGAAGATCCGCTCCCGTACGGTGAATGCCGGATGGCTGTATACGATCATCGGACCCGCCGGCGTGACATCCACCCGGCGCGAGATCTCCCGGCCGTCGATCGGGTCGGCGTAGAGCGGCGTCTGAAACCGGAGGTTGAACCCGTGCAGCAGCTTGAGGGGCCAGGTCCAGACTTCGAAGTCCCCCAGTTCGGTTCCCATGGCGATGGCCCGCCGGCCGACGGCCGCCAGATACGACCCCGCGCGCGAGGGACCCCGCAGATCGACCGGCGAGGTCTGCCAGGCCAGCGGCGTCGGTTGCAGCGGACGTGGCTCCTGCGCGCCGGCTCCGGCTGAGCCCAGCACCAGCGCGGCCAGGACGACCGCCATCGAGCGTGATACGCGACGCATGCCCTTTCCGCCTTTCACGAAGTCTCGTCCCGGCGACCGGGGCCGACCTCGCTCCACGGACCCGGTAGGATACTGTAATACGTTGTCAGACAACGACTTGGAAGAACGCGACGGATCCCGGCCGCGAGCCGGTGCCCGCCGCGGCAACGACGGGGGTGAAATATGAGACGCATGCAACGGAATGCCAGCACCGGCAAGGCCTGAGTGACGTCTTGCAGAAGAATGGAAGATGTGCAAGTTAGTAGCAGGCGTTCAGATCATGGGCGCGGTCTGGTTTTGCGCCCTCGGTCACCATGCCGGCGGGTCCCGCCGCGTATCCTTTTCGAGGGGGCAGCAATGGCCGAGTTTGAGAACCTGGAGATGGGCTGGTCCGGATCCGGGTGGATGGATCCCTCCCCGATGTCCATGGAGCCGGAGCCTGCGGCACCGCCACCGCCACCGATTTCGCCTCCGCCGATGAGTGAGGAGCCGGCACCGGCGCCGGCCGCCCGGAAGCCGGCGGCGAAGAAACCCGCCCGGAAGAAGGCCGCCAGGAAGAAAGCCGCCAGACCCAAGGCAAAGGCCCGGAAGAAGGCGGCCAGGAAGAAAGCCGCCCGGCCAAAGGCCAAAAAGAAAGCCGCCCGGAAGAAGACCGCGAAAAAGGCCGCCCGGAAGAAGAGTTCAAAGAAGACGGCCAGGAAGAAGGGCGCGAAGAAGGCCGCCCGGAAGAAGAGCGTGAAGAAGAGCTCGAAGAAGGCGGCCCGGAAGAAGGGCTCCAGGAAGGCCGCAAAGAAGAAGAGCCCGAAGAAGGCAAGGAAGCGAGGGAAGTAACCGATGACAGCGGGCCGGCACACGCCGGCCCGCTGTCATTTCCCGCCGCGGGCGGCCGCGAGTTTCTCCAGCCATTGGCCGAACGCAACCGGACCCGGGGTCCGAAACCGGGCATGCCGCGGACGGTGGCCGACGGCCACGGTGACGGCCGAGCGGCCCAGGGCCCGGAAGGCATCCTCGTCGGTGGTATCGTCTCCGGCATAGAGAACTTCGGGCCGGGGCACCCTCCCCCGCTCCACCCGATCCAGCCACCGGAGTACCGCGGCACCCTTGTGCGCCTCCCGGGCGCGGATGTCGATCACCTGCCGGCCGGGGAGTGCCGAGATACCCCGGTCGCGGATTTCCCGGCGGAGCGCCGCCAGCAGGGCGCCGACCTCGGCCGGAACCAGCCGGTGGTGGACCGCGATCGAGTAGCCCTTGTCCTCCACCCGGGTTCCAGGCCAGTGACGCCGCAGATAGACCGACAGGTGGCGCGCCAGCCGCCGGATCCGCGCCTTTTCGACTCCGCACCAGGTGACCGACCGTCGTCCCCGAAGCAGCTCGGCCCCATGGTTCCCGATGATTCCGTCATAGCTGCCGCCGGCCACCCGCCGGGCGCTGTGCGCCGACCGGCCGGAGACCAGGACCACCCGGGCACCGCTCCGCTGCAGCCGGTCGAGCAGCCGCCGGGTGGCGGCGGGGACCCGTGCCCGGGAGGGAACCGGAACGATCGGGGCCAGAGTCCCGTCGACATCCAGAAACAGCACGGGCGCCGGAGCGGCCGCCAGCCGCGCCAGCGCCCGCCGTCCCGCGGGCGAAGCCAGGGTGAGGCTCACGCGCTGCGCCTCCGGGTGCGGAGCCGGGCGACGTCGGCGAAGATCTCCTCCATCCAGTCGTAGATCGTGTTCCGGTGAAGGTACTGCCGCATGGCCGCGATCCGGACCCGCCGTTCCCGCGGACTCATCTCCAGCGCCGCCGAGAGCGAGCGCGCGACCGCGCCCACGTCATACGGGTTGATCAGTATGGCGCCGTCCATCTCTTCCGCCGCCCCGGCGAACCGGCTCAGCAGCAGCGCGCCGTCTCCATCCACCTGGCAGGCGATGAACTCCTTGGCCACCAGGTTCATTCCGTCCTGCAGGGAAGAGACCATGCAGATGTCCGCGGCCCGGTAGTACCCGGCGAGCGTCCTGGCATCCAGGTTGTCCCGGATCAGGACGACCGGCTGCCAGGTTTTCGTCCGGTACTTCTGATTGATGCTTGCCGCCAGCGCGATGACCGAGCGCTCCAGCTGGCGGTAGGAGTCGATCGCCAGCCGGGAGGGGACCGCGATCTGAACCAGGGTCACCTTGCCGCGCAGCTGCGGCTGGTCTTCCAGGAGCCGGGAGAACGCGTTGAACCGGCTGGGGATGCCCTTGCTGTAGTCGATCCGGTCCACCCCGAGAATGAGGTCGCCCCTGGGAGCATGCTGCCGGCGGATTTCATCCGCGGCTTCTCCCACGGCACGCGACCGGGAGAGTTTCTCGAAGGCGTCGACGTCGATCGAGATGGCCCGGGCGGTGACTTTCGTCCGGTGCCTGCCGTAGCGGATCAGCCCAGCCTCGACATCCACATCGGCATCCGGCAGAAACTCCGCCACGCAGGACAGGAAGTTGATGGCGTACCGGGGGACCTGAAACACGAGCAGATCGTTGCCGATCATGCCGCGGAGCAGCCGCCGGGCCACCGGGAGCGCCGACAGCACGTCGGCCGGCGGGAACGGGATATGCCAGAACTGGTGGACGAACAGATTGGGCGACCGTCGCAGCAGGCCGGGGACGTAGGCCAGGTGGTAATCCTGCACCCAGACGGTTGCCGGCCTGCCGCCCGCGGCCGCCACGACCGCGTGGGCAAACCGGTGGTTCACCTGCCGGTAGACCTGCCAGTGCTCGTAGTCGAACGCGAAGTGCTGGAACTGAAGATGGCAGAGCGGCCACAGGGCCCGGTTGGCGCTCTCGACGTAGTAGGAGTTGACTTCGCGCTCGTTGAGCGGAATGCGGATGAGATCGTAGGTCGGCTTCTCCGGGGGGACCCGGACCCGGTTGTGCTCGTCCACCACATCGAAGTCGGCCGAGCCGCTCCCCCAGGCCACCCACGCGCCGCCGGAGGATTCCATGATCGGCTGCAGGGCGGAGGTCAGGCCCCCCGCCGGCCGGGTGACCGTGATCTCCCCCTTGGGGCCCCGGTGGTGCTCGAACGGCTCCCGGTTGCTGACCAGAATGAGCCGCTCCCGCTCCCGTTTGAATGACGGAACGGCCTTCCGGGGCAGCCCCCCCAGTCCGGGCTCCACGGCGGTCGCCGGACCCCCGCTACGGCCTCCAGTCTTGCTTCGGTTCATGTTTCGAACATAACCTTCCTCACCCTCGTCTCCAGACCCCATGAGAACATTCGCCTCGATGACTGTCCTGCTGGCCGCGGCGTGCTCCCACGGCCCGGCACCGTCATCAATGCCCGATCCGGCCGGGCTCACCCGGCAGCTGGCGGCCCAGTTCGGCCGCTCGGCCGAGGCGTGGAATCGTGGCGATCTGGATGGGTTCATGTCCGATTACGCGGCCGATACGCTGCCGACTTTCATCTCACGCGGCCACCTGCGCCGCGGATTCGATTTCATCCGGTCGAACTACGAGCCGGCGTTCCGCCCCGGGGCCCGGCGGGACAGCCTGCGGTTCGAGGAATTCAACGTGCGCCCGGTCGGCGCGGATTACGCGCTGGTCACCGCGCGCTATATCCTGTACCGGAACGGCGAAACCACCGCCAGCGGCCCGTTCACTCTGCTCATGCAGCACCGACCCGAAGGCTGGAGAATTCTCCATGACCACTCCTCGAGCGATACCCCGTAGCCTGCTGGTTGTCGGACTTGCCGCGCTGGCATCGTTCGGCTGCCAGGAGCCGGTCCAGCGGGTCGCACTGATGGGCGTCACGGTGGTCAACGGCGGCGGCGGTCCGGTACAGCGGGACATGATCGTGCTCTTCTCCGGCGGGCACATCGACACGATTGTCCCCGCCGACGGGTTCAAGCTGCCCAAGAACACGACCGAGATCGATGCCCACAACCGCTGGGTGATTCCCGGACTCATCGATGCCCATGCCCACCTGGAACGCTGGGCCATTGCCAGGTATCTGGCCTGGGGAGTGACCAGCATCCGCGACCTGCACGGCCAGGAGGATTCCATGGCCGCCCTGGCGGACGAGGTCAATCTGGGCGCCATACCCGGACCCCGCACGTTCATTTCGGGGCCGGCGATCGACGGCTCCCCCTCGTTCCTGGCCGACGCGTCGGCGGTGAGCACCGAGCCGGAGGCGCGCCGCATGGTCGACCAGCGCTCCCTGGCTTCCACCGCCTGGGTTGCGACCTACACCCGGATCACACCGGCCCTGCTCCGCGCCATTGTCGATGAAGCCACCCGGCTGACGCTGCCGGTGGCGAGCCAGCTGGGGCTCACCGACGCCGTGACCGCCTCCGGTATCGGCGTGCGCAGCATCGAGCTGCTGAGCGGCGTCCCCGAAGCGGCCAGTCCGCGGCCGGATGCCTTCATCGCCGAGCATGTGAAGTCGTACTTCGACGGCTGGAACTACGCCGAACGGAGCTGGGCCACGCTCGATTCCACCAATCTCGCGCGGGTCGCCTCGGCGATGGTCGGCAACCGGACATTTCTGGTCCCGACCCTGGTCCTGCATGACACCTGGAGCCGGCTCGACGATCCGGCCGTCCTTTCCAACAGCGGTCTCGCCGCCGTGCCGGACAGCGAGAAGACCCGATGGGACGTCCCGGGGATGGTCGAGAAGGCCGGCTGGAATCTGGCCGACTTCGCGGCGTTCCGGACCAGCCGCCCGAATCAGGATCTGTTTGTCCGGGTCTATCGCGCCGACGGCGGAGTTGTGGTGGCGGGAACCGGCGCACCCAGCCCGATGATCGTCCCGGGGATGAGCCTCCACCGTGAGATGGAACTGCTGGTAGCCGCCGGATTCACTCCGGCCGACGCCCTGGCCGCCGCGACCGCGAACGCGGCGATGCTGCTCCAGGCCGATTCGCTGGGCCGCCTGGCCCCCGGCAAGGTGGCAGATATGGTCGTCCTGACCCAGGATCCGCTGGCCGATATCCGCAACACCCGGGCAATCGACATGGTGATCAGCCGGGGGCACATCCTGTTGCCCGACTCCATCCGCGCCGCCTGGTAGCGCCGTGACCCTGACCCGGCTGGTGATCGCGTGGGCCGCCGTGACGATCTGGTATCTGGCCTGGGAACAGCTGGAACGGCGGGTCGGTGAAGCAGCCCGGCCCGGCTTCCTCGGGCTGCGCGCACCCTTCCCCGCCTACCCGGCCGACGCCCTCCTGATCACACTCCTCGGCAGTCTCTGGTTCGCCAGCCTGGGACACGGCGGGTGGCCGCTGCTGTTCGCCCTGCTCGGCCTGCTGCTGGAAGGCCCCGGGCGGTACCGGGGTGACCCCGGCGGGTTCCGGCTCACTCCGGCAAGGATCCTGGGAGCGGCCCTGGGCACCGCGCGGATCGTCGGGGCGGGAGGCGCGTTGTACCTGGTGATTGGATGATTGGGCTGGTGGTCGAAGTACAACGTGCGGCAGCCGCCCTCCGGGAGACCCGAAGCCATCACCCAATCATCCAATCCCCAATCATCCAATCAACCAATCACCCGATGAGACCCGCTCGCCCGATCCACCACACCCCGACCCCGATTCCAGCCAGCCCCACCAGCATGGCCATGAGCCGGCCCAGGCGGACCGAGCGGTCGGCTGCCTGGCGCATGGCGGCGGCCGCGATAACGGCGAAGAGCATCATGCCTGCCGTGGTCCCCAGTCCGAAGGACACCAGGTACCCCAGACCCAGCACTTTTCGCTGAATCAGCGTGACGGGCAGGAGCGCGACGACCGCGCTGGTGCCGGCGAGCCCGTGAAGCAGGCCGACCAGGGTGATCCCATGCACGTGCCGGTGCGGGACGCTGCCCGGGTGGCCGGCGTGGTCATGATGATGCTGATGCGTGTGGGTGTGCCCGGCGCCGTCGGCGTGCACGTGGAGGTGGGCGTGATCGCCGTGCTCTTCGGGCGGGTGCAGGTGCAGCCGGCGCGCCGAGCGCAGCGCCCAGACCCCCAGGCCGACCAGAACCAGGCCCACGGCGGCTTCCCCGTAGGCATCGTAGTGCTCCGGCCAGCGGAGTCCGGTCGCCACCAGAATGCCTCCGGCAATCAGCACGGCGGCCGAATGCCCGATTCCCCAGCGCGCGCCGAATATCGCGGCACTCCTGAGCGCCGGACGGCGGCTGACGAAGGTGGTCACCGCGATCATATGATCGACCTCGATCGCGTGCAGAAACCCCAGCATGGCCGCGGTAGAGAGCGTGAGAAGCCAGGACATGGGCGGTGAACGGTAAACGGTGAAGGGACGGGGGAAAGGTACTGCCCGGCGATGGTGGCAGGAAGGCGGAGTCGCGGAGTCGAGACGTCGAGGAGTTTCAGCCGGATGTCATCCCACCGCCCCCTGGCCCCACGACCCCGTGACTCTGCGACTCCTCGACCCTATCATTCCTCGGTCCTTCATTGGCCGTCCATGACCAACCGTGACCGAGTCCGTCTGACGTCCTTTTCCCACGGCGCCGGCTGAGCCTGCAAGCTCGGCGCCGCCGAGCTGGCGCAGGTCCTGCGCCACCTGCCAAGCGTCGTGGACCGGAATGTCCTGATCGATGCCACGACCCGGGACGATGCGGCCGTGTACCGGCTTTCGGCCGACCGCGCCCTCGTGGCCACCGTCGATTTCTTCACTCCCATCGTGGACGATCCCGGCGCCTGGGGCGCGATCGCCGCTGCCAACGCGCTCAGCGACATCTACGCCATGGGCGGACGGCCGCTCTTCGCCCTCAATCTGGTGGGCTGGCCGCGGGAGAAACTGCCGTTCGACATGCTGGGCAAGGTGCTCCAGGGGGCCGCGGCCGTCTGTGAGCAGGCCCGCTGCCTGGTTCTGGGCGGCCATTCGGTGGACGATCTCGAGCCCAAGTTCGGCATGTGCGTCCTCGGGGAGGTCCATCCCGAGCACATGCTGACCAACGCCGGACTCCGACCCGGCCACCTGCTGGTGCTCACCAAACCGCTCGGCACCGGGATCCTGGCCACGGCGCTGAAACGCGGCCTCATCGACGAGACGGACATGGCGGACGCGATTCAGTCGATGGTCACCCTGAATGGGCCCGCCGTCGAGGCGGCGGTCGCCCACCAGGCGGGGGCGGCCACCGACATCACCGGGTTCGGGTTGCTGGGCCACCTGGGCAACATGGTCGAGGCGAGCGGCGTGGGTGCGGAGGTCTGGTTTGATTCCCTGCCGATCCTGCCGGGCGCGCTCGAGCTGGCGGCCCGGGGCGCAGTGCCGGGAGGAACGGAACGCAACCACGAGGCCGCCGGCGGAGTAGACTTCGACCAGACGCTCACCCCGCCCGAGCGGTATCTGGCCACCGATGCGCAGACCTCCGGCGGGCTCCTGATCGCCGTGTCGCGGGACCGGGTACGGGGCCTGATCGAGGCGCTGACCGGCGCCGGCACGCCGGCGGCCGCCGTTATCGGCCGTGCCGTCGACGGTTCCGGGCTTCGCCTCAGCCGGCGCGCCCCGTCCGGAGCCTAGCAGGCGCCGCCAGGTTCACCGACTGTCAGCCAACCGCCGCCGATGCGTTTTTCTCCAGCCCGAATGGACCTGCTCGAACGTGCCGTCCGCGAACGACGGCGGGTGTCGATCTCCCGGCGCGGCACCGAATACGTGGTGACGGCGCTGCGTCTCGCGTCGGTGCGCCAGCAGGAAGCGCTGATCGGTGTCCTCCCGATGACCGGCGAGGAGATCGCCTTCGTACTGGACGACCTGGATGCCTTTCACATCGTGGATGCCTAGGAGGGCCGTCTGGACCGGCTGACCCTGCATTGCTCCGTGAGGGACGACCGGCGCCGGCTGCTGGAGGAACTGGCCCGCGCCCATACGACGCTCGAGCGGGTCCTGGCCTGGGGCCGGAGTTCAACACCGCCCCGCTCCATCGCCGAGATCGTGACGCAGGACGAATACACCCACGATGTGGTGGTCCCCTGGGACGACCGGCTCTTCCTGGTTTACGACACGACCTGACTCGGTTCGGTGACGGCGGTCGCCGTCTGGGACCACCATCCATCGGCGGCCGAGCTGCTCGAAGCCCGCCGCGCGGCCGGTTGGGCACCCACACCCACCGCGATGAGGGACGGCCCCCGGATCCTGGGATACGCCGGCTGTGTCGTCTCGCCTCACGTCCGCAAGTAGCCGCCGTGCCGCCGGTTCCGGGCAATACCGAAGATTCACCGGCCTCAGGCAACTCACCCGGCTTATGTTAAGAAGAACGGTTGTCGCACGGCCCGGCCTCCACCGCGGTGCCGGAGGCATCCTGTTTCCGGTCCGGTCCGCTCCAGGATAGGGAGGAGCTCTGCATGAAATCCGTTGCTCAGGAAACGGCCCGCGCGCCCGTCACCGGCGGTGATCCGGCTGCCCGCGCTCCGACGCCGGCCGCGGCGGCGCCGCCACCCCGGGTCGTCATCGAAGGGGTCAGCCCCGAGATCGATGCCGGCCGGTTCCCGGCCAAGCGCGCGGTGGGAGATCGGGTGGTCATCGAGGCGGACATCTTCACCGAGGGCCACGATCGGATCACGGCGTTGCTCCGGTATCGCCGCGAGGGCGAGGCCGCCTGGCGGGAGACACCGATGCTCGCCCGGGTGAACGACCGGTGGACCGGTGACTTCGTGGTGGACGCGCCCGGGACCTGGGAGTTCACCCTCATCGCCTGGGTGGACCATTTCGCGTCGTGGCGGGAAGGTCTGGCCAAGAAGCTCAAGGCGGACCAGCAGGTAGGAAGCGAGCTGCTGGAGGGCGCGCTGCTGCTCCGCGACGCCGCGACACGGGCCGAGCCGGCCGACGCCAGGTGGCTCGAGGCGCGCGCCGCCGCCCTGGCGGATAACGGCCCCGAGGCCGAGCGCGGCGCGCTCGCGCTGGCCGGGGAGCTCCTCGCCATGATGGATCGCTACCCCGATCGCGCCGCTGCCGCGGAGTATGCCCGGACGCTGAAACTGTGGGTGGACCGGGAGCGCGCGGTCGTGGGCGCCTGGTACGAGCTCTTCCCCCGCTCGTGCGGGGACGAACCCGGCCGTCACGGGACCTTCCGGGACGTCGAGCGCCGGCTGCCCTATGTGGCGGGGATGGGCTTCGACGTGCTGTACCTGCCGCCGGTGCATCCCATCGGCCGGACCAACCGCAAGGGGCCCAACAACACCCCCGCGGCGCAGCCGGGCGATCCCGGCAGTCCCTGGGGTATCGGTTCCGCGGAAGGCGGACACGATGCGGTTCATCCCGAGCTCGGCACGCTGGAGGATTTCGACCGGCTGGTGACCGCGGCCGGCTCGCACGATCTGGAGATCGCGCTGGACATTGCCTTCCAGTGCACCCCGGACCACCCCTGGGTGACGGCCCATCCCGAGTGGTTCCGCCACCGTCCCGACGGCACCATCCAGTACGCCGAGAATCCTCCGAAGAAATATCAGGATATCTACCCCCTGAACTTCGACAACCCGGACTGGAAGGGGCTCTGGGAGGCGTTACGGGATGTGGTGCTGTTCTGGATCGGGCATGGGGTGAAGATCTTCCGGGTGGACAACCCTCACACCAAACCGTTCGCCTTCTGGGAGTGGATGATCCGGGAGATCCGAACGGCGCACCCGGACGTGATCTTCCTGTCCGAAGCCTTCACCCGCCCGCGGGTCAAGGAGTACCTGGCCAAGGCCGGCTTCACCCAGTCGTATACCTACTTCACCTGGCGCAACACCCGGTACGAGATCACCGAGTATCTCACCGAGCTGACCCAGGGTCCGGCCCGGGAGTATCTCCGGCCCAATCTGTTCACCAACACTCCCGACATTCTCCACGAGTTTCTGCAGACCGGCGGCCGGCCGGCCTTCCAGATCCGGCTGATCCTCGCGGCCACCCTGGGCGCCAGCTACGGCATCTACGGACCGGCCTTCGAACTGTGCGAGGGGCGGGCCGTGCCCGGCACCGAGGAATACCGGGATTCGGAGAAATTCCAGATCCGGGAGTGGAACCTGGACGACCCATCGAGCCTGCGGGAGCTGATTTCGCGGGTGAACCGGATCCGCCGGCAGAATCCCGCGCTGCACCGGAACGATTCGCTCCGGTTCTTCCCGGTCGACAACGAGCAGCTCATTGCCTACGGCAAGCACTCTCCCGACAAGGACAACATCATCGTCACGGTCGTGAGCCTCGACCCGCATCACCCCCAGTCCGGCTGGGTGGAGCTGCCGCTCGAGAGCCTCGGCCTCGACGCGTCGGCGCCCTATCAGATGCACGACCTGCTCGGCGGCGGGCGCTATCTCTGGTCCGGGTCGCGGAACTTCGTGATGCTCGATCCCGGCGCCATGCCGGCCCAGCTCTTCCGGGTGCGGCGGCGGCTCAAGACCGAGCGCGACTTCGACTACTACGCGTAGGGGTGCGGATGGCGAAATCACGGAAAGCCGATACCGGGGGCAACCCGCTGTGGTACAAGGACGCGGTCATCTACGAGGCCCGGGTCCGGGCCTTCTACGACGCGGACGGCGACGGTATCGGAGATTTCCGCGGCCTGGCCGAGAAACTGGACTATCTCCGGGACCTCGGGGTTACCGCCCTCTGGCTGCTGCCGTTCTATCCGTCTCCCCTGCGCGATGACGGCTACGACATCAGCGACTACAACCAGGTCCATCCCGATCTTGGCACCCTGGACGACTTCAAGCACTTTCTCCGGGAAGCCCACAAGCGCGACATCCGGGTCATCACCGAGCTGGTCATCAACCACACCTCGGATCAGCACCCGTGGTTCCAGCGGGCCCGGCGGGCGCCGCCGGGCAGCCGGTATCGCAACTACTACGTCTGGAGCGACACGCCGGAGAAGTACCACGAGGCCCGGATCATCTTCAAGGACTTCGAGCCCTCCAACTGGAGCTGGGACCCGGTGGCGCGGGCCTACTACTGGCACCGGTTCTATGCCCACCAGCCCGATCTGAACTTCGAGCATCCGGAGGTCCGCAAGGAGGTCTTCAAGGCACTGGACTTCTGGTTCAACCTGGGCGTGGACGGCCTGCGGCTGGATGCCATTCCTTATCTGTACGAGCGGGAAGGGACCAACTGCGAGAACCTGGAGGAGACCCACGGATTCCTGAGGGAACTCCGGGCTCATGTCGACCAGAAGTACAGCGACCGGATGCTGCTGGCCGAAGCCAACCAGTGGCCGGAAGACGCGGTGGCCTATCTGGGGAACGGTGACGAATGCCACATGGCCTTTCATTTTCCGGTCATGCCCCGGCTGTTCATGGCGCTGCAGATGGAGGACCGGTTCCCCATCATCGACATTCTGAAGCAGACGCCCGAGATCCCCGCCACCTGCCAGTGGGCGCTGTTTCTCCGCAACCACGACGAACTGACGCTGGAGATGGTGACCGACGAAGAGCGGGACTACATGTACCGCACCTTCGCCCGGGACACCCGGGCCCGGATCAACCTCGGCATCCGGCGGCGCCTGGCGCCGCTGCTGGGGAACGACCGCCGGCGCATCGAGCTCATGAACGGGCTCCTGTTCTCCCTGCCGGGCACGCCGGTCCTCTACTATGGGGACGAGATCGGCATGGGGGACAACTTCTATCTGGGTGATCGCAACGGCGTCCGCACGCCGATGCAGTGGAGTTCCGACCGCAACGCCGGGTTCAGCCGGGCCAACCCCCAGCGGCTCTACCTGCCGGTGATCATCGACCCGGAATACCACTTCGAGGCGATCAACGTCGAAGCTCAGCAGAACAGCATCAACTCGATCTACCACTGGATGAAGCGCCTGATCGCGGTCCGGCGGCACTACCAGGCGCTGGGCCGGGGCGACATCCATTTCCTCGCGCCCCGGAACCGCAAGGTCCTTGCCTTCGTGCGCAGCCATGAGGACCAGCACATTCTGGTCGTGGCCAATCTCTCCGGCTCGGTCGAGTACGTGGAACTGGACCTGGCCGACTACAAGGGCGTCGTCCCGCTGGAAATGTTCGGCCACAATACCTTCCCCCCCATCGGCGAACTGCCGTACCTGCTCACCATCGGGCCGCACTCCTTCTACTGGTTCCTGCTGCGCCGGAGCGACCAGCCGGCCCTGCCCGGCGGGCGGCAGATTCCCTCGCTCCGGGTGCGGGGAGGATGGGAGCAGGTGTTCCGGGGAGCCACCCGCCAGGCGCTGGAGAATGCGCTCCCCGACTTCCTGCGGGACCGCCGCTGGTTCGCCGGCAAGGCGCGCGAGATCGCCGACGTCACGATTCAGGACGTCATGCCGCTGAACGGGCAGGGCGGAGACAGCGTCGTGCTGCTGGTCGAGGTGGAGTACGAAGACGGAACCCCGGATACCTACGCGGTGCCGATACTCTTCGCCACCGGAGCGCTGGCGGCCCGGCTGCACAAGGACGAGCAGAGCGCGGTGATCGCGGACCTCGAGGCCGAGGGCCGGGAGGGGCCGGTCCAGGGTATCCTGTGCGACGGCCTGATCGATGCCATCGCCGGCCAGCCGCTGCTCGACATGATCTCCCGGAAGCGCACGATCAAGGGCCAGTCCGGCGAGCTGGTCGCCAGCCAGACCCGGGTCTTCCGCCGGGTGCAGGCCGATCATGGACCGCCGGGCGCCCCCTATGTGCTGGGGGCCGAACAGAGCAACAGCTCGGTGGTGTTCGGTACCCATTACATCCTGAAGGTGATCCGGCGCCTCACCGAAGGCATCAACCCGGAACTCGAGCTGGGCCGGTTCTTCACCGAGAAAACCGGGTTCACCAACGTCGCGCCCCTGGCCGGCGCCGTGGAATACCGCCGGCCCCGGCACGAGCCGGTCACGGTGGGTATCCTGCTCGGCTTCGTGCCCAACGAAGGAGATGCCTGGCGCTACACGCTGGATGAGGTCAAGCACTACTTCGAACGGGCCCAGCTGCGCCGTTCGCATGACGAGGAAATCCCGGTTCCGGCGGGAACCTCGCTCGACCTGGCCCGGCAGGAGCGGCCGGAGATTGCCGGAGAGCTGATCGGCACCTACCTGGAGAAAGCCGAGCTGCTGGGACGGCGCACCGCGGAAATGCACCTGGCGCTCGCGAGCGATACCGAGGACCCGGCGCTGAGCCCGGAACCGTTCGGGACGCTGTACCAGCGGTCGCTGTACCAGTCGATGCGGAATCTGACCGCGAGAACCTTCGGCATGCTGCGCGAACGCCTGGCCCGGGTTCCGCCCGATGTGGGCCACCTGGCCCGGCGGCTCGTGACCAACGAGGAGCAGGTGCTGCAGGCGTTCCATGCCATCGTCGCCAAGCGGATCGACGCGGTCCGGATCCGCTGTCACGGGGACTATCACCTGGGCCAGGTGCTCCACGCCGGCCGGGACTTCATCATCATCGACTTCGAAGGCGAACCCGCCCGCAGCGTGACCGAGCGCCGGCTCAAGCGTTCCCCGTTGCGGGACGTCGCGGGGATGCTGCGTTCGTTCGACTATGCCGTCCACACGGTCCTCTACGGACCGGCCGGCCTCGGTGTGATCCGCCCGGGTGAGGCGGCCAATCTCGAGCCCATGGCCAACTTCTGGCGGAAGTGGGTCAGTGCGGCCTTCCTCAAGGGGTATTTCGACACGGCGGGAGACGCCCGTTTCATTCCCCCGAAACCGGAACAGAAGGACCTGCTGCTCCGCATTCTCCTGCTGGAGAAGGCGGTCTACGAACTGGCATACGAACTCAACAACCGGCCGGAATGGGTGCGGATCCCGATCCGCGGCATCCGTGCGCTGCTCAAGGCCCAGACCTGACGTCGTCCGGCCCGGAATAAGGAGTACCGACCATGACCGAGCGACTGAAAACGCGTGCTCCCGAACGCGCCCCCTCCCGGGCCGTATGGCACCACGCCACCCGGCTCGGCGAGCAGGATATCCATCTCTTCAACGAGGGTACGCACACCCGGATCTGGCAGAAACTGGGCTCCCACCCCGGCGAGTGCGACGGCCGGACCGGCACCTGGTTCGCCGTCTGGGCCCCCTCGGCCGCCCGGGTCAGCGTCATGGGCGATTTCAACGGCTGGAACAAGGACTCCCATGAACTCGCGCACCGCGGGTCCTCCGGTATCTGGGAGGGGTTCATTCCGGAGATCACCAACGGCGCGGTGTACAAGTACCATGTGGTGTCCCGGGAAGGGAACTATCAGGCGGACAAGGCCGATCCCTACGCGGTCCACAGCGAGTCGCCCCCGAAGACCGGCTCGAAGGTCTGGACCCTGGACTACGAGTGGGGCGATACCGAATGGATGACCCGGCGCCGCACCCGGCAGCCGCTCCGGGAGCCGGCCTCCATCTATGAGGTGCACCTTGGCTCCTGGCGCCGGACCGTCGACGACCCGCCCCGGCCGCTGACCTACCGGGAGCTGGCGCGGGAACTCACCGACTACGTAGTGGACATGGGATTCACCCACGTCGAGTTCCTTCCGGTCATGGAGCATCCGTTCTACGGATCCTGGGGGTACCAGATCACCGGCTACTTCGCCCCCACCAGCCGCTACGGCAGTCCGCAGGATTTCATGTACTTGATCGATACCCTGCACCAGCACGGCATCGGCGTGATCCTCGACTGGGTTCCGTCTCATTTCCCCACCGACGAGCACGGCCTCGGCTTTTTCGACGGCACCCATCTCTATGAGCACGCCGATCCGAGGCAGGGATTTCACCCGGACTGGAGCAGCTTCATCTTCAACTACGGCCGGCACGAGATCCGCAGCTTCCTGCTCAGCAACGCGATGTACTGGCTCGAGATGTTTCACGTCGACGGCCTCAGGGTGGACGCCGTCGCGTCGATGCTCTACCTCGACTACTCCAGGAAGGAAGGCGAGTGGATTCCGAACCGGTTCGGCGGACGGGAAAACCTCGAAGCGGTGCAGTTCCTGCGCCAGTTCAACGAGACGGTGTACGGCGGCGGCGAGGGCGTCATGACCATCGCCGAAGAATCCACCGCGTGGCCCATGGTATCCCGCCCGACCTACATCGGCGGGCTGGGCTTCGGATTCAAGTGGGACATGGGCTGGATGCATGACACGCTAAAATACCTTGCCCGGGAACCGGTCTACCGCCGGTTCCATCACAATGAACTCACCTTCCGGGGCCTGTACCAGTTCACCGAGAATTTCGTCATGCCGCTTTCCCATGACGAAGTCGTGCACGGCAAAGGCAGCCTCCTGGGACGCATGCCGGGCGACGACTGGCAGAAGTTCGCCAACCTGCGGCTGCTGCTCGGCTATCAGTACGTCCAGCCGGGCAAGAAGCTCGTGTTCATGGGCGGCGAATTCGGCCAGGGCCGTGAGTGGAACCATGATGTCAGCCTGGACTGGCATCTGCTGGAATACGAGCCGCACCAGGGGGTCCAGCGCTGGGTCAAGGACCTCAACCGCCGTTACCGGGACCACCCGGGCCTGCACGAGCTCGACTGCGAGACCGAGGGCTTCAGCTGGATCGATCCGGCCGACAGCGATCAGAGCGTGCTCACCTTCATGCGGCGGCCGCGCGGTACCGGCGAGCGGCTGATCGTGGCCTGCAACTTCACCCCGGTGCCCCGCCACAACTACCGCATCGGCGTTCCGTTCACCGGCTGGTGGGAGGAGATCCTGAACGGCGATGCTGTGCAGTACGGCGGCAGCGGCCAGGGGAACCTCGGCGGCGTGGAGGCTGTGCCGGTCTCCTGGCAGGGACAACCGGCCTCGATCGTCGTGGCGCTGCCGCCGCTCGCCATCGTCGTCTTCCGCGGCGCGCCCGCATGACCCTGGGGTGGACCGGCGCCCGGTGCGAACCGGGCGGCGCCCGGTTCCGGGTCTGGGCACCGGGGCATACCACAGTCGAGGTTCTGCTCGAACCCACCGGAGACACAGTCCGCCTGGCGCCCGCGCCCGACGGGATGTTCGAGGGCTTCATTCCCGGGCCGGCCGCCGGCGACCGCTACCGCTACCTGGTCGACGGCGCCGGCCCCTGGCCGGACCCGGCCTCCCGGGCTCAACCGGATGGCGTGCATGGCCCTTCGCAACTGGTGGATCCCGCCGGGTACGAATGGACCGATCAGCAGTGGACCGGCCGGGGCCTTCCCGGCCTGGTGCTTTATGAGCTACATGTGGGGACCTTCACGCCGGAGGGGACCTTCGCCGCCGCCGCCGGCCGATTGGCCCGGCTCCGGGATCTCGGCGTCACGGGCGTGGAACTCATGCCGGTCGCCGCCTTTGGCGGCCGGCGCAACTGGGGCTACGACGGCGTGGCGCTGTACGCCC
Organism: Gemmatimonadales bacterium; assembly: GCA_050183505.1. GTDB lineage: Bacteria > Gemmatimonadota > Gemmatimonadetes > Gemmatimonadales > GWC2-71-9 > JBFXBG01. Next base: position 2,692 of record JBFXBG010000025.1, on the reverse strand, counting down.
CGGCTCCCGCCTACGGAACGCCGGAGGATCTCCGCCGCCTGGTCGACACGGCGCATGGCCTGGATCTCGCCGTCCATCTGGATGTGGTCTACAACCACCTCGGCCCGGACGGTAACTACCTCGGCCGCTTCTCGGACGCGTACTTCTCTCCCCGCCACCGCACCCCCTGGGGCGAGGGCATCAATTTCGACGGGCCCGGCAGCGGGATGGTGCGCGAGTTCTTCGTCCAGAATGCGGAGCACTGGATCCGGGAGTATCACATCGACGGGCTCCGGCTTGACGCCACGCACGTCATCGTGGATGAGAGCCCCCGCCACGTCCTTGCCGAGCTGGCGGAGCGCGTTCGGGACGTCGCGGCCCCCCGGACCGTGCTGGTGATCGCCGAGGACCACCGCAATCTGGCCCACATGGTGCGCCCCGAAGCGGACGGCGGCTGGGGACTCGACGCGGTGTGGTCGGATGACTTTCATCACGAGCTGCGCCGGATCGTGGCGGGAGACGACGACGGCTACTTCGCCGATTTCACCGGCTCGGCCCGAGGGCTCGCGACGACGCTGCGGCAGGGCTGGTTCTTCACCGGCCAGCCGTCGGCCTTCTACAGAGGCCTCCGCGGCACCGACCCCGGAGGCATTTCGTTGCGCCGGTTCGTGACCTCGGTGCAGAATCACGACCAGGTCGGCAATCGCCCGCTGGGCACCCGGCTGCAGCACGACGCCGGGTTGCCGGCCTTCTCCGCCGCCGTCATGCTGCAGCTCACCGCGCCCGAGACGCCGCTGCTGTTCATGGGCCAGGAATGGGCGGCCTCGACGCCCTTTCTCTATTTCACCGACCACCACGCCGAGCTGGGACGGCTTGTCACCGAGGGCCGGCGGCGCGAGTTTGCCCGGTTCCGGGGCTACTCCTCGCCGGCCTCGCGGGGGGCGATTCCGGATCCCCAGGATCCGGGTACGTTCGAGCGCTGCCGGCTCGTCTGGGAGGAATCGCTGCGGCCGCCGCACGCGGGGATCGCAGCCTTGCATGCGGCGTTGCTCCGGTTGAGAGCGAGCCATCCGGGCCTGCGGAACGACACGGCCGAGGTCCGTGCCGTGGGAGACGACGCAATCGTCATGCAGCGGGGGACGGGACCGGACCGGGTCGCGGTCGTGGTACGGCTGCGGGGAAGCGGACCGATCCCGGCGGACGCACCGGGCACACGGACCCTGCTTGATACCGAAGCGTTCCTTCCCGACCCCGTACCGGCCGAGATCGATTCCGGCGGCGCCGTCCGCTTTGCGCGTCCGGGCGGCGTCGTCCTTGCCCGCCAGAACCCGTGAGGTCCGTCATGCGTATCCACACGTTGGCGCTGGCCGCCGTCCTCGGCGGGCCGGCCGCACTCGCGGCGCAGCAACCCGCTCCGCCCGCGGCTGAAGTCGTGCTCCTCGGTACCGGCATGCCGAGGCCGAATCCGGCCGCATCCGGGCCGGCCACCGCGGTCGTGGTGGGGGAGCGGGTCTTTCTTTTCGACGCGGGGCCCGGGGTCGAACGGCAGCTTGCGGCCGCCGGGCTTCCCATCAACGGCGTCTCGGCGCTTTTCATTACCCACCTGCATACCGACCACACGCTGGGCTATCCGGATCTGGTTCTCACCTCCTGGGTGATGGGTCGCAAGGGTCCGATGCAGGTCTATGGACCCCGCGGCCTCAAGCGGATGACCGATCATCTGCTCGCGGCATATGAGGAGGACATCAGGATCCGGATCGACGGACTGGAACACGAACCGCCGGACGGGTACAAGGTCAACGCGACCGAGATCGGCCCCGGTGTCGTCTACGACCGGGACGGGGTGACGGTCACGGCATTCCCCGTACCCCATGGCAGCTGGGCGCAGGCGTTCGGCTACCGGGTGGACGCGGGCGGACGGTCCATCGTGATCTCGGGCGACACCCGGCCCGGCGAGGCCCTCGAGCGTGCGGCGCGGGGCGTCGACGTGCTGGTGCATGAGGTCTATTCGGAGGCCCACCTCATGCCGGAGCTTCGTCCGGGCGGCGGCGACTGGCCCCGGTACATGCGGTCGTTCCACACCTCGGACCGGGAACTGGGAGAGATCGCCGCGCGCGCGCGCCCGGCGCTGCTGGTTCTGACCCACATCATCCGCATGGGCGCGACCGACGACGAACTGCTCGCCGGAGTGCGGGCGGGTGGATTCACCGGGAAGGTCGTGGTGGGAAAGGACCTGGAGCGGTACTGATTCCTCCCTGCCCGCCTTTCACCATGGACGCCCGGAGAGCAAGGCGGGAACCATTGATCTGATCTTCCCATTACCCACTCTGGTAGTTTTCAGATTCCGTCAGCCCGGCAGCCAGACTTGAAACCATCCCCATTCGACTACCGGACCCTTCGCTTCGCCGCGCTTCTCGCCGCCCTTTGCCTCATGCCCTGCCTGGCCGGCGCCCAGGATCAACTCGATCCGCCCGTGGCCCGTTATCGGCTTCCGCGGGCGCTGACCGAGATCTCGGGGCTCGCCATGAACGCCGAGGGGCGCCTCTTTGCGCATGACGACGAGCGCGGGATCATCTTCGAGGTGGATTACCGCAGTGGCCGGATCCTCAGGAGTTTCTCGCTCGGTCGCCGGGGATTGCGGGGAGACTATGAAGGCATCGCGGTGGTGGGTCAGTCCATCTGGCTCGTGACCAGCGACGGAACGCTCTACGAG
>JBFXBG010000024.1:0-30597 GCA_050183505.1 Gemmatimonadales bacterium | reverse complement strand
ACCGGCATGGTCGTGCCGACCAGCTTCTGGCTCGAGGCGCCCAGAGCCAGCTGGCACCGCAGTTCGTCCCCCTCCCGGATCCACAGGGATCCCCCCTGGGCTCCGACGGCGTTCAGCACCGAATGGAAGACGGTGGGCAGCAGTTCTTCCAGCTCGAGCGACGAGTTGAATTCCTGGCTGATGGTGTGGAGCAGCCGGAGACGCTCGAGTTCTTCCTTCAGTTCATGGGCCGGGGGCGGGATGACATCGGTCGGGTCGGACATGGGGCCCCCTCATGTCGTCGTCTGGGCATGGCTGGCGCCGCGGCGCCAGGCGAAACCGGCTGCCAGCCGTCGGTGACCGTATCGCGGGGGCCGCGTGCGGGGACTGCAATCCCGCGGAACGATCGATACCGGCGACTGGCAGCCGATTGGGATGACCGGCGGTCAGTAGATCGGACGCCAGCCCTGCTTCATCGGGGCGATTCTCTCTTCCAGTTCTTCCAGCGAAAGCTCGATGGCTTCCGCATCCTGGTTGGTCGCTTCCCGGTACTGCTGGCGCTGCTCGGGCGTCAGCGTGATCCGGAACGACTCGCGTTTCTTGGTCGTCATGCTTCCTCCCGGGGCCGGGGGACCGGGGGCGCACCCAGCGTGCACCCCCATCCCTTGTCCTGAATTACTGGGGCGTCAGCTTCGCCGGCGCGATGCGCTCTTCCAGCTCCTCCACGCTGAGCTCGAGGGCGTCCGCGTTCTTGCCGGTCACCTTCTTGATCTCGTTCTGCTGTTCCGGCGTCAGCTTGAGCCGGACGGGGTTCTTGGAGTCGGCCATGAGTGCCTCCTGAAAAGGGTGGTCAGGGTGCTGCAAGCAGCGGGGGACAAGCTGCCGGGGGCACCGTGAATCGGGCGTGAATCGCTGCTTGCCGAAACGTGAATCGGGCGTACCTTCTCCAGTGGCCTCCCCTTCCAAGGTGGCGCGATGTCCGGGCTCTATCTCCGCCTGTGCGGGATCCCCGTGTCCATCCGCGACGCACACGCCGACGAGCTCTCCATCGGCGCGAAAGACCTTGGTCTGCTTGCATTTCTGGTCCTGGAACCGGGTTGCCACCCCCGCGAGCAACTGGCTTCCCTGCTCTGGGGGGATTCAACCGATGCCCAGGCCCGGGCGTCGCTCCGCCAGGCGCTCCGCCGGCTCAAACAGACCCTGGGTGACGGGATCGAGGTGACCCGGACGACCGTCCAGTTGATCGATCCCCCCGAGTGCGATGTCGTCCAGCTCCTGGCGTCGGCCGGAAGCGATCCCGCAGCCGTGGCCGGCTTTGACGCGACCGCGTGCCTCACGGGCCTGAGCGTCCGCCGGGCACCGGCCTTCGAGGACTGGGCGGACGGAGTCCGGGCCCGGGTCCGGCGCTGCTACCGGGATGCCCTGTCCGAACTGGCCCGGGACCGCATGCTCCGGTGGCGGTGGCGGGAGGCGGTCGGCTGGGCCGAGCGCTGGGTGGCCGCGGAACCCCTGGCCGAAGAGGCCGGGCGGGTCCTGGGAGAGGCGCTCTATCTGGGGGGCGAACGCGCCCGGGCGCTGCGGGAGCTGCACGCCCTGAGGGACCGTCTGCGCGGTGCCGGGCTGGAACCCGGGCCTCCGCTGAACGATCTGGTGACCCGGATCGAGCAGGACCGCGGCGCGGTGCCGCTCAAGCCGATTTCCGCCGAATGGCTGGCGCGCGGCCCCCAGCTCGACTCGGGCCTGATTGGCCGGGAGGATCAGTGGGCCGCGCTGGTCGATGCCTGGCAGGGGCTGCGGCGCGGGCACGGGCAGGCCCTGCTGATCGAAGGCGAAGCCGGAGTCGGCAAGACCCGCCTGGCGGAGGAGTTCCTGCGCTGGGCCGGGGCGGAGGGGGCGACGATACTGCACGGCCGGGGGTATGACCCGCGCGACGGTACGCCGTTCGGGCCGGTAGTGGAGGCGATGCGGGGCGGACTGAACGCGCCCGGCCTGGCCGGCGCGGATCCCGAGTGGCTGTCGGAGGCCTCCCGGCTCCTGCCCGAGTTGCGCCGGATCTTCAGCGGCCTGGCGGAGCCGCCGGTGGAAGCCGACGCCGCCGGCCGGTGGCGTCTGTTCGAGGGTCTGGCGCAGCTCGTACTCGCGCTTGCGGTCGAGCGGCCGGTGCTGGTCCTGATCGACGACCTGCAGTGGTGTGACAGCGAGACCTGTGCCCTGCTCCATTTCCTGATCCGGCGCTGGAGCGTGGGGCCGATCCTGGTGCTGGCGACGGTGACCCTGGGTGAACTGGAACGGGATGCCCCCGCGTCGCGGCTCCTCCGGGCGATGCGGACCCAGGCGCACGCCTCGGTGATCACCGTGGGGCAGCTCGACGAGGACCGGGTCCGGTCGCTGATTCAGGAAATGGGCCACCTCCGCGATCCGGCCGGCGGCCAGCGCTTCGCCCGGCGGGTCCATGAGGTCACCGGGGGAAACCCGTTCTACATCGTGGAACTGCTGAAGACGCTGTTTGCGCAGGGGTTGCTGGCCGTCGACGAGGCGACCGGCGTGTGGAAGCCGGGGCCGGAGGTCAATCTGGATTCATCCCGGCCCATCCCGATGCCCCGGACCGTGCAGGACGCGATCGCCGAGCGGATCGCGCACCTGCCGATCGAACTGCGGGACCTGTTCGCCACGATCGTCGTTGCCGGCTCCTGCCAGACCGAGCTGCTCTCGCGGGTCCACGGCATCTCCCGGCTCCACGTCGCCGCGTTGTGCGATGAACTGGTGGGCCGGCGGCTGGTGGCCGAGACGGGCGGGGTCTATCGCGCCGCGCATTCGCTGATCGCCAAGGTGGTGCACGACGATTGCACGGTGTCGCGGCGCCGGGAGATTCACCGGAGCATCGCGCTGGCGCTGGAGCAGATGGCCGCGTCGGAAGGGGTGGAGCAACTGGCGGGCCGGATCGCCCGGCACGCCGAGCACGCCGGCGAGCATGACCTGGCCTACAAATGGGCGCTGGCGGCGAGCCACGGCGCCCTGGTGCGCTATGCGCTGGAGGAGGCGATGTCCTGGGTCGATCTGGCGGCTGCGGTCGCGGCGACGCCCGAAGAGGCCGATGAGGTCAACCGGTTGACGGCGCACCTGCTGGAACTGGCGGGCTGGACCGAGCCGCCGCACGCCGCCACCCGGAGGTCATTCGCCGGATCGGTCCTGGCGACCGGGGATCTCGATTTTCAGGGGTGATCGGTACGATTGGGAGCCGCCGCTTCCATGACGCGGTCCCGCATTTCGCCGGCCGACTGCCACCGGGCATCGGGCTCCTGGGCCATCGCACGGAAGATGGCTTCGGCCAGGGGGGCCGGCGTCTCGGGACGCTGCAGCCGGATGTCGGGCTGCGGGGCCGTGAGCTGCAGCTGCAGCACCACCGATTCGTTCCGGTGGTAGAACGGCGGTTTGCCCGCGAGGCACTCGTAGAGCAGGCAGCCCAGCGAATAGATGTCGCTGCGGGTGTCGACGCTGGGCAGGGCGGAGACCTGCTCCGGGCTCATGTAGGAAGATGTTCCCACCGTAAAGCCCGACCGGGTGAGGCGCTCGGTGCCGGCCACTTCGATCGCGCGTGCGATGCCGAAATCCAGCAGGACGGCGCCCTGGGGAGAGAGTACGACGTTCTCCGGTTTGACGTCCCGGTGCATGATGCCGTGCTCATGCGCGTACCCCAGCGACGACAACAGGTCGCTGGCGATCCGCAGCGTATCGTCGATGCTGGCGTAGCGCTGGTTGTCGAGGTGATTTCGCAGTGTCGGTCCCTCGACCAGCGGCATGGCGTAGTACACCAGCCAGTCGCGTTCGCCGTAATCGATGACCTTGGTGATGAGCGGGTGGTCCAGCCGGGACAGCAGGCCGATTTCCCGAAGGAAGCGCTCGGCGGTGACGCTGACGACCAGCTCCGGGTGGAGGATCTTGATCGCGACCGGCTCGCCCGCCTGGTCGCGCGCCTGAAAGACGCGCCCGGCGCCGCCGCGGGCCAGTTCACGCTCAATCGTGTACCGGTCCGACAGGGCCTGCTGAACCAGGGGGAACAGGTCGCGACGAATGGCAGGGCTCCTGGGAGGCGTCCTGTTGAAACTCGTGGCAACGGGGTGGGCGGCGCAAGGGGTGGGTGCGTCGCGCTCGCGGAATCAGCCGGTGTCGCCCGCCGATCCGACCAGAACCTCGCGGCCGAGGACGCGCGCCAGGACGTCCGATTTCTGCTGGGCGGTGAAGACCTCCAGGGACAGATCGCTGCCGGCGAGCCTGGGAATGGCGCGGACGAAGCAGCGGTCCCGGGTCAACTGCACCCGGACGCTCTCCACCAGCGCGGTGTGGCCGCGGTCCAGACCGTCGGCCACCCGCAGCAGGCCTGACATCCGGCGGACCAGATCCTGGTCGGCGGCGTCGAGTCCGGCAAACTGCCGGTGCTTCTTCCGTGGCCCCTTGCGCCGGTGATACCGGCTGATGAGGGCGACCAGTTCGCGCTCCCGCGGGGGCAGGTTCAGGCGATCGGCATGCATGATGAGCTGATAGCTGTGCTTGTGATGCTTCCGGTAGCTCACCATCTGGCCCACGTCGTGGAGCAGCGCGGCACACTCCAGGATCGCCCGTTCCTCCGGGTCGGGCTCCAGGTCCCGGGCCAGCTGGTCGTACAGCTGCAGCGCCAGCAGCCGGACATGCTCGACATGCCGCCGGTCGCCGTGGCAGCGCTCGACGAATTCACGGACCAGGCGGAGCGGATCCACCGAGACCGGAATGGCCTCCTGGCCGATCATTTCGAGCAGCAGCGCCTCCCGGAGCCCGTAGGCGCTGATCACCACTTCCCGGGCGCCGACCCAGTCCAGGACGGACGCCGTGACCGCCAGCCCGGCAGTGATGATGTCGGATCGCTGAGGATTGAGTCCCGGCACCCGGCTCCGCTGCTCCGGGGTCATGTGGGCCAGCCATTCCAGCAGATGTTCGACCTCGGCGGCCTTCACCGCCAGACCATGGACCGGCTGGGAGACGGGAGTCCCCCGCCGCGCGGCCGCCATCCGGCCCATGTTGGTGAACGTGCCGCCCGAGCCGATCACCCGTGCCCCGGCCCATTCCTTTCCCGGCAGGGCCTTGCGGAGGCGCTTGCGCACCTGGGTGCGGAGCGCCGCGATTTCCTTGCGCGGTTCCCGCTTGCCCGGCAGATGGACCTCGGTGGTCCGGACCGCGCCGAAGGGCAGGGAGGTGGCGTATTCCACGAGTCCATCCACCACCCCGACCAGCTCGAGGCTGCCGCCGCCGATGTCGGCGACGATGGTGCGGCCGCCCTCAAGGTGGAAGTGGTGGGCCACCGAGCGGAATGAAAGCTGGGCTTCGGTTTCCGCGTCGATGATGCGGAGCGGAATCTCCAGCTCCTCCCGGACCAGGCGGGTGAAGCTCTCGCCGTTCTCCGCTTCCCGCACGGCCGCCGTCGCCACGGCGTTGATGCGCCGGACGCCCCGGCGCTGGCACACCTCCGCCATCCGGCGCAGGGTCTGATAGGCGCGCTCGATGGCGGCCTCATCCAGCCGGCCGGTCCGGGCAAAGCCCGCGGCCAGCCGGGGCTGCTCCTTCACTTCGTCGATGATCGTCAGGCCGGCGGCGGGGTCATACTCGGCGACGACCAGCCGGATGGAATTGGAGCCGACGTCGATGGCGGCAATACGCTCGCCCCGCTGGAGCCCGGGGGGCGCCGGCGGGGCGGGGTCGGTCGCGGGGCGGCTGATCATGCGAGCGGACTGGCGTGGGCGCCGCTCGGGCGCGCCTCGCCCCGGTCCTCCGAATGGTGCTTGATGGACTTGCCTTCGACCAGAAACACGACGTCCTCCGCCACGTTGGTCGCCAGGTCCGCCACCCGCTCCAGGTTCCGGCTCACCAGGAACAGCTCCATTCCGGTGCCGATGGTGTGCGGATCTTCCATCATGTGGGTCAGCAGGATGCGGAAGACCGACCGGTGCAGGGCGTCCACCTTGTCGTCCCGGATGCAGATCTCCCGGGCGGCGACCGCGTCTCCCCGGATGAACGCCTCCAGCGCATCGGAGAGCATTTCCCGGGTGAGCCGGGCCATTTCGACCAGCTCGGGCTCGGGGGCGATCGGGCGGACGTGACTGAGCCGCTCGGCCGACTGGGCGATGTTCACCGCGTGGTCCCCCACGCGTTCGAGATCGTTGGCGATCTTGAGCGCGGACGTCAGCATCCGGAGATCCCGGGCCATCGGCTGCTGGAGCGCGAGCAGATTGATACACTGCTCCTCGATTTCCATCTCCATGTTGTCGATGACCCGGTCTCCGGCGATCACGCCGGCGGCCTTGTCGCCGTCCCGCTCGAGCAGCGCCTCGACGGCCAGGCCCAGCGCGGCTTCCGCCTCACCCGACATGGTGAGGAGGCGCACCTTGACGTGGTTCAGCTCGTCGTGGAAATGGCGATGCGTATCGAGGCTCATCCGAATCTCCCCGTAATATAGGCTTCCGTGCGCTCATGCTGCGGGGACGTGAACACCCGCTCGGTTTCGCCAAACTCCACCAGGGTGCCCTGGTCGAGGAAGGCCGTGAAATCCGAAACGCGCGCGGCCTGCTGCATGTTATGCGTGACGATCACAATCGTGTAGTCCCGCTTGAGTTCCACGATCAGCTCCTCCACCCGCTGGGTCGCGATCGGGTCGAGCGCGGAACAGGGCTCGTCCATCAGCAGGATCTCGGGCTGGTTGCCCAGGGCCCGCGCGATGCACAGGCGCTGCTGCTGGCCGCCGGAGAGCCCGGTCGCGGGTTCGTCCAGCCGGTCCTTGACCTCCTCCCAGAGGGCTGCCCGCCGCAGGCACTGCTCGACCAGGTCGGGCAGGTCCCGCCGGCTCACCAGGCCGTTCAACGCCGCCCCGTAGGCCACGTTGGCGAAGATGCTCTTGGGGAAGGGGTTCGGGCGCTGGAAGACCATGCCGACCTTGAGCCGGAGGGCCACGACGTCGACCCCCGCCGCGAGAATCGGGCGGCCGTCGATCAGAATATCGCCCTCCCAGCGGGTGCCGGGGATCAGTTCGTTGAGGCGGTTGATCGAACGGAGGAAGGTGGATTTCCCGCACCCGGACGGCCCGATGATCGCCGTCACCGCCTTCCGCGGAATGGCCAGGGAGATGCCTTTCAGCGTCGGGGCGGGGCCGTAGTAGAAGCGGAAATCCCGCGCCTCGATCGCCGGGGTCTGATCCCGCCCCCGGGCGGCCTGGGCCGGGCGGGGGGTCAGGGTCGCCTTCGGGATGAGGCTGGCCGCCGGCTCCGATAGGGTTCTCATCCGAACCTGCCTGTGATGTAGGCCTCGGTCTGCTCGTTCCGGGGCGCGGTGAAGAGTTGCCGGGTGGGGCCGGTCTCCACCATGGTTCCAAGATAGAAGAACGTGGTCGTATCCGAGACCCGGGCCGCCTGCTGCATGTTGTGGGTCACGATGATGATCGTGAAATCCCGCTTCAGCTCGAACACCAGCTCCTCGATCCGCTGCGTCGCCTGCGGGTCGAGCGAGGCGGTGGGCTCGTCCAGCAGGATGACTTCCGGCCGGGGGGCGATGGTCCGCGCGATGCAGAGCCGCTGCTGTTGCCCCCCGGAGAGGGCCATGGCACTGGTCCGGAGCCGGTCCTTGACCTCGTCCCACAAGGCGGCCCGCCGGAGCGACTCCTCGACGATGGCGTCCCGGTCCGCGCGGGAAAGCCTGCCGTTCAGCTTGAGCCCCGCCGCGACGTTGCCGTAGATGGACATCGTCGGGAACGGCGAGGGGCGCTGAAAGACCATGCCGATCCGCCGCCGCAGCTCCATGACGTTGACCCGGCGGTCATAGACGTCCTGACCGTCCAGCAGGACCCGGCCGGTGACCCAGGCCTGGTCGGTCAACTCGTGCATCCGGTTCAGCGCCCGGAGGAAGGTCGACTTGCCGCAGCCGGAGGGCCCGATCAAGGCGTGCACCGTGTTGTTGGCGAAGCTCAACGAGACGTTCTTCACGGCGGTGAACTTGCCGTACATGGCCGTGAGCTTGTCCGCCATCAGGTGCGGCACGGCGGCGGCCTCAGTGGCCGACACGGTACCTCCGCCGGGTCGCCAGCCGGGCGCCGAAGCTCAGCAGGAACACCACCATGATGAGTACCAGAGCCGCGGCCCAGGCCAGACGGTGCCACTCCTCATACGGACCCGTCGCGTAGGTGAAGATCGTGAGCGGCAGGGCCGCCATCGGCTGATTCACCTTGGTACTGAAGAACTGGCTGCCCAGCGCGGTGAACAGGAGCGGGGCGGTCTCGCCGGCGATCCGGGCTACCGCCAGCAGGGTCCCGGTCGTGATGCCCGGCAGCGTCGTCCGCAGTACCACCACGAGCGAGGTCCGCCAGCGCGAATACCCCAGGGCCAGCGCGGCCTCCCGCAGTGAGTTGGGGACCAGCTTGATCATCTCCTCGGTGGTCCGCATGACCATCGGGATCATGAGCATGGCCAGGGCCACGCTGCCGGCCAGGGCCGAGAAGTGTTTCTGGGTGGCCACGATCCAGGTCCAGGCGAAGACCCCGACCACGATCGACGGTGTGCCGTTCATGACGTCGGCCACGAACCGGCTGATCCAGGCCAGCCGGCTGCCGGAATACTCGGCGCAATAGACGCCGGCGGCGATCCCGATGGGGATACCGATCAGCGAGGCCATGCCGACGATGATCAGGGTCCCCACGATGGCATTCATGACACCGCCGCCGGTTTCACCCGCCGGCACCGGCATCCGGGTGAAGAAGGCGAGGTTGAGGCTCCCCGCGCCCTTCACGATCAGGTTGATCAGAATGAAGATGAGCGGCAGCAGGGCGAGGATCACCGCCCCGCCCATCAGGCCGACCATGAACCGGCCGCGGACCCGGCGCCAGGTGCGGCTGTTCACAGCGCCTTGCTCCCGATGGCGGCCCCGCGGGAGACCCGCCAGATGAGCAGCCGGGCGGCCGCATTGACCAGCACGGTCACCACGAACAGCACCAGCGCCACGTAGGCCAGCGCGGCCAGATGCATGTCGCCCACGGCCTCGGTGAACTCGTTGGCGATCGACGCGGCCATGGTGTAGCCCGGCGCGAACAGCGAGGCGGCGATCTCATGCCGGTTCCCGATCACCATGGTGACCGCCATGGTCTCGCCCAGCGCCCGGCCCAGCCCCAGAATGACCGCGCCGATGATCCCCGACCTGGCATAGGGGACCACCGCCGACGTCACCGCCTCCCAGCGCGTCGCGCCCAGGGCCAGCGCCGCCTCCCGCTGGCTCGCGGGAACCGCCAGCAGGACCTCCCGGCACACCGACATGATGTAGGGCATCACCATGATGGCGAGGATGATCGCCGCCGCCAGCATCGATGGACCGTAGATCGGCCCCTGAAAGAGGGGGAGGAACCCCAGGGTCTCCCGCAGAAACGGGAAGATGAACCGCTTGAGAAAGGGAATCAGGACGAAGATCCCCCACAGCCCGTAGACCACGCTCGGGATCGCGGCCAGCAGCTCCAGCATGAACGCGACCGGCTGGCGGATGAACTGGGGGGCAAACTCCGTCAGGTAGATCGCCACGCCGAGCGACAGCGGAACCGCGATCAGCAGGGCGAGGGCCGAGGACACCAGCGTCCCGAAGATGAGCGGCATGGCCCCGAACCGCTCTGCCACCGGATCCCACGTGCTGGAGGTGATGAAACCGAGCCCGAACTCGCCGATCGCGAGGCGGGAGCCGGTATAGAGCTCGTAGACCAGGAACCCGAGCAGGATGGGGATGGCGAGCGCCGCCAGCATCAGGACCGCCTTGAACAGGCGGTCTCCGTAGCTGGCCCGCTCCAGCGGGCTCCCGGCCTCGACGGCCGGGTCGGCATGCAGCGTAGGCGCGGCCATAGCTCGGGGAGTCTATCCCCGAGCCACCGCCCCAAGGTCACGGATATGTAACGGAAATGTCACGACAGACGGCCCGACGGCCTGCCACCTGACCATCGGACCGTCGGACCATCGGACCGTCGGACCGTCGGACCGTCGGACCGTCGGACCGTCGGACCGTCGGACCGTCCTACGAAATCGCCTTCCCGTCGGCCCGCAGGCTCTTCAGCCGTACGCGGATCAGGTCCACGACCTCGGTCGGGAGCGCGGCGTAGTGCAGATCCTCCGCCATCCGCTGCGCGTCCGGGGTGATCATCCAGGCCAGGAAATCCCGGACCAGCCGGGCTTTGGCCGCGTCGGGATTGTCCCGGCGGATGAGAAGCCAGGTAAACGAGGAGATGGGGTAGGCCCGGGCGCCCGACGCGTTGGTGATCGATACCCGGAAATCGGTGTCCCGGGAGAACTCGGCGCTCGCCGCCGCCGCCGTCACACTCGCCAGGCTGGGCTCCACGAAGCTGCCGGCCGCATTCTTGACCAGGCCGTACGGCAGGTTGTTGGAGATGGCGTAGATGAGCTCGACGTACCCGACCGCACCCTCGACCTGCTTCACCTGCTGGGTCACGCCCTCGTTCCCCTTGCCGCCGAGGCCGGTGGGCCAGTTGACCGAGGTGTTGAAGCCGACCTGACTGCGCCACTCAGGGGACACCTTGCTCAGATAATCGGTGAACACGTAACTGGTGCCGGACCCGTCCGAGCGATGGACGACGATGACGTCCTGATCGGGCAGGTTCACTCCCGGGTTCAGGGCCCGGAGCTTCGGGTCATTCCACTTCGTGATCCGGCCCATGAAGATGTCGACGATGGTGCTGCCGTCGAACCGGAGCTTGGTGGCACCCAGAGACGGCAGATTGTAGGTCAGGACGACGGCCCCGAGCACCGTCGGGACATGCAGCACATTGCCGTTGACCGCCGCGATCTGCGCATCGGTCATCGGGCCGTCGGAAGCGCCGAAATCCACCGTGCCCTGGGTGTACTGCCGGATGCCACCGCCGGAGCCGATGGACTGATAATTGATCTGGATTCCGGTCTGCCGGTTGTAGGCGTCAAACCACTTGGTGTAGATCGGATTGGGAAAGGTCGCGCCGGCGCCGGTCAGCGATTGCTGGGCGGTGGCCGGTCCCGCCAGTGCCACCAGCGCGGCGGCCATCCCGAGACTCCATGTGCGCATTGTCGCTCCTCGAAGGTGGTCGATATTGCAACGAGGAGGAAGGAAGGGGACGGCGGTCACGGCGGGGTGTCACGGATGTCACGGGAGAGTAACGGCGGACGGTCCGACGGGCCGAGGGCCAGGTCTGACGTTGCGACGCCGGGCGTGGCGCCTGCGTCAGGAACTGGCCGTCGGCCCGCCGGCCCGGTTCAGAAGTTGACCGTCACCGCCGACCGCACCCCGGTGATGGACGGTGCTCCGCTGGCCTGGAAGCTCTGGTGCTCGACCATCAGGCGGAGCTGGGCCTTGGCCGAGAGATAGAGGTTCACTCCGCCGGAGATCAGGGTGGCGCCGTCGTCCGGGTTGTCCGTGTTGGCGTCGGCGAAGTCGAACCGCGCGGCCGGCTCGATCGCATACAGCCAGCCGCCGTTGGCCAGCCGCACGTGCCAGGCGCCCACGACCGAGATCCCCCGGATCCCGTTCTTGGCGGCGGTGAAGTCCTTGCCGTCCATGTAGTCGCCGACCAGGTACAATCCGGGTTCACCCGTCTTGCCCCACTGGGCATCCAGGCCGAAGGCCGTGTTCCGGAAGGCGGAGTCGGGGGTGCCCTGGATGACGACGATCCCGTCATGGGAATACCAGGAAGCGCCGACGTTCAGCATCCGCGTCACGGCGATCGTGCCGCGCAGGCCGAAGGACTTCGCGCCGTTCACATCCTGCACGCTTTCTCCCGTGCCGTTGTACACGCCCGCCTGCAGCGTGACGGGGTGATCGTCGCCCAGGGGGGCATTGAAGATCAGCGACGCGCCCACGTCGTGCGAGAGGAATCCGTTGCCCTCAAAGAGATTGTTCGAGGCGAACGGGACCAGGCCGCGGGCCGCGCCCCGCTCGAGCGACGGCAGGTTGTTGGAGGACGTGAGTTCGTAGCGGCCGAAGGGGCGCTTCTCCTGGCCCATGCGGAAGGTCAGGGTCGACTTCGCGTCCATCGGGCTCAGCCGGATATCGAGGAAGGCATCCCGCAGCCGGACGCCGCTGCGGCCGTTCTCGTATGAGGGCTGAATGACGAACGAAACCCGGTCCGTCACCTTTCCCTCGACCTGAATCCGGGCGCGCCGGAGGAAGAAGTCGCTCGTGGTCGCCGCCAGGCCCTGGTAATCCTTGTTGTCGGCGTAGTAGAACTGCGTCTGCAGGCGGCCCGAGACCTTGAACATCGGATAGGTGGGCTGCTGGGCAACGACGGCGGGTGAGGCGGCCAGCGTGAACAACACTGCGAGGGCAGCGGAGGTACGAGCAGCGCGGGTGGGCACGGCAACAACTCCGAAGGTTGAGGTGGACGGTTTCCAAACCGGCGCCAATCTAGACACACGGATGAAAATGCGCCAACCCGAGGGCGGAATGGATGAAAACCGGTCCAGGGATGGAGTCGATGGAGTCGAGGGTCGAGAAGTCGAGAAGTCGAGAAGTCGAGAGGTCGAGAGGTCGAGAGGTCGAGAGGTCGAAGAGTCGAGAGGTCGAGAGGTGAAAGCCCAGAAGGCTCCTCGACCTCTCGTCTTCTCGACCTCTCGACTCCCTTCGACTCGCTTCAATCCAGCTTGTTGGTATAGCTCACGAACTTCACCTGGTCGCCCCGCCGGATGACCAGGCCGAAGAGGCGTTCCTCCGTGGTATCGCCCGGGGCGATGACCCGCCGCAGCAGACAGGGCCCCCAGACGGTGTTCTCGCCTTCCGGGCTTGGCTGGCCTTCGCAACGGTAGCCCACGTATCCCAGATCGGCACCGGCGCGTTCGGCCAGCAGGTGGCGGAACCCGCGGTTGCCGTTGGCCTCGAGCATGAACCACATGAGTCCGGGCCGCAGGTCGTAAGGCGGCAGCGACTGGGGAGTGGACGGGTAGTAGAGCCAGATGAACTCCGCCGGCGTGAGGGTCATGCGGCGGAGGGCGGCCGTGTCGCCGGCTTCGAGGGCATGCACGAAAACGGCCACCAGCGAATCACGGGTCGGGGCGCCGCCCCCGAGCGCGGTCACCTCCGGCAGGTCGGCGCGGAAACGCGCGACGGCTTCTTCCCGGGTGAGCAGGTTTTCGTCCACCGGGTTCGGTCTGGCGCGGTCGCAGGCGGCAAGGAGGAGCAGACCGACGGCCAGGCTCCGGATCGTGGTCGTTGTGGTCATGGCGCGGCAATCAATCGAAGAAGGTGGAAACACCTCCGGCCGGCACCCGCTGCGGGTACCGGCCGGAGGTCAACCGTGAGGGTCAGTTGATGGCGTAGTAGGTCCAGCCCTGCCACCACTTGGCGCCGGCCGGATCGGCCGCGCCCAGGTAGCTGGTATTGACCCAGGTCCCGCCGAAGTAGCCGGCAACCTTGGCCGCGGGGACCGACCCGCCGCCGCTGGTCGCGGGAGAGCCGGCCTTGGGGGTCCAGTCCAGTCCTGCGGGGTTGAGGCTGATTCCCAGCAGGGTGTCCGCCGCCACGTTGGAGGCGAAGGCCTGATGCGAGCTGATCTGGCCCGCCGGGAAGTTGGTGGTCTGCCCGTATCCGGCGCCGGCGGTATCGTAGTTGAACCCGTTCTGGGTGAGCAGCACATTGGATATGTGCAGCGAATCCCGCTGGACGAAGAGTGTGTCGCTCCAGGCGTCCCGGATGTTGATGGCGATGCCTTTCCACCGCGCCATCACGCCGTTGATGAACCACCCGCCGGTGCCGCGGCGGAAGGTCCCGCCGTTGCCGTCGTTCGGGATGCCGGCCAGGTTGCCCGGGCCGATCATGGTGAAGTTGGCGAAGATTGGATTCGAGTAGGGCATGCTGGTCCCGGTCGCGGACAGCGTGCAGCCGCTCACGCCCGGGTCGCAGCCGTCGCCCTCGAACCCGCGGGGGTCGGACGAGAAGGTGCCCGTGCCCGGCGCGGGCTGAAGCCGCTGGGTCTGCAGCGCGATCAGGAACTGATTGCGGCCCTGGTACCCCTCGGTCCAGTCGAAGTGGTCGTCGCCCGATTCATAGGAGACCAGATAGCGGGCGTCCACCGCGCCGCCGAAGAATTCGAAGGAGTCATCCAGGCCGGAGAGCGACTCGATGTACTCGTAGGTGGTGCCGCGGCCCACCGCGTAGGAGGTCAGGCTGTTGAGCTCCTGTCCGCCGCCGTTGGAGATGTCGAACCCGGCGAACTCGATCCGGACATACCGGAGGGTTCCGCTGTTGTCGTTGTTGTCGGTGCCGCCGGCGTAGTTCTCGGCGACACCGGCCGTCCCACCTTCGGTCAGAATCGTGGTTCCCGTCCGGTTGATGATGCCGTTGCCGATCAGGATGAGCCCGCCCCAGTCGCCCGGCTTGCGGTTGCCGGGACTCCTCGCCGAGGTGAAGACGATCGGCGCCTGGGCGGTGCCCTGGGCGTTGATCGTGGCACCGCGGAGAATCCAGAGGGAACTGCCCTCAACCGTCGTGTCGCCCAGGATCTTCGTGCCGGCCTGGATGGTCAGGGTCACGCCCGGCTGCACCTTGATGTACCCGCTCAAGGTGTACGTCGTGTCGGAGTAGAGCGTGCGGTTGGCGGTGATGTTGGTATTGATCGTCGCCTTCGCCACCCCGGTCGCGAAGACCACGCCGGAACTGAAGGCGCTGGTGTCGCTTCCGTTCACCGCCGCCACCCGGTAGGTGTAGTTCACGGCCTGGGTGAGGCCCATGTCGGCGTAGCTGGTTCCGTTGATGAGCCCGCCGCCGATCTGGGCGAAGACGCCGGGGTTGCTGGCATCGGCCCGCTGGAGCAGGTATCCGGTCGCCCCGGTGACGGCCGTCCAGGAGACGGAGGCACTGGTGAGGCTGGTCTGGTTTACGGTCAGCCCTGCCGGAGCCGACAGACCGGCCGGACCCGTCCCGCCCTTGTTGTTGTCGCTGCAGCCGGCGACGGCCGCGACCGCGAGCAACGCTGCCGCCGTGGTGCGGATTCTACTGGCGAACGCTGACATGCTTGCTCCCATCCAGAGGTAGGTGTGTGGGTTGCGAACCCGCCGGGACGGCGGCCCGGATTGCACCGCGTCCCAACGGCGAGAACGGAAACCAGCCGCCGCCACCGTTGGGACACGGGTCTGTCACGTTTGCGTCAAACATGCGGGTCGCTAGAGTCCGACCGTGACCCCGAAGCTGAAGACGCGTCCGGTCCGATAGCGGAGCGTGGTCACGTCGCCCTGCGTCCGTTCGACCGGGCTGTCCAGCAGATTCTTCCCGTCCAGCCGCATGGTCATGCCAAGGAGCGGGAACTGGAACGAGGCGTCCAGCAGGCTGCGGGCTTCGATATAGGTGTCCGGCAACGGCTCCACGCCGGCATCGGCGATGCGCCGGCCGGTCAGGTTGTACAGCACCGTGGCGCTCAGCCCGGCGGCGCTGGTGAAGTTGAGCCCCGCGTTCACCACGTGGTTCGCCTGGCCTACCATGGGCCGCTCGCTGCTGGTCAGGCTGGAGAGACTGTCGTTCCCGGTCCGGATCCGGCTGTGCATGATCGTGGTGTTGCCGAACAGGTTCAGCGGAGCGAGCCGGGAGCTCACGAAACCGAGGTTCTTCCGCACTTCCAGCTCCAGGCCGTAGTTGTCGGCGGCCTCGGCGTTGACCCAGCTCAGCGCGTTGGCCCCGGTCTGGGCCACCTGGATCTGCTCGATGGGATGGGTGAAGTGCTTGGCGAAGGCGGCCACCGAGATGGCCTCACCCGAGCCGGGGTAGAACTCCCAGCGGGCGTCGAGATTCTGGATCAGGGCGCGATCGAGGTTCTCATTCCCGAAGAGCTGCAGGCCGCCCAGGATGTCGAAAGAGTTCACGTTGGAGACTTCCCGGTAGTCCGGTCGCGAGACCGTTTGACTCGCCGAGAGGCGCAACTGGTGAGCCCCGCCCAGCTGATAGGTCAGGGACAACGCCGGCAGAATATCGGTCGCCGTCGGATTCGAGGTCGTGTCGGTGCCGTTGATTTTGACGCTTGTGACCGAGAGGTCCCAGCGCTCGACCCGGGCGCCGCCGACCAGCCGCAGCCGCCGTCCCAGCGGGACCTCCGCCTGCAGGTAGCCGGCGGTGATGTTTTCCCGCGCCGTGTACCGCCCCACATTGGCGTTGGCGATGAGCGTCAGCTTGCCCGCCTCGGCGTTGCCGTCTCCGAAGACCACCTCGGGCGCCTGGGCCAGCTCCTGGTTGTCGAGCGAGAGGTTCCGGATGTCGAACTGGCGGCTGTCCGCATCCCGGTCGGTGTGGCGGTAGTCCACGCCCACCTTGACGGAACCCTGGCGGCTGATGTCGCCCAGCAGCAGCCGATAGTTGCCCCTCGCTTCATAGGCGTTCTCCACCAGGTCGCTGAAGGTCCTCGACGCGCCCTGGGGCAGGTCCGCCCAGCCGAGGCGCTGGAACTCGCCGGTCGCGGCGTTCCGGGCCACCTGGTACACCAGGTCGGACCGATCCGGCTCGTAGCGGCGGGTGCGGGAATAGGATGCGGCCCAGTCGATCAGGTTGCGATCGCCCAGGAGATGATCCCCCTTCAACTGGCCCGCGTAGACGCTGCGCTCGGTGTAGCTCAGCCGGGTCACTTCCAGCACCCCGTACTGGGAGAACTGCTCGTTGACGCCGTGCAACATGATGGCTTCGTTGTCGGCGCTCCGGGTATAGGTGTTCTCGAAGGACAGTTTGCTCGAACTGCCGAGCCGGGTGCTCAGGTTCAGCAGGCCCCCCCAGAGGACGCTGAGCCGGCCGGTCTCCCCCCGGTACTGATTGATCGGACCGCCGGTCGTGGCCAGGGCGCGTTCCTCGTCCTTGCGGACCTCCTGGCCCTCGCTGTAGGACAGTGAACCGGCATAGCCGATCAGCTGCCCGAACACCGGATCCTCGCCCCCGAGGGACAGGCCGAAGCCGCCGTTGCCATAGCCGTTCCCCTGGTTGGCCGACCACACATCCCGGAACGATGTGATGATCTGATCGACCTGCTGGTTGTTGAGACCGCTCAGATCGCCCGCCGAGGCCGCCGCCGAAGGGATATTCCGATCGCTGCTGCCGAATCCGAAGAATTCCCCGCCGACCCGGGGAGCCTTGACCACCGTGTTGAACGCGCCTTCGGTGTTGAGACCGGCGGACAGCGACACCGTCGCTAGGCGGCGCAGCGGAAACTCGCGGGTCTTGAGTTCCACCCGGGCGCCGCTGAAGTCCCCGGGCTGGTCCGGGGTGAACGTCTTGGATGTCGTGATGCCCTCCAGCAGGCTGGAGGGAAACAGGTCCAGAGGAACGACCCGCTTCTCCGGCTCCGGGCTGGGGACCCGGGCGCCGTTGAGCGTGGTCGACGTATAGCGCTCGCCCAGGCCGCGGACGAAGATGTAGCGCCCGTCCTGGACCGTGACGCCGCTGACCCGCTGAACCGCCTGGCCCGCATCGCTGTCGGGGGTCTTCTGCATTTCCTCGGCGGTCACCTGGCTCACGATCGAGGTCGAAGCGCGCTGCTCCTCCAGCGCCTTGGCCACGGAGCCCTGCTCGGAGGCCGCGACCACGGTCAACTCCTCGACCTGGTAGACCTTCGCGCTCAGCGTCACATCCTGGCCTGCCGCCCCGCCCGCCGTGACCACGATGCCGGTCACGGTCTTGGGTGTGAAACCGATCATGCGCACGGAGAGAGACACCGTGCCGGCCGGGACGTCCAGCAGGGTATACCGCCCGTCGATGGCGCTCTGGGCCCTCAGTGCGGTGCCGACCACCTCGACGATGGCACCCGCGATCGGTGTCCCGGATGAAGCGTCGATGACTCGGCCCACCAGACGTCCCACGCCCCGTTCCTGGGCGTTCAGAGAACCAATGAAGGAGAATGTGGAGAGCAGGACGACGGAAACTGCCAGAAGGAGACCGCGAAACGCGCGCATATTCCCTGACCCCGGATCGCAGGATGAACGGGCCCGTCGGGTAGCGGACGAGTCCGATGAACTGAATCAAAGCCGCCGGGATAATGCCCGCGGTGCGTCTCCGGCAGTCAACGGCCATGCAACAGCCGCGTCACGACAGCGCACCGGTGATTGAAAACGAGCCACGATTGTGACGGGAATTCAGCGGCGCGACGGCTCCGCGAAGGGATCCAGGAAGAGGCTCTCCTCGCCGGCCAGGTAGTCGCGCAATGGGTGATTCCGGAGCCGGCGCTCCATCGCCGGCGGAAGGTCAAGGAGAAAGAGCCGGCTGCCGCAGGCCTGCTCGATTTCGCGGCACAGCAGCCACAGGAGCGCGGCCCCGACCGGCTGCAGGTCCCTCACGTCCACGCAGTCGATCAGGATCCACCGGGGAGCCACAATGACCTGCCGGATTCTCCGGTGAAGGTCCTCGACCGCGGCGCCGTTGAGCACCGGGGCCGCGGGGAAACGGAGCGATTCGAAGGGAGCCGGGCTCGGGGCGCTCGGCTCCGATTGGGGAAGGGCGCTGATCATGCAGGAAGACTACCGGGGAGACGAGACGGGCGGGTGACGGCGAGGTAACGGAACGGCGAGCGGTCGACGGCAGAACGGGCCGCACGGCCGCCCTCCCTCACCGTCGAGCTTCAGGGCTTCACCGGACTCCAGGTGAAGAACAGCTTGTGGGAATCGGTCATTACCAGGGACAGGTTGTAACCGGTGCGGTCATCCCAGGCGAGGAAGACCCGGGGCTGCTGGAAATCGGGCTGGTTCCGCTCCTCTTTCCGCCACGCCCGGGCGTTCAACCACCGTTCGAGGATCCGTCGGATGTCGCGGTAGCGCCGGTCCACCGGGCCCTCCCGGACTCCGGAGTAGATCCGGCACACCATGACCAGCTCGCCCCGGATATCGCAGCCGAAGACGCCCGGTGCGTTGATGATGGACTCCCGCACCCGCTCGTCGCCCGATTCGGGAATTACATCGCCGCGGATACCGGCCAGCGAGTCCGGGCTCAATGCGGCCAGGGCGTCGAGGAACCGGAACCAGTGACCCGCATCGGTCTTCTCGGCCAGGCACCGGCGCAACGTAATCACCAGGGCCTCGCCGCCCTGATGGGTCAGGTCGCCGGTCCAGTGGCGGATTTCGTCCAGCATGGCATCCAGCTCCATACCGGTGATTCGCTCCTCCTCCAGCATGGTCTGGACGGCCCAGCAGTCCGCTTCACGCTCGAACTCCCGCTTCATGTCCACCGGCGAGAACTTGCCCACGTGTCCCAGCACGTGGTGGGCGCATTCGTGGAGAAAGACCATGAGCCGGATGTTGGAGGATGCGGTGCCCTGGCGGCCCGGGTTCCAGTAGATCACCGGATCGGTTCCCTGGCGGAGCACGGCCCAGGCGGCAAAGGGCAGGCTGTCGCTGACGATAGTGCGAACCGGCCGGCCGGCGCGATCGACACAGGGGTATTCCGGGGCTTGCGCGGCCGCGGACGGGCTCAGGCCCCACAGCAGAGTCAGGAGTGCCGTGATGCCGATCGGGACGGGTGCTGGGACGGGCGGGAGCGTAGCCACCCTCAATCATCGCCCGGCGTTTCGGGCCGCGTCAATCGCCGGCAGGAAGCCAGCAGGTGATCGTCGTGCCCCGGCCCAGCTCGCTCTCGGCGGCAACCCGGCCGCCGTGGGCCTCGGTCAGGTGCTTGACGATGGCGAGACCCAGGCCCGTACCGCCTTCGTCCCGGGAGCGGGCCGAGTCCGCCCGGTAGAACCGTTCGAAGATCCGGGGCAGATGATCGCTGGTGATGCCGGTGCCGGTATCCGAGACGCTCAAGGCCACCTCGCCATCGTTGCGCCGGGCACGGGCGATGATCCGTCCGCCCGCGGGCGTGTAGCGCAGTCCGTTGTCGATCAGGTTGGTGAGAATCTGACGGACCGCGTCCGGATCGGCCCGCAGCCGGGCGGCTTCCGGGGCGATGTCGAGCTCCAGCCGCACCTTCCCGGCGGTCACCCGGTCCCGCAGGGCGTCGGCGGCTTCGCGGCCGATCAGGTTCAGGTCCAGCGTCTCGATCTTAGGCTGCCACCGGCCCGACTCGATCCTGGAAAGGTCCAGCAGGCTGTCCACCAGCCGCTGCATCCGCCGCGCATTGCCCAGGATGACCTGGAGAAACCGCTCGGCGGTGGTCCGGTCAGGCTGGTCGGCCAGCAGCGTTTCGGCGTATCCGGAGATGGAGGTCAGGGGCGTCTTCAACTCATGGGAGACGTTGGCCACGAAGTCCCGGCGGACTTTCTCCAGCCGGCGCATCTCGGTCAGGTCGATCAGCACCAGGACAACCCCGCCTCCGGGAAGCGCCCGGGCATTGGCGGCGAGGACGCGGTCGTCCATTTCCAGTTCCCGCCCATGGACCGATTGCCCGTTCCGGGCGAGGTCCACCACCTCCCGGGCGGCCTTGGCGCGGAACAGCTGCGGCAGATCCGGCAGCGGGACGCCGGCGGCGTATCCCAGCATCCGGCGGGCCGCTTCGTTGGCCATGATGACATGGCCTCTGGCGTCGGCCGCAATGACCCCTTCGATCATCGATTCGAGAAGGGCGGCCGTCTCGGCCTGCTCCCGGCGCAGCTGGTCGAAGCGCTCCGCCAGCTGGATGTTCATCTGCCGGAGCGCGCGGACCAGCGAATCGATGTCCGGAACGCCGGACCGGGGAAAGCGGGGAAGGTTGCCGGCGGCAATGGCGCGGGCCGCCCCGGCCAGGGCCGTGAGCGGCTGGGCGATCGACCGCCCGGCGACGAAGGCCAGCAGCGAGCCGAACAGCAGGGCGATGACGGCCGCGGCGACGATCGACCGTTGAGAGCGGTGGATCGTCTCCTCGACCTGGCCCAGCCCGGCGGCCACCCGCACCACACCCGGCCCGCCGGGGACCGCCACATAGAGGAAACGGTCGCCCAGCGTGGCGCTGCGCCGGGTGTCCCGGCCCACATGCCCCGCCAGGGCTTCACGCACTTCCGGGCGGCCGGCGTGATTCTCCATCCCGGCCTGCTGATCCTCGCTGACATTGCTCTCGGCCGCGACCCGCCCGTTGCGGTCGATGATCGTGATCCGGTGGCCGCTCTCGCTGCTCAGGTGGGTAACCGTTTCGTGCCAGTCCGTCGCGTCTGCAGGGAGCGCCTCCCGGACCAGCCGTGCTTCCCGTTCCAGCGAAAGCGCGAAATCCTGCTCCAGGTCGCGTCGCAAGGAGACTTCCGCCGTCCACACCAGGACCAGCATGGTCGAGATGAGGACGAGAACGGTCCCGAGGACCAGCCGGCCGGAGAAGTTCATTGGGTGCGGCTCAGGCGATCACTCCCCCGGAACCGGTAGCCGAATCCCCGGACGGTTTCGATCAGCTTGCCGGCCTCGCCCAGCTTCTGGCGGAGCCGCTGGACGTGCATGTCCACCGTCCGGGTCTGGATGTCCGGCTGGGCTTCCCACACCGTCTCGAGCAGCTGGGGCCGCGACTGCACCCGTCCCCGCCGGGCGGCGAGGGTGAGCAGCAGCTTGTACTCGGTCGCGGTGAGGTCGAGTTCCTGGCCGTCCACCGTAACCCGGTGCGAGGACTGGTCGATGGTCACCGGACCGGCCACCAGGGTCGTCCCGCTGGAGACCGCCGGCGCGCTCAATCGCCGGACCAGGGCATTGACCCGCAGGGTGAGTTCCTGGGGAGAGAACGGCTTGGTGAGGTAGTCGTCGGCCCCCAGGGACAGGCCCCGGATCCGGTCCGGTTCCTCCCGCCGGGCGGTGAGCAGGATGACGCCCACGTCGCGGGTATCCTCCCGCCGGCGGAGGTCGGCCAGCACGTCGTAGCCCGACACGCCGGGCAGCATGACGTCGAGGATCACGATATCCGGGCGCTCCTCCTGCGCCGCCTTCAGGGCTTCCGGGCCGTTGGCCGCGGTGGAGACCCGGTAGCCGACCTTGGCGAGGTGATACGCCACCAGCGCCGTGATATCGGGCTCGTCGTCGACCACGAGGATGCGATGGGTCATCGGTCGATGGTGCTCCTGAGGTTGGCCCGGTACCCGCTACCAGGGACTCGGCCCGCGGTCATTCCTTGGCTCCCGACTGCACTTCTTCGCCCTCGAGCCGCCCCCGCGTATGGCTGCGGCTGCGCTCGGTGGCCCGGTGGCGCTCCGCCCGCATCACTTCGTCGTGGGCCAGCGCGTCGAGGATGGAGGAAAGCAGCCTGCCACGCGCGTCCATGGAACGGCGGAGCCGGTAGAGAACGTACTGGGCGATCGGGGTGTCCCGCACGACGTCGATGCTCCGGAGCACCTTCAGATGCCGGGAGACGGTCGGCTGGGGCAGTTCCAGCACGGCCTGCAGATCCGACACGAACAACGGGGCTGCCGCCAGGCAGTTCAGGATCCGAAGCCGGGTCGGCTCCGCGATCGTCAGCAGCAGGGTGGTCGGGGAGAATCCGTTCATATGCGGCTAAACGAATATTCAGACGGGAGCCCCGGCGCAAGGGCCGGGGTTGCCGGCCCGTTCCGCCTTATATTGTGTACCCATGTTTCTCGCCCTCCTCCTCGCCGCGGCGCTGCAGGTCCAGTCCCCGGCGAGCGACACCACGCATCTTGTCATCGTTGCCACTACCGACGTCCATGGCTATGCCACGGCCTGGGACTATTACGCGGACGCCCCCTTCGCGGGCGGCCTGGTCCGGGCCACCACGGCCGTCGATTCTCTCCGCCGGCTCTATCCCGGCCGGGTGGTCCTGGTGGACGCGGGCGATCTGATCCAGGGAAACCCGTTCGACACCTATTTTGCCCGGGTCGCGCCCCGGCATCCGCACCCGGTGCTCGATGCCATGGGGGCGATGGCCTACGATGCGGCCACGCCCGGAAACCACGAGTTCAACTACGGCCTGCCGTTCATGCGGGGGGCCCTGGCCGACGCCACGTTTCCCTACGTCAGCGGGAATATCTACACGCTTCCCGCCGACACCCTCATGTACCCGCCGTACATCGTGATCGAGCGGGCCGGAATCCGGGTCGGCATCACCGGCTTCACCACGCCGGGAGTCATGGTCTGGGACGGGGCCACCGTCCGGGGCCAGGCGCGGGTAGCCCCGATTACCGCCAACGCCGGACGGGTGCTCGAGGGAATGCACCGGGAGGCCGATCTGACCATCGCGCTGGTGCACGGCGGGCTGCGCGAGGGGTCGTCCTATGATACCACCGGGGTCGGACCCGAAAACGACGCGGCGGGGCTGGCCGCGGGCCCGTGGCGGCCGGACCTGGTGGTCGTCGGCCACACCCACCGGGCATTCGCGGACTCGGTGATCGGGGGTGTGCATTTCATTCAGCCACGCAACTACGCGCAGAGCCTCGGCGTGGTGCACATCGACCTGGTCCGGGAGGGTGGCGCCTGGAAGCCGGTGCGGATCCGGGGTCAGCTGCTGCCGCTGGCCGGAGTCGCGCCGTCGCCGGTGCTCTCCCGCCGGCTGGCCGCCGCGCACGCGGAGGTCCGCCGCTGGGTGGACGAGCCGATCGGTGCCGCCCTCGGGCCCATGCCGGCCCGCACCGCCCGGGCCGAGGCGTCACCCCTGGTGACCTATCTGAACGATCTGCAGCGCCGCCGGAGCGGGGCCGAACTGGCCGCGACCGCGGTCTTCGATACCGGGGCCGGATTCGACGGAGACATCCGGGTTCGCGACGTCGCACGGCTCTATCCCTACGAGAATACCCTGAAGGCGATCCGGATCACGGGCGCGCAGCTCAAGGACTATCTGGAGCAGAGTGCCCGGTACTACACGGTGGATCCGTCGGGGCGGGTGGGGATCAATGACAGCATCGCCGGCTACAATTTCGACATCGTGACGGGGGCCGAGTACGCCATCGATCTCCGGTTTCCTCCCGGCAACCGGATCCGCAGCCTCACGGTGCGGAGCCGGCCGGTCGGCCCGGACAGCAGCTACACCCTGGCCCTGAACAGCTACCGGCAGGCGGGCGGCGGCGGATTTGCCATGCTGCAGGGCGCGCCCGTCGTCTATGACCGGGGCGAGAACATCCGGGATCTGATCGTCGACGACATCCGTGCCCGGCGTCTGCTGCATCCGGAGGACTACGGCGCGGCCAACTGGCGCATCGCACCTCCGGCCCTGGCCCTGGCCGCGCGACGTCTCTTCGCCCCGACGCCCGCGCCGGCCCGCCCCGGGCCGCTGCGGGATACGGTGGCGCTCAGGATACTCGGCATCAACGATTTCCACGGCCAGCTGTTGCCCAAGGTCCAGTCCTGGTCGGACGGCCGGCCGGTCGGCGGCATCGGAGCGGTCAAGGGACTGATGGACAGTCTCGCCCGGGCCTGCGACTGCCCCGGCCTCCGGCTCGACGCCGGTGATGAAATGCAGGGGACCATCCCCTCCAATCAGACCTGGGGCCGGACTACGATCGATGCGTTGAACCGTCTTGGGCTGTCGGTCGCCGCGATCGGCAATCACGATTTCGACTGGTCGGTGGACACGCTGCTCCGCCGGATGTCGGAGTCCCGCTATCGCTGGGTCTCGGCGAACATCCTGGATTCCACGACCGGCCGCCGGCCGGACTGGGCCGTCCCCTACCGGATGGTCGAAGCGGGGCGGTTCAAGGTCGCCGTCGTGGGCTATACCACCACTGAGACCAGGAGCATCGTCCGGGGGAACATCCTGCAGGGCCTCACCTTCGCCGGGCCCGACGTCCTGCCGGCGGTCATCCGGGAGGCCCGCGCCCAGGGGGCCGATCTGGTGGTGCTGGTGGCGCACGCGGGTGCCTTCTGCGCCGATGATCACGAGACCGGGTGCAAGGGAGAGATCATCGACCTGGCGAGGTCCCTGGATTCGGGCTCGGTCGACCTCATCGTGTCGGGGCATACCCACACGCTGGTGAATACCCGGGTGAACGGGATCCCGATCGTCCAGGCCGGCAGCAGCGGCAGCGCGGTCGCGCTGGCGGACGTGGTCAAGACGGTCGTGGCCGGCCTCGAGGTGCGGACCCGGCTCTTCACCGTCTATGCCGACAGTATCCGGCCCGACTCCCAGATGGTGGTGCTGATGGACCGGCTCCGCCGCCAGAGCGACTCCCTGATGAACCGGCCGATCGCCACGCTCAAGGCGCCCATGAGCCGGTCCGGCCCGCAGTATCCCCTGGGGAATCTCATCGCGGATGCTCAGCGGAACGCGGCGCGGGCCGACATCGGCCTGATGAACAACGGCGGCATCCGCTCCGGCCTGCTGGCCGGCACGGTGACCTACGGCGAACTGTTCGAGGTGCAGCCCTTCCAGAACGCCGTGATGCGCCTGACGATTACCGGTCGCCGGTTGCGGGATCTGCTGGAACTGGCGCTCCGGGGGGACGAGCCTTCGGTCCACCTCTCCGGTCTGCGGGTCAGGTATGACTCAACCAGGCCGCCGGGGCGCCGGGTGCGCGAGATGCGGCTCCTCAATGGACGCAAGGTCGAGGACAAGCAGACCTATGTCCTCGCCGTGAACGACTTTCTGGCCGGCGGCAAGGACGGGTTTACGCTGCTGGCCGACCTGCCCCAGGAGACGACCGGCGTTCTCGATCTGGACGCTCTCGCGGCCTATCTCCAGCGTCTGCCTCAGCCGGTCGAACCGCCCGCCGACCTGCGGTTCATCCCGGAATAGGCCGCGCCGTTCGACCACTTCTCACAGGCATCCAGCCTCCTATTAGCATCCCGCATGCGCATCTTCATCAACGAACGTCCCCTGGATGTGCCCGAGGGCACCCCGTTGCAGGCGGCCGTGGCGGCCTTTGACCCGGCGCTGGCGGAACGGCTGGCCTCCGGCGCGGCCCACGTGACCGACGGCCGCGGGGTCCGGCTGCAGGGGACCGAGGCACTGACCAACGGCGCGATTCTCCGGGTGGTGGTCTCGGCCCGCCAGGGCGACGATCGGACCCATGCTGACGCGTGAGCTGATCCATCGCCTGCCCAAGGCGGAACTGCACGTCCATCTCGACGGGTCGCTGCGGCCGGAAACGCTGATCGAGCTGGCGGCGGCCGCGGGTGAGCGGCTCCCGGCGGCCGACCCCGACCAGGTGCGCCGGTTCATGGTGGTCGACGACGCCCACGACCTGGAAGAGTTCCTGACCCGCTTCGAGATCACCATCGCGGTGCTGCAGACCGCCGAGGCCATCGAACGGGTGGCCTACGAGATGGTGGCCGATGCCGCGGCCGACAATCTCCGGTACCTGGAAGTCCGCTATTGTCCCGCGCTGAGTACCCGGCACGGTCTGACCATGGCGGAAGTGATCGAGGCGGAGCGGCGCGGACTGGAACGTGGGGAACGCGAGTTCGGGGTCAGGACCGGCATCATCAATTGCTCGCTGCGGCACTACGACCCGTCCCGCTCGCTGGAGATCGCCCGGGTTTCGGCCGACTTCCGTGACCGCGGCGTGGTTGCCTTCGACCTGGCGGGTGGAGAAGCCGGCCGGCCCCCGGACGTGCACGCCGCGGCGTTCAATCTGGCGGCCGAAGCCTGTCTCGGCATCACGGTCCATGCCGGGGAAGCCGTCGGCGCGCGGTCGATCGCCGCCGCGATCTTCCAGTGCGGGGCGGACCGGATCGGCCACGGCACCCGGCTGTATGAGGATCCCCGGCTGCGGGACTACGTCCGGGACCGGCGCATTCCCCTCGAGATCAACATCACCAGCAACGTGCAGACCCGGGCCGTCACCGGTCCGTCCGGCCATCCGGTCCGGTCCTATCTGGACCAGGGCCTCATGGTCACGCTCTGTACCGACAGCTGGCTCATGTGCGGCACCACGCTCACCGACGAGTACTGGCTGGCCCACACCGAACTCGGCTGCAGCCGGGAGGAGATCGAGCGGATGATTCTCAACGGGTTTGCGGCGGCCTTCCTCCCCTGGCCGGAAAAGCAGAAACTCCTGGCCCGGGTCCGTGCCGAGCTGGAGTCGCTGCGGTGAGCGCGCTCTTCCTTCTTCAGGCCGCGGAGCGGCTGGAGCAGGCCCGGTCCGGTCTGAACACCCCGATCGAACAACGGCTGGTCGGTCTCCTGGGCATCGCCGCCATGATCGGGCTGGGTGTTCTGCTCTCCTACAACCGGCGCAAGATCAACTGGCGCCTGGTGCTCACGGGGCTGGGACTGCAGGTCCTCTTCGGCGTGCTGGTGCTGAAGACCCCGTGGGGCCGGGACATCTTCGATGCCATGGGACGCGCCGTGACGCAGCTCCTGCAGTTCCAGGAACAGGGCGCCCGGTTCGTCTTCGGCAATCTGGTGCAGAACACGGTTCCGGTGGGACTGCCGGGGGCGGGTGGCGCGCTGGACCAGAGTGCGGGCTTCGTGGCCAGCACCGGCGCGTATTTCGCGTTCAACGTGCTCCCGACCATCATCTTTTTCTCGTCCCTGATGTCGGTACTGTATTACCTCAACGTGATGCAGCTGGTGGTGAAGGCACTCGCCTGGGTCATGCAGAAGACCCTGGGGACCTCGGGCGCGGAGACCCTCTCGGCTTCGGGCAACATCTTCCTCGGCCAGACCGAGGCCCCGCTGCTGATCAAGCCCTTCGTGCGCACCATGACCCACTCGGAACTCGTGACGGTCATGGTGGGCGGGTTCGCCACGGTGGCAGGCGGGGTCCTGGCGGCGTACGTCGGCATGCTGAAGGGTTACTTCCCCAACATCGCCTCCCATCTGCTGGCCGCCAGCGTCATGAATGCGCCGGCCGGGCTCTACCTCTCCAAGATTCTCATGCCGGAGACGGAAATTCCGGTCACCCGGGGCAAACTGCAGATGGAGGTGGAGAAGACCGACAAGAGCGTCATCGAGGCCGCGGCCAGCGGGGCGGGGCAGGGCCTGCAGCTGGCACTGAACGTCGCCGCCATGCTCATGGCCTTCGTCGCGCTGGTGGCCCTGCTGAACGCCGGGCTGCACTGGGCCGGCGGGTTCTGGGGCCAGGACAACCTAAGCCTGCAGTGGATCCTGGGGAAACTGCTTCAGCCGCTGGCCTGGGTCATGGGCGTGCCATGGCAGGACACGGCCTACGTCGGGAGCATGATCGGGCTCAAGACCAGCATCAACGAGTTCGTGGCCTACGCCCAGTTCGCCAGCGATCTGAATGCTGGCATGCCGCTGCAGCCGCGGAGTGCCATCATCCTGACCTACGCCCTGCTGGGGTTCGCCAACTTCTCTTCGATCGCGATCCAGATCGGCGGCATCGGCGGACTCGCGCCGGAACGTCGCGGGGAGATCGCCAGGTTCGGTCTCCGGGCCATGATCGCGGGGAACCTGGCGGCGTTCGTATCGGCCTGCCTGGCGGGGATGCTGATTTGAGACGGTCAGACGGTCAGACGGGCAGACGGGCCGACGGTCGGACGGGCCGACGGTCGGTGGAGGAAGGCCGGCGTGAGCCGGGAGGCCTGTGTCCGGGCCGTGCCGGTCCCGTGAATGTCCTTGCCAGGCGCCCATGAACATCATCCAGTCTGCCACTGACTACGTCCGTCCCCGGCTCGAGGGCCGCTGCCCCGAGACGGCCATCGTCCTCGGCTCCGGTCTCGGCTTCGTCGCGCGGCAGGTGCAGGATGCCGTGCGGATCCCCTACGGTGAGATCCCCGGCTTTCATCAGCCGACCGTCCCGGGCCATGCCGGCGAGCTGGTGGCGGGCCGGTTCGGCGGCCGGGAGGTGCTGGTGCTGGCGGGCCGGTTCCACATGTATGAGGGGCATCCAGCCGGGGTGAGCGCGCTGCCGGCGCGGCTGGTCGCGGCGCTGGGCGCGGGCGTGCTCATCCTGACCAACGCGGCCGGGGGGATCCGCCGGACCTTCCGGCCGGGAAGCCTCATGCTGATCGCGGATCACCTGAACCTGGCCTTCCGGAATCCGCTGATCGGCCCGGTGGTGGACGGCGAGGAACGGTTTCCCGACATGTCGGATCCGTATGACGCGGACCTGAGGGCCCGGGCGCGGGCCACCGCGCGGGAACTTGGCATCCGGCTGGAGGAAGGCGTGTACGCCGCGGTCCTCGGTCCCAGCTACGAAACGCCGGCCGAGATCCGGATGCTCGAGCGCCTCGGCGCTGACGCCGTGGGGATGTCGACCGTGATCGAGGTGATTGCCGCCCGGGCACGGGGGGTTCGCTGCCTCGGCTTCTCGACCATCACCAACCTGGCCGCGGGACTCAGCCCGACCCGGCTCTCCCACGAGGAGGTCATGGAAGTCGCCGGGGCGGCCGCGAAGGATCTGGGGCGGCTGGTGGAGGGAGTGGTCGGAAGAAAGTGAGAGGTGAGAGGTGAGAAGGGGCGTAAGGTCGGGTTCGGACGCCGAATGCCCTCTCCCTTCTCCCTTCTCCCTTCTCCCTTCTCCCTTCTCACTTCTTACTTCTCGCGGTTGTCCAGTGATTCAGCGGCCCGTGTCCGCGGCCGATGCCGGGCGCGGTGGCGATCGCCCGGTGGACAAAGTCGAGCGCATCGGCGACTGCCGTCTCGAGATCACGCCCGAATGCCAGGCCCGCCGTGATGGCCGCCGACAGGGTGCAGCCGGTGCCGTGCGTGGAACCGGTCACCAGCCGCGGATGGGTGAAACGGCGGACGCCCTGCGGGGTCACCAGGATGTCGACCAGCCGGTCTCCCGGGAGGTGGCCGCCTTTCATCAGGGCCGCCCCGGCGCCGTGGGTAAGCAGGGCCCGGCCGGCCGCCTCCATCTCCTCCGGGGTGCGCACGGGATGGCCCACCAGAATCGCGGCTTCATCCAGGTTCGGGGTGACCAGCGTGGCGCGGGGCAGCAGCTGGTCGCGCACCGCCGCTTCGGCGTCGGGGGAGAGCAGCCGGTCTCCCGAGGTGGCGACCATGACGGGATCGAGCACATAGGGGCCCCAGCCGTAGCCCCGCGTCCTTGCGGCCACCAGATTGACCAGGCCCGCCGTGGCCAGCATGCCGGTCTTCCAGGCGGCGGGCCGCAGATCTTCGTCGATCGCGGCGAGCTGGGCCGCGACAAAGTCCTCCGGGACCGCGTGCACCGCACGCACACCCAGCGTATTCTGCGCCGTGAGGGCCACGATCACGCTGGTGCCGAAGGCGCCGAACTGGTGGAAGGTCTTGAGGTCGGCCTGGATCCCGGCCCCGCCCCCGGAGTCGGAGCCCGCGATCGTCAGGACGAGCGGGGGGCGGGAGCGGTCCGTCGGTCCGTCAGTCCGCCGGTCCGTCATTCCTTCGGCAGTCCCTTCACCAGCCGTTGGAGTTCTGTGAACGCCGGATCGTCGGTCTTCCCGGTGGTCAGTGCCCGGGTGGCGCCGGGTGTCTTGCCGATGATGCGGTTCACGTTGGTGATGCGTTCGCCGGTCATGGGGTGGGAAGCGAACCACTGCTCCACCTTGCCCGGTTCCCGATCGTTCAGGGACTGAAGAATCTCGAACATGCGGGGCAGTCCACCCGGGTTGATTCCCGCCGCGGTCACGTACCCTACCGCGACCGAATCGGCCTCGCGTTCGTCGTCCCGGCTGAACTTGGCGAAGACCGCCCCGGCCGCGACGTTGAGGGCGACCTGCTCGCCGGCCCCGGGCTGCCGGCCGAGGATGGCATAGACCAGCCCGACCCCGGGATTGGCCGCATTGGCCTGGCCCATCTGCTCGGCCGAGTGGCGCAGAGCGACATGGCCGTTTTCATGGGCGATCACCCCGGCCAGCG
>JBFXBG010000023.1:0-32248 GCA_050183505.1 Gemmatimonadales bacterium | reverse complement strand
AAAGGCTGCACGGAGTGACCTTTACCGGTCAGATCGCCCCGGCGGACACGTTCGTACATCTGATCGGCACGCCCAACCCCTCGCCGTCCAAGGCCGAGGAATTTCTCCGGGTAGACCTTGCCTCGGTCCAGGCCGCTGTCCCCGCCGCGGTGGTCGCGGGGGTCCGGCATTTCGTGTATCTGAGTGTGGCCCACCCGGCCCCGGTCATGCGGGCCTACGTGGCGGCGCGGATGCGCGCGGAGGAGATCATTCGCGCCAGCGGGCTGGGCGCTACCATCCTCAGGCCCTGGTATGTGCTGGGCCCGGGCCACCGCTGGCCATACCTGCTGCTGCCGCTCTACTGGACCGCCTCGCTCCTGCCACCCACACGGCCGGGTGCGCGCCGGCTCGGCCTGGTGACCATCGAGCAGATGATCCGCGCGCTGGTACACGCGGTGGAAACGCCGGTAGACGGCGTGCGGGT
This sequence comes from Gemmatimonadales bacterium, assembly GCA_050183505.1. Classification (GTDB taxonomy): domain Bacteria; phylum Gemmatimonadota; class Gemmatimonadetes; order Gemmatimonadales; family GWC2-71-9; genus JBFXBG01. The sequence continues at coordinate 31,785 of JBFXBG010000023.1, read as the reverse complement.
CATGGAGGTGGGGGAAATCAGGGGAATTGGCTGATTGGAGGATTTTAGGATTGGATGATTGGGTGATGATCTGGTGTGCCGTGTGGTGGGCAGGCCACGCTTGAAGGCAATCCTGCACCCAATCTTCCAATCCTCCAATCAGCCAATCCTCCAATCCTCCAATCACCCAATCACCTTCACTCCCTCCTTCTTCACCAGATCAACAAACAGCCTGGTCAACTGGGCCGTGACCGGCCCGGTCTCTCCCCTGGCGATCGTCCGGCCGTCGACCTTCACCACCGGGGCGATTTCGCCCATGGTCCCGGTGCAGAAGACTTCGTCCGCCCGGTGGACTTCCGCCAGGCTGAGATCCCGCTCGGCATGGGGGATCCGGTGTTCCCGGCACAGATCGAGCACCGCGCTGCGGGTAATCCCTTCGGGACAGGCCACGGGGCGGCTGGTGCTCACGGCTCCGGCCTTCACGATGAACAGATGCGTGGCATTGGTTTCCGCCACGAACCCCTGCCGGTCCAGCATGATGGCGTCGTCCGCACCGGCGGTGTTGGCTTCGATCTTGGCCAGAATGGACTGGATCAGGTTGCAGTGGTGGATCTTCGGGTCCAGGCAGTCGGGTGGGAACCGCCGCACCGAGCTGGTAATCAGGCTGATGCCGGTCCGGTCATAGACCGGCGGCTTGTGCTCCGCCAGCACGATGACCGTCGCGCCCGACTGGTTGAGCCGCGGATCCATGCCGGACGTGATCTTGAGCCCGCGGGTCACCGTAAGGCGGATATGCACCCCGTCGGTCATCCGGTTGGCCTCGAGGGTCTTCCGGATTTCCCCGATCAGGCGGGCATGGGTCGGAATGTCCTGGAATGCCAGCGCCAGGGCCGAGTTGCGCAGCCGGTCCAGATGCTGCGTCAGACGGAATATCCGGCCGTCATAGACCCGCAGGCCCTCCCAGACGGCATCTCCGCCCTGCACCGCGGAATCGAAGGGACTCACCCCCGCTTCATCCCGATGCACCAGCTTGCCGTTGATATTGATCAGCAGGTCGCGGTTCTTCTCGTTGAAGGTCTGGAGCATCGGAAGGTGAGATGTAAGAGGTGAGAAGTGAGAGGAAAGCAACGGGATATGAGCGGCGGGCTGCCGGGGTTCCGCCGCCGGCTGCGGCCCCACCCGGCCTGACGCCCGGGGCCGTCGCTACTTCACTCTCTCGGCGTGCAGCTCCTCGTAGTGCCCGCGGCACTCCTGATAGAGCTCCGCCAGTTCCGCCGGGAGCTCGACTGTTTTCTCCTGCCAGGGCTCGAATCCGGTCGAACGCTCCACCGCATCATACCAGTACTTCGCCCAGATACCGTCGGAGTCCCGGCGGCCCGGGGGCCAGGAGAGCATCCGGTTGGTGAAGGGTACCCCCACGGCGTCACACAAGGCACCCAGCACCCGCCGCGGGTTCCTGAGGACATCGGCCGAGTCCACGACCGGCGGTGTGCGGCCGGTTTCCCGCTTCATGGCGCGGAACAGCTCCACCTGCTCGGCCAGCCCGGTATCCCCCAGCGCCGGCCGGCCCATCTTCTTGAACAGCGAGGCCAGCATGGCCCCCGGCTCCCGGATCAGAAAGCAGTTGGTGAGCCGGCTCACCCAGTCCCGGCTCATATCCGGCAGCAGGTGATGGGCCATGTGTTTCTGGTAGAAAATGGCCGCCCCCCCGGGTTCCTCGTCAGTGAGCCAGCGCACCACCTTCCGCCAGTCGGTTTCGTGGTGAGCAATGACCTCGTCCCGTCCCGGGTGGGCCACCTCGACCTGGGTCAGGTAGTGGGCGTAGAGCGGTTCGTCCACCACGAAGGTGTCGCCCCGGTTCTCCCATGACCGCATCATGGCCGTGGAGATGTTCCGGGGCCCGGACCACATGGCGACTCGGATCATGAGGATCGTTGACGGAGGGTGGAGAAGAGTGGAAGTTTCCGGACCCGGCCGCCCCGCGCGGGCGCCGGGTCGGGCGACCAATCTTCTTCATTCCCGCAGCAGACGTCAATACATGTCCGACCCCCGTCTCCCCGTTTCCCGGTCCGGCCTGTCGCGGCCGGCCGTCCTGGCGGTCCTGATTCTGGTCGGGACGGGTGCGGGCTGGACCTATGTGCTGCTGCGAGACGGCGATCAGGTCTCCCGCCCGCCGATCGGCGGGGCGTCCCTGCATGCGGACTCGAACGGGGTCATCGCCGACGATGCCGGGACGGCGGTGTCGGGCCAGGGCCCGGGGCCCGACGCGACGGCTCAATTCGTCGCGCCACCGCCACCGTTCGACGATATCGACCGGATTCCGCTCGGGAATCTCTTCGGCTACATCGACCGGATGCGGTTCGACGAGGCCCGGGGAGACTCGGCCTCGCTGCCGATGAACGACCGGGGGCAGACGGCGGCGGTCCGGGTTCTCCCGCTCGCCGGACTGCGCCAGCTGGATTCGGCCGCCTTCGCCCAGGGACGGATCATCGCCCGGATCATCAGCTCCGGCCCGTACGCGGATCTCGGCCTCACCAGCGATTACAACTACCTCTGGGTGCAGGGAGGACTGGACAGTACGCTGGCGGCACGCATGATCTCCTCCAGCGTCCTGGCCCGCCCCCGGCAGCCGGATTCGTTCCTCTTCTCCGGCTCACCGCCGCCCGGCCCGACCGACCGGGACGTCCGCTGGGTCATCACCGACTCCACTCTCACCCTGTGGATTGCCTGCGGCCCCGGCTGGTGCCGGCTGGACCGCACACCACGCTGAGCCCGCCATGCAACGGTACATCCGCGTCGCCCTCATCGCCGCCCTGCTGCCGCTCCAGGGTGCCGCCCTCCCGAAGCCGGCATACGACGTCGTCATCCGGGGCGGGACCATCGTCGACGGATCGGGAGGCGCCCCCTACATCGGAGATCTGGCCATCGCGGGTGATTCGATCGCGGCAGTGGGACGGGTCGAGGGCACCGGCGCCCGGGAGATCGATGCGCGCGGGCTGGCGGTCTCGCCCGGGTTCATCAACATGCTGAGCTGGGCAACCGACGCCCTGATCGAGGACGGCCGGTCCCAGGGTGATATCCGCCAGGGCGTCACCCTGGAGGTCTTCGGCGAGGGCTGGTCCGAAGGGCCGCTCACCGAACAGATGCGCCGGGAAGAGCAGGATCAGCAGGGAGACATCAAGTACGAGATCACCTGGACCACCCTGGCCCAGTACCTCGACTACCTCACCTCCCGCGGCATCTCGCCGAACGTTGCCTCGTTCGTGGGCGCCACGACCGTACGCATCCATGAGCTGGGCCATGAGAACCGGGCCCCGACCCCGGCGGAACTCGACCGGATGCGGGCATTGGTGCGCCAGGCGATGGAGCAGGGCGCGCTGGGCGTCGGGTCGTCGCTCATCTACTCCCCGGCAAACTACGCCGGTACCGACGAGCTGGTGGCCCTGGCCCGGGTCGCGGCCGGGTACGGCGGCATGTACATCAGCCACGTCCGGGATGAAGGCAACCACGTACTGGACGCGGTGAACGAACTCATCACCATCGCCCGGGAGGCCGGGATCCGGGCCGAGATCTACCACCTCAAGGCCTCGGGCCGGGCCAATTGGGGAAAGCTCGACTCGGTGATCGCCCTCGTGGAGGATGCCCGGCGCAACGGCCTGGCGATCACGGCGGACATGTACACCTATCCGGCCAGCGCGACCGGGCTGGACGCCACCATGCCGACCTGGGTACAGGAAGGCGGCCTGGATGCCTGGGTCGCCCGGCTCAGGGATCCGGCAACCCGCCGGCGGCTCGCGGCCGAGATGAAGTCGGGCACCGAATACGACAACGCGCTGGTCAACGCCGGCGGCGCGGAAGGCGTACTCCTGGTGGGCTTCAAGCAGGACTCGCTCAAGTATCTGACGGGGAAGACCCTGGCCGACGTGGCGCGGGCCCGCGGCACATCGCCGGAGGAAACCGCGATGGACCTGGTCATCCAGGACAACAGCCGGGTCAGCTGCGTCTTCTTCGCCATGTCGGAAGAGAACGTCCGGAAGAAGATCGCGCTGCCCTGGGTGAGCTTCGGCTCGGATGCCGGATCCTACTCCACCGAGGGTGTCTTCCTCCGCTCCAGCACTCATCCCCGAGCCTATGGCAACGTGGCCCGGCTGCTGGGGCGCTACGTGCGGGACGAGGGGATCATCCCGCTTCAGGAGGCCGTCAGACGTCTCACGTCATTCCCGGCCGCGAATCTCCGGATTCAGCGCCGCGGCAGCCTCCGCCCGGGCTACTACGCCGATGTGGTCGTCTTCGACCCGGCAACCGTCCAGGATCATGCCACCTTCACGGCGCCGCATCAGTATTCCACCGGCGTCCGCCACGTGTTTGTGAACGGCATCCAGGTGCTCCGCGACGGTGAACACACCGGAGCGACGCCGGGACGGGTCGTGCGGGGCCCGGGATACGGAGTGACGAAATAGGAGTGAGGAGCAGGAGAGACGCAGGCTCGCAGCCCGTCGCCTTAACAACTCAAGGAAGTGAGGTTTGAATGAAACGGCTGACCGCCGCCGCGCTGGCGCTTTGCGCCGGCTTGCAGGTCGCTGCCTGTGCCGGAGGGCCGGCACCCAGTCAACCGTCGCCCGCGGCCGCCGCGGGACGGGACTCCGCCCGCGCCGCGCGCGGCAAGGCCAGGACCTACCGCGAGGTGGTCACGGCCAAGGCCCAAAGCGATTCCGGCCTGTTCCTGGTCCATCGGCTCGGCGGCGACAGCCTCCTGTACGAGATCCCCGTGGCCATGCTGGACCGCGAGATGCTCCTCGTGAGCCGGATTGCCCGGACCGCGAACAACATCGGCTACGGCGGCGAGGAGGCGAACGAACAGGTGGTCCGCTGGCAGCGCCAGGGAGACAAGATCCTGTTGCGGAGCGTCTCCTACGTGAACGTTGCCGCGGATTCGCTGCCGATTTCCCAGGCCGTACGGAACGCGAACTTCGAGCCCATCGTGGCCGCCTACCCGATAGCGGCGTGGAACCAGGACAGCTCGGCCGTGGTCATCGACGTGACCTCGCTCTACGCCAAGGACGTCCCGATGGTGGGGCTGCCCCAGAGCCGGCGCGAAGCGTACGGCGTGCGGAGGCTGGACGAGAACCGGTCCTTCCTCGCCTCGGTCCACAGCTACCCGCGGAACATCGAGGTCCGGACCGTCCTGACCTACGATGCCTCCAAGGCACCATCGGACGCCTCGACCGGAACCATTTCGATCGAGATGGCCCACTCGATGGTGCTCCTGCCCGAGCGGCCGCTGATGCCCCGGGTCTGGGACGAACGGGTCGGATACTTCAGCGTCACGCAGACCGATTACGGGCGCGACGCACAGAAAGCGGAGCAGCGGCGGTACATCGCCCGCTGGCGGCTGGAGCCGAAGGATACCGCGGCCTTCCTGCGGGGCGAACTGGTCGAACCGGTGAAACCGATCGTGTACTACATCGACCCCGCCACACCGGTGAAATGGCGGCCCTATCTCAAGCAGGGCGTGGAAGACTGGAACAAGGCGTTCGAGGCGGCCGGGTTCCGGAACGCGATTATCGCCCGGGATCCGCCCAGTCCGGAGGAAGACCCGGAGTTCAGCCCGGAAGACGTGCGTTATTCGGTCATCCGCTACTTCCCGTCCGCAACCCAGAACGCCTACGGCCCCCACGTGTCCGACCCGCGGACCGGGGAGATCCTGGAATCGGACATCGGCTGGTATCACAACGTGATGAACCTGCTGCGCAACTGGTATCTGATCCAGACCGCGGCGGTGAACCCCGCGGCGCGGCACGCCAGGTTCTCTGATGAGGTCATGGGCGAGTTGATCCGGTTCGTCTCGTCTCACGAGGTCGGCCATACCCTCGGCCTGCCGCACAACATGAAGGCCAGCTCATCCTACCCCGTGGATTCGCTGCGCTCGGCCAGCTTCACCCGGCGGATGGGCACCGCACCCTCGATCATGGACTACGCCCGGTTCAACTACGTGGCGCAGCCGGGCGATACCGGCGTCTCGCTTCATCCGGCCATCGGCATCTACGATATCTATGCCATCCGCTGGGGCTACCGGCCGATCCTGAGCGCCGCGACGCCCGACGCCGAGAAGGTGACGCTCGACGGATGGATCAGGGAGCATGAAGACGATCCGATGTATCGCTTTGGAGATCCCAGCTCCATCGATCCGGGATCCCAGACCGAGGACCTGGGCGACGACGGCGTCCGGGCCGGCGAATACGGCATCGCCAACCTGAAGCGCATCATCCCGCAGCTCGCGGCCTGGACCTTTGCGCCGGGGGAGGACTACAGCACGCTGGATGAGCTGTACAATCAGGTCATCGTCCAGTGGGGCCGCTACATGGGCCATGTGACGACGATCATCGGCGGCGTGGACCAGACCCGGAAGACCGTCGACCAGCAGGGCGCCGTCTACACGATCATCCCCCGGGCCCGCCAGCAGGCCGCCGTCCGCTTCCTGAGCGAACAGGCCTTTGCCACCCCGCTCTGGATGGTGGATCGCGACATCCTGTCGCGCATCGAACACGCCGGCGCGGTCGACCGGCTCCGGAGCCGCCAGGTCGGGGTGCTCAACAACGTTCTCGAACCGCGCCGGCTGCAGCGCCTCATCGAGTCCGAGGCCGCCATCGGCAACCAGGCCTATACCGTTGGCGAGCTGTTCCGGGATGTCCATCGGGCCGTGTGGAGTGAGCTCGGTGCCGCCCGGCCGATCGATACCTACCGCCGTAATCTCCAGCGGGGGTACCTCGAGCGGATGCAGTACCTGCTCACCGAGGAACTGCCGCCGATCTCGCCCCAGATCCGCCGGTTCGTCACGGTGACCGACGTGGACATCAGTCAGTCGGACATCCGGGCCCTGGCGCGCGGAGACCTCGAGGATCTCAGACGCGAAATCACCGCGGCCCTGCCCCGCGTGTCCGACCGGATGACCCGGCTGCATCTGCGGGACGCCCAGGCACGGATCCAGGAGATCCTGGAGCCCGGCAGGTAGGTGCAGAGGAGAGGACTGAGGACTGAGGAGGGCTGAGGGCTGAGGACTGAGGACTGAGGACTGAGGACGAGCGGAGCCTCAGCCCCTGGTCCTCAGTCCCTTGATCTGCGCCACGACGCTCTTCTGGCCCTTGCGGTCCTTCACCGCGACGAAGATCGTGTCATCCCCGGCGAGGGTCCCGATCACTTCGGGCCACGCCAGGCGGTCGATCGCCACGCCGACCCGGTTGGCTTCTCCCGGCGGCGTGTGCAGAACGACCAGGGCGTCTCCGGCCAGATCCAGCGTCAGGACGCCCTCCCGGATCCTGGCCTCGTCCGGGTTCACCACCGCGGCCCGGACCGGCGCCCGCCGATACACTCCGCCGGCCTTGACCAGCCCCAGGCTGTTGATGTCCCGGCTCACCGAGCTCTGCGTCACCGCCCAGCCCTCGGCCATCAAGGCGGTGGCGAGCTCTTCCTGGGTCCGGATGGGCCGGGTGCTGATGATCTCCAGGATCTTGAGATGGCGCTTCCGCCGGTCGGACGTCATCGGACGGCACCTCCCGCCAGCCGGCGGAGCGTCTGCTCGAACCTGCCCGCGGTCCGCTTCCGCCAGCCGCGCCCGGCCCTGAGACGCCGCGCCAGCAGGGCGAACCCCGGGTTGCCCGCCCCGCCGGTTGAACGACGGCGGCTGATGAGCACGGCCGCGGTCGGCTCCGGCACGGAGGCCCCCGCGCGGACTTCCGCCGCCACGCTGCGATACGCCGCGCGGAAGGGAACGCCCGATTCCACACGGCGCATGACCTCGTCGGTGGCGAACACCTCGTTCGCCAGCGCGTCCCGGCAGCGTGCCCGATCCACGCCGAGCCGGGGCACGGCGTAGGCCATGGCACCGAGCACCTCCCCCAGGCGGTCCAGCCCCCGGAACAGCGGCTCCTTCAACAGCTGGAAGTCCCGGTGGTACCCGCCCGTGAGCCGGGCGCGCAGGGCCAGACAGGCGGCCAGGTCTCCCTCCAGCAGCGCGCACCGGGCGCGCGTCAACTCGAATACGTCCGGATTGCGCTTCTGCGGCATGATGCTGGACCCGGTCGTGAGCTCCTCGGGCAGCCGGAAGAACCCGAACTCCTCGCTGCTGTACAGGATAAGATCGCTCGAGAGGCGGGAGACATCATGCGCCAGCTGCACCGCCCAGAACAGCACATCCGCCTCCAGTTTGCCACGCCCGTTCTGGACCGCCGTCACCGGGACGTCCAGCCCGGCAAACCCCAGGGCCCGGGCCGCGGCTTCCCGCTTGAGCGGCAGCGGAACGCCGTATCCAGCCGCGCTTCCCAGCGGGGAGCGGTCCAGCAGAGGCCAGAAACCGCCGACCCGATCGAGCGAATCCAGCAGGCCCGCCGCCTGACCGGCGGCCCAGAGCCCGACGGTCGAAGGCATGCCACGACGCTGATGCGAGTAGCCGGGCCAGAGCGTCCGGCCTTCCCGGCGTCCCAGTGCCAGCAGGGTCTCGATCAGGGACTCCGCGGCTCCATGAAGCGACAGCACGCGGTCCTTGAGATACAGGCGCAGGTCGCAGGCGATCTGGTCGTTCCGGGACCTTCCGGTATGCACCATTTCACCCACGGCGCCGAGCCGGCGGGTGAGCCAGGCTTCGACGGTGGTATGCACATCCTCATCCTGGCGTCCGAAGCGGAGCGTCCCGCCCCGGGCGGCCCGCAGCGCACTCCGGAGCCCGGCCCGCAGCCGCTGATGCTGTGCGGCGGTGAGGAGGCGCGAGGCCCGGAGTCCCTCGACATGCCCCAGGCTCCCGAGAATGTCCCAGTGGAGCAGGCGCCCGTCCCATGCCTGGTCCGGGCCGGCGGTATAGTCGAAGACGACCCGCGCGACCTTGCCGGACCACAGCTGCGCCGGAAGCGCCCGCGCCGTCCGCCCGGCGCCCTGCCTGCCCGCGCGCCTCACGCCAGGTACCTCATGGCCAGCTCCGCGTAGAGGGATCGTGCCTCGGTGACCTCGGAGAGATCGACGCACTCGTCCGGTGTGTGCGACCGCCGGCTCGTCCCCGGGCCGCACTTGACTCCGTCGGATTCCCGCAGGAAGACCCAGTCCGAGCAGGTCGGACTCCCGTAGGCCCGTCCCGCCGGCCGCAGCTCCTGCAGGAGAGGCAGCAGGCGGGAGTGCCCCGGGGTCTCGCACGGGACCAGCCGGTCCGAGGTGACCACCACTTCCGACTCGAGTCCCGCGCGCATCGCGCCGGCGAGTTCCAGATGGGACCAGGCCGGTGTGCTCCGGACGTCGACCACGGCGCGGGCCTGGGGCGGGGTCACGTTCCGGCTGACCCCCGCTTCCAGCATGGTCACGGTAATCGTCGGGTGGCCCAGGACCGGATGGGGACGGTCCCGGGCCAGCGAATCCAGCCGGGCGATGTCCCGCGCCAGTTCCACGATGCTGTTGGTAAACCCGCCCTCCGCGGCATAGCCCGCATGCCGCTGGGTGCCACGGGCCACGAGATCCACCATCATGAGTCCGCGCTGGGCAACGGCAAAATCGAGGTTGGTCGGCTCTCCGATGATGGCCGCCTCGATCGGCCCCGAGGCCGCCACCGCCCGCGGCATCGAGGTGTTGCGGGTCTCCTCACCCAGGCCCAGAATGACCAGGAGCCGACCGCGGGCCGGCCCGCCGCGGGCCGCCACGTCCCGTGCCGCGCACAGCATGGCCGAAACGGATGCCTTGGCATCGCCCGAGCCCCGCCCGTACAGACGGCCGTCCTCGACGGCCGGGGTGAACGGATCCCGGGTCCAGCCTTCACCCGGCGGTACGGTGTCGAGATGAGTAACGAACGCCAGGGTCGGACCGGTCCCCCGGCCGCGCACCTCTGCCCGGACTCCTGCGTCGTCCTGGACGACATCCAGTCCGAAGCCGCGCGCCGTCACGGCCGCAAGCCCGGCCGCCTCGGCTTCGCTGCCGCTCACCGACGGCGTGGCGACCAGATCGCGCAGCAGCGCGTGCTCAATCGGCCAGGTCGACATCGAGATAGTGCGCCTTCTCCTTCCGGCCGACGATCATGGTTCCGCAGCCCGCGCCGGTGAAGACTTCGAGCAGCAGCGCGTCGGTCGCGCGGCCGCTGATGATATGAGTCCGCTCGACCCCGTTGGTGGCGGCCCGGATGCAGGCTTCGACCTTGGGGCGCATCCCCCCGCTGATGGCACCGGCCTTCGTAAGGCTGATCAGATCGTCCGGATCGGCGAAGGTAACGAGCGAGGCGGGATCGGACGCGTCGCGCAACACGCCCGGGGCGCCGGTCATGAAGATCAGCTTCTGGGCCCTGAGGGCCACGGCCAGGGACTCGGCGACCGTGTCCGCATTGACGTTGAAGATCCGCCCCTCGCCGTCCCCGGCGAGGCTCGCCACCACCGGCACCAGACGGGCCCCGAGCAGCGTCGTGAGGATGGCCGGGTCCACCCGGTCGATATCCCCCACGTGGCCGAAGTCCACCAGCTCGGCCCTGCCGTCATCCGCGGTGACCTCGACCGGCGGACGGCGGCGGGCCGTGATGAGCCCGGCGTCGACCCCGCTCAATCCGACCGCGTGCACCTCATGGCCCCGGAAGGCCGCCAGCAGGTCGATGTTGAGCCGCCCTCCGACGACCATCTTGATCACGTCGAGCGCGTCGGCGTCGGTCACTCTCCGTCCCGCGACGATCCTGGGCTCGAGACCGAGCCGGCGGGTCATCTCGCTCGCCTGGGGTCCGCCGCCGTGCACCACCACGATGTGGATCCCGAGGGATGAGAGCAGCCCCACCTGCCCCACCACGTGATCCACCGCGTCGGCGTCGGCCAGGACCTCGCCGCCGAGCTTGACTACGAAGATGTTGTCCCGGTAGGCGCGCACGTAGCGCAGCGCGCCCTTGAGACCGGTAATTCCCTTGATGCTGCTAATCATGAGCTCTGACTGTCGAGGAAAAGGGAGACGGCCGACGGTGAACGGTGAACGGTGAACGGGCCGCGGCCGCGGCTCACCGATTTCAGACCGGAGTCCCGCTCACGGCTCACGGTGCACCGTCCAGCAGGTTCAGCATCAACGCCCGCTGCACGTGCAGCCGGTTCTCGGCCTGGTCCACGACCACCGCGTTGGGTCCGTCGAGCACGGCATCGCCGATCTCCACGTTCCGCCGCACCGGCAGGCAGTGCATGATGATCCCGTTGCCTTCCCGGGTGCTGCGCAACTGGTTCTCGGTCAGGGACCAGTCGCGGTGGGCGTAGCGGAGCCGGGCTTCGGCTTCAGGAGCGCCGTAGTGCTGAATCGCCCCCCAGGACTTGACGTACACGGCATCGGCCCCGACCAGGGCCTCATCCATGTTGTTGATGATGTGAACCGCGGAGCCGCCGTTCTCCTGGGCGAGACGGCGGATGAGCGCCATGTCTTCCGGATCCAGCTCATAGCCGTCCGGCCGCGCGATCACGATCTCCATGCCGAGCCGGGCACCGGCCAGCGCCGCGCTCACCGGCACCGCGGTCGGCAGCGGCTTGGGGTGCCAGGCCCAGGTAAGCACGAACCGCTTCCCCCGGGTCTCGCCCAGTTTCTCCTTCAGCGTGAGCGCATCGGCCAGTTCCTGGCAGGGATGGCGCCGGGAGGACTCCAGGTTGACAACCGGTTTCTCACAGTAGCGGGCGAAGTTCCTGATCACATCGTCCCGCCGGGCGATTTCCCAGGTGGATCCGCGGGGAAAGCTGCGAACCCCGACCGCATCGGCGTAGCGGCCCAGGACCCGGGCGGCCTCGATGATGTGTTCGACCGAGGCGCCGTCCATCACCACGCCCAGCTCGGTTTCGAGGGCCCAGCTTCCGCGCCCGGGCTCGAGCACGATCGCGTGGCCGCCGTGCATGAACATGGCGGCTTCGAAGCTCGCCCGGGTCCGGAGGCTCGGGTCCATGAAGACCAGCGCCATGATCCTGCCCGCAAGGCCGCCGGTGATCTCGCCCCGTTTCACCCGGGCCGCCAGATCCAGCAGATCGAGTACCTCGTCAGCCGATCGATCCTCAACCGCGAGGAAATCGCGTTTGGTCATGCCAGCACCTCCGCGAGGGCCGAAAGCAGAAGGTCGGCTTCCCCGATCGAGAAGGAAAGCGGCGGCAGCAGGCGAAGGACCGCCTTGTCCGAGGAAAGGCCCGTCAGGATCCGGCGCTCGAACAGGGCCCGCTGGACCTCCGCGGCAGGGCCCGCCAGCCGGAGTCCGAGCAGCAGGCCGCGCCCCTGGACCTCGCTCACGCCCAGGCGTCTCGCGCCCAGGGTCAGGTGGGCGCCCACCGCCTGGGCGTTGGCGATCAAGCCCTCGCCGTCGATGACGTCCAGCGTGGCGAGCGCCGCGGCGCAGGGCACCGGCCCGCCGCCGAAGGTGCTGCCCAGGTCTCCGGTCTTGAGCCCGTCGGTGAGGCGCGGCGCAGCCACGACCGCACCGATCGGAAGCCCGGATGCGAGGCCCTTGGCCATGGTGACCGCGTCGGGGACGACGCCGACGGCTTCGGCCGCGGTGAACGCGCCGCACCGTCCCACCCCGCATTGCACCTCATCGAAGATCAGCGCCGCGCCGCGGGCATCGCACAACCGGCGCGCGGCCTGCAGGAATTCCGGGCTTGCCGCCCGCGCCCCCGCCATCCCCTGGACCGGCTCCAGCAGCACCGCGGCCACGCTGTCGTCCACCTGCCGGTCGAGATCCGCCGGATCGTTGAACCGGGCCCGCCGGGAGAGCGGCATCCCCGCCCGCCGGGCGCCGGCCTCGTAGGTGGCGCCGTCACAGCAGGCCAGGGTGGCGACGGTGCGCCCGTGCCAGCCGCCGGTCGCGGTGACGATGGTCCGCCGCCCGGTGAACCGGCGCGCCAGATGGAGCGCGTTCTCGTTGGCTTCCGCTCCCGAGTTGCAGAAGAACACCTTGCCCAGCGGGTCGGGGCAGAGCGCCGCCAGACGGTTGGCCAGTTCGTCCCGTATCGGCAACGGAACGGCGGTCGAATAGAAGAGCAGCCGTGCCGCCTGCCCGGCGATCGCCGCGACCACCCGCGGATGCGAGTGGCCGGTCGAGCTGACCGCGTGCCCGCCGTAGGCGTCGAGCCATTCGACGCCGTCCTCGTCCACCAGCCACGAGCCGTGCCCGCTCACCGGCCGCACCGGCATCTGGGCGTAGACCGGAAGCAGCGCGGAGGCCGCCGGGTGCTTCAGCACGGGAACATTCCTCCCGCCCGGAGTCCGGCGGCCTCGTCCAGCCCGAGCGAGAGATTCATGGCCTGCACCGCCTGGCCGCCGGCGCCCTTGATCAGGTTGTCGATGGCGACGGTCACCTCGACGTCACGGCCGTCATCGGAAGCCACGACGCCGAGGAGCGCGTGGTTGGTTCCCACCGCATGGGTGAGTTCTACCGGATGTTCCTGAATCCGGACGAAGGGCCGGTCGCGATAGGCCGCCCGGTAGAGCGCCGGGACGTCTTCGCCCGCCGTGCGGGCATGCAGCGTCAGATAGATCCCGCGGACGAACGGCCCCGAATGCGTGAGGAGCGGGACCCGTGCCGCGGCATCCCCGGTCCATCCCCGCCACCGCTCGAGCACCTCGGCCTCGTGCCGGTGCTGCAGCGGCGAGTAGGCGAAGACGTTGTTCGCCCGGGCCGGGTGATGGGTCGTGGGTCTGGGATGGACACCGGCCCCGCTCGAGCCGGTGATGGCGAACAGCACCGGCATCAGGTCCAGACCGGCCAGCGGGAAGAGGGCCAGCTGGGCCGCCGTCGCAAAGCAGCCCGGCGCCGCCATGGCGGCCTTGCCGCCCAGCTCGGCGCCGAGCACGTCGGCCAGGGCGTAGGTGAAGCGCCCCACGTAGTCCGGTGCGGCGTGCGGCCCGTAGTAACGCTCGTAGAGGCGGAGGTCCCGGACCCGGAAATCGGCCGCGAGATCGACGATCAGCCCCGGCCCCGCCTCAAAGACCTCGCCGATGACCCGCGAGGATTCTCCGTGTTCCAGTGCAAGAAAGACCACGTCCCGGCCCCGGGCCGCCTCTCCCGGAGTCATTCCGCTGAACCGCGCATCCGTGACCGGGGCGAGGCCGGGATGCACCTCGCCGAGCGGCTTCCCCGCCTGGCTCCGGCTGGTCGCGCCGATCTCCGAGACCTCGGGATGCTGCAGCAGCAGCCGCAGCAGTTCACCGCCGACATACCCGGCGCCGCCGATCACGGCAACCTTCATTGGACGATTCCCGCCGGCGTATCCGCCTGCAGCCGGGCCTCGATCGCGCTCCGAACCACGGCGGTGAGGCCCACCGGATCCCGGAGCGCGTTGTGGGCCGGCAGCCCGAGCACCTTGGTGACGTAGTCGCGGCCCACCTCGTTGTCGGTGGCGGGCCCGGTGAGCACGGTCACCGGCAGTCCGAATTCGTCCCGCATCAGGGCCACGGCGCCCCAGCAGCCGACCGGGTCCGGCGCGGCCATCACATAGGCGGCGCCGACCCCGGTGAGTTCCGGATCGCGCAGGATGTCCTGCACCCCGTACTCGCCCAGAATGCCGTCGCCCAGTTCGGCCACGATGACGTCGGGCCGGCTCGCGGCCAGCCGGTTGAAGACACCCTTGGCGACCGGGACGGTCATGCCCGCGTGGGTGCTGGCCACCCCGGCGTCGTTGAACGTCACCGCCACGACCGCACCGGCATCCTGCATCGCCAGAGCGTCCCGCATGAGGGAGACCCCGGTGAGTTTCGCCGCGGCGACCCGCAGCCCTTCCCGGGAAAGGCCCCGCACCAGTTCGGTCGCCGCCATGGTCTTGCCGGCGTTCATGCAGGTGCCGGCGACATAGATGACCGGCACACCGGCCAGCAACCGGTCCGCCGGGGGCACCGCGTGATCCATGATGTGGGCCGGCCGGCCGATCCGGTCCCCCAGCTCCGGAAACGCCAGGACCGACCCGAGCACCTCGGCCCGGAACGGCGGGCCGATGTCCGGATTGATCGAGGTGCAGCGCCCCAGAATCCCGCCCAGGTTCAGGACCTCCACGGTGGAGCCGACCTGCAGGGCGTCGGGCACCACGCCGGCATACCCGCGCAGCGCCCGCCGGCTGCCCAGCGTGCCGGCCAGAACGTCACCGGCCCGGAGCGAAACCATGCGGCCCGCCAGATCCTCCACCGTGTTGTACTTGCCCTTGTCCTCCAGGATCCGCACCGCCAGGACATACCCCTCCCGGCAGACGATGTCGTCGCCCACGATGACCTCGTGCGTCAGATGCGCGTTGCGGGTCGATGAAGAAATCCGGTCCAGCTTCAACCGTCGCGTCAAGACCATCTCTGCCTCGTCAGTCCATGGGCCTGGTCACTCTGCACTCTGCACCCTGCACTCTGCACTCTGCACTCTGCACTCTGCACTCTGCACTAAACCCTCATCCTCCTCCCGCTCTCCGCGCCAGCAGCGAGGGGATCGCCGACACCCGGGCAAAGGCCCGGGCCTCGTCCCCGGTCCAGAGCAGGTTCTCTTCTCCGTAGGTCGCCACGGCCCGGTCCATCATCGAGAACGGGCTCCGGGTGCCGGTGACCTGGAACCGTCCCGGGGCGAGCCGGAGACGGGTGTCGCCCTGCACCCGCGCCTGGGAGTTCGTGATCAGGGCCTCGATGTCCCGCAGCGCCGGGTCGAAGTACTGGCCTTCGTGCAGCCGGTCGCCATAGAAGCGCGCCAGCTGGTCCTTCCAGAATGTCTGCCACCGGGTGAGTACCAGCTTCTCCAGTTCACGGTGCGCCGCAATCAGCATCAGCGCGGCGCCGGCTTCGAAGCCGATCCGCCCCTTGATGCCCAGGGCGGTCTCACCCACATGGATGTTGCGGCCGACACCGTAGCCGGCGCCGAGCCGCCCCAGCCGGTCCACCAGCGCGGGGCCCTCCATCGCGTCGCCGTCCAGCGAGACCGGCAGCCCCGCCGCCCAGCCCACCACCACCTCCACCGGCTCCGGCGCTCCGGCCGGCGGATCCAGCAGTTCGGCCGGGGGCCCGGCCCAGGAGTCATGCGTCCACCCGCCGCCCCAGGTGGTTCCCCAGCCTCCCTGATTGACCGAATACGCACCCGCGCGAGGCGGCACCGGCATTCCGCGAGCGGTGAGATACGCGATCGCATCCTCCCGCCGGAGCCCCAACTCCCGGATCGGCGTCAGAATCTCGAGTTCCGGGGCCAGCACCCGGAACGCCACGTCGAACCGCACCTGATCATTCCCGGCCCCGGTCGATCCATGGGCCACCGCGGCGGCCCCGATCTTCCGGGCCAGGTCGATCACCGACATGGCCTGCTGGGTCCGCTCCGCCGCCACGCTCAGCGGGTAGACCTCACCCCGGAGCACGTTGCCCTGAATGAGAAAGCGCACGAACCGGTCGTAGACCTGCGAGCGGGCATCGACCTCGTGATGCTCCACCGCCCCGACCGCCCCCGCCTGGCGGCGGATCGCCTCACACTCGGCGGGGGACACCCCGCCGGTGTTGACGAACACGGTATGGACCGTCCAGCCGTCCTGCTGCAGGCGGGGAACGCAAAAGGAGGTATCGAGACCTCCGGAGAAGGCCAGCGCGGCGACTTTATGCATAGTGCATAAATATGCGCTACATATCCTGGCCCGCACAAGGGGCACACCCCCCGGTCCCGCGGCCGGCCTGCGCGCCTGGGTCCCGTCCATCCCCAGCTGTGGCTCTTCCATAGCGCCGGCTTCTCGCCAGCGACTTCAGGCCTTGAGGCGACGTTGATCCCGGAGCATGGCGTTTTCGGGGCGTACCAGGGCGCGGCGTGTCGTAGCCGGGAGCATGTTCGTCCGACTGGACAGGGCGGGATGATTTGGGCCTTCGGGACTGTCCACCGAACCGGGGTCAGCTCACTTGCCAGATTCCCAACCGCGACCATACTCAACCTTACTCCTCACAGTGAGACTGCTCATGCGGGACCAAAGACATGGTTGGATCGGAGGGTACGTGGGAGCTCTGGCAGGTGTCATCGCGGTGGGAGGCTGCCACGGTCCGCGGATCGAGACGGCGCCGATCACGGGCGAATGGATGGCGCCTGCTCAGGCGGACATGCGGGCGCTGCCCGCAATCCGATTGGTGCCGTATCTGGAAATCGGTCGCGGGGGGACAGGCTCCGGACAGAGCCCGCAACGGGGTGTCATCCGTGATTCCGTGACGCTGGATCATGCGTGGAGCGTCGCTAACGCGCCCCGGCCCATACCCAGCCTGGCCTATGACAGGGCGATGGTCCTCGTGGTATACGCCGGTGCAGTTGTGAACGACGGGCGCGCGGCCATCGATTCGGTTGGGATGGTCGGGGATACCCTAACGGCGGTCGTGGCACTCGAGCAGGGATGTGCGCCAATCGCCTTCGCGATGAACCCGGCAGTCCTCGTCCTCGTGCCTCGGTATCGAGGACCGATCCGTTTCATCGAGCGGAGACGCCAAGCAGGCAGTTGCCATGGTGATGGCCAGTAGGCCAGATCCTAAGTCGCGCAATGCGCGCGTTCCACCCAACAGAAAGATCCATCCGATGACTATTCAGAGGCGGCGTTCCGGCGGGTTCAGGCTGCGTCAAGTCCGGCTACTCTTGGCTCTTTCGGGACTGATGGCATGTCGTGACAGTGTTGCCCCGACACAGGCGCCATCTGGACGCCCGGCGCGACCACCCGTTCCCCTTGACCCACTTGCAGCGGTTCACGATGCCTACAACTCATCGCTATACCACAACGATAATCTCGGGACCACGGAGCCACTGTGGATTGGCCGGCCAGTAGTGGGTGATAGCCGAAGAACCCTCGTTGCCTTCGATACATCCACGCTGCGGCTCAGTGTAGGGTCGGACTCGCTCATTGCGGCATCGATTGCCTTGACCATCGGGCAGAATCTGGGAGGGTGGGGGACCGCAGGCCGCTATTTGCTCGTCTACCGGCTGAACGATGGCTGGGACGAGCTTGGGATGACATGGGAGTGCAGAGACGACGCCGATCTCAACAACGATCAACCCGATTGCCCCAACGGGGAGTGGGTGCCGCAAACCTCGTGGGCCTCACTGCCATCGGACTCTGTGCTCATAAGCGATGGCGTGACCGGGGAGATCACAGTCGATGTGACTGCGGATGTTCGTGCCTTTTTGGCAGACACCGTGGTCAACGTGGGATGGATGTTCAAACTACAGGACGAAGGCGCTTCCGGGACCATCAAAGTGTACTCTAGAGAGTCGGCTGGGGTTGCCCCCCAGCTCCGATTGACAACGGAGAGTGCGGGGGCGTTTCCACCGACCGCACCGGATACGCTCGCGTCTTGGGTCTACGCCCCTTCGAACGTCGATCGCGACTCGCCGAACGTCCCTGCGGCGTTCATTAAGAACATCGTCGTCGTGCAGTTTCTCCCCAGCGCGTCAGTACAGGAACGACAAGACGCTGTAGCGATGGTCGGTGGAACGGTCGTCGGTGGCATCCCGGCACCCGTGGGTGAAGGT
Organism: Gemmatimonadales bacterium; assembly: GCA_050183505.1. GTDB lineage: Bacteria > Gemmatimonadota > Gemmatimonadetes > Gemmatimonadales > GWC2-71-9 > JBFXBG01. Next base: position 13,343 of record JBFXBG010000023.1, on the reverse strand, counting down.
CTGTACTACTTGGACGTTCCAGATACGCTTCGAGGCCTTGGGTTGCAGGCGGCTGCAAGGGCGCTGGACAGCCTTCCACACGTCCAACTCGCGTTGATGGATGTGGCAATCTCAGTCGCCTCGCGGCAGCCCAAGGATGGCACCGGATGGCAGGACTGGTCACTCAATCGGACGACCGCCGCCCAGTCAAACTGGAAGTGGGGCGTGGAGGCCATTCGAGCCCCACTCGCTTGGGGTTGTTCGAGCGGCGATCCCGACGTAACGATCGCCGACGTTGATGGTGGGTTCCCAACCCCGTTCCCGACTGACTTGGGTGGCCTTCAGGTTGTTGGCCCTCCTGTGGCCGGCCTACCACCACTGAGTCGGGACCACGGAATCATCGTCAGTTCCGTTCTGGCTGCTGCAGGGAACAACGGAACCCAGATGACGGGTGTGATGTGGCATGGCGACCGAAGGGGGTACGAGGTTGGCGGTCCCTTGGACACAGCCTTCGTTGCGAGGGTTTTGGGGCAGATTAAGGCGGCGGCGATCGCAGGGTCCCGCGTGATAAACCTGCCCCTAACCTTTCCAATCTCACAACTGACCCCCAGTGTCGACACACTGCAGGCGATGCAGGCTGCGGCGATGGGCCAGGCGCTCGATGCCCTGGCGACACTTGGTTACGAGCCGCTACTGGTGGTGTCTGCTGGCAATAGCAGAGTTGACGCGAGGTGGTCGGGCTTTCCGCGTCTCGCAGCTGTTCCCGGAAACCACCGCGTCATCGTAGTCGGCGCAATTCAGGATGACGGGAGACTCTGGGATGACGGGCAGTTCGGGGGCCAATCCGCAGTCGGGCCGCTCATCACAGTCGTCGCCCCGGGCAAGGATGTGGGGGCCCTCACACAGACCGGCCAAGTCGTGCCCACATCGGGCACTTCAGTAGCGGCGCCGCTGATTTCCGGCATTGCAGGCCTCCTTTTCTCTTTCGATCCCCGCCTGACGCGTGATGAGGTCTATGACCTGATCCTCGACGGAGCGCTGGCCGGCGGGTGGGTCGACTCCGACTCGGGTTACCCGGTCGCGAACGCGTACGAGAGCCTGAAGCTCGCGGCGGGGCGCCCTGGGGCCCCGGTATGCGGGTTTCCGGTGCGGGCCGATAACTCCCAGTCTGCCGTTGTCCTGGAAAGGCCTGGGGGAGCCGAAACGATTCCGCTGCCTGGGCCAGTCATACACGGCAGTGCGTCCGTAGCCCAGGGCGGCAAGGTGATTTCAGCCCTGTCGGTGGACACAACGAATGCGCTCAACACAATATTCTGGGAGGCGCGTTGGCAGACTGACGGTACCTGGGCATTATCAAGCTTCCAAAGCACCAAGTACTATGATCGCATCTATCTCGAGCGGGATACGGTGTACGCACACGAGGAGTCCTTCCCGACAGGCGACTACGCCGTCCGACTGACCTTCGCTCGCCATGACGGCACGATCGATTCGATTCCAGATTTGTACCGCACCGCAGCCCCCGGAGGTGGGCTTCAGTGGGCCGCTCCCTTCGGCTACGACCTGTCAATGGACGGTAGGTATGTGGTGGCTGGTGGCGCGTACTGGGACCTCAACTCATGCGCTCAGGCTGGATTGAGCCGGTGGGCCCTGATCCCGGTGCCATACTCGGGTGGGTTCGCGACGGTCTATGACGAAACTACTGTCGCCTGCGGTGTCAACCTGGCGGGCTTGGCGCGCTGGAGTCCGGACAACACCCGTTTCGCCCTTCCCCTCAACGCCGGCGCGTCACCAACTGAGCTCATCCAGAAGGGGGTTGACGCGCAGGGGAATCTGGTGAGCCAGTACGATGTCACCGTTCCGAACTATGTCATCCAGGCCGGGACGCGGTACTCATCGGCCGGGGATACTCTGTACACGGTGGTCAATCTTCTATCCCCGACAACTTGCGAGATTGCCCTGCGAGCCCCAACGACCTTCAGCATCCTGGGCTTCTATCAAGGCCCGTGCGGTTACACACTGCCGTACATTCCCAATGCGCCGGCCCGCTTTGTTCACGGAGCGACGGGTACCAGTCTACGAGAACGGTGGCGTCGAGCAGGGAGCACGCAAGTGAACTGAACTCTTCACTAGACAGCCAGGACGGGGCATCTGCAGACAGCCGGGTGCTCCGCCCGCTGACGGGCCTGGACCCGGGCCGGACCGGGACGAACTCGTCAGCCTGGGGCCCTGTCCCGGTGGCGGAGCGGTGTTCCGCCGGTGGCGTTCCGACAAACGACGGACAGTACGCGCCGGACCAGCTGGGACAAGGTCGGCACCCACCTGACCAATGCCCAGAAGCAGTTCGCGGAGAGCCAGAAGGCGGCGGAACGGATCGCCGAGCGGCTGGAGCGAGTGACGAACGAAAGGCAGGAGTGAGAAGTGAGAAGGATCTTTCCCGAAGCACATCACTTCGGGTCGGGACCCTCTCGCCTCTCACCTCAGAACTCGTAGCCGATCCCGCCGTGCAGATGCAGCGCCGCGTTGGGTACGTGGGCATCGCCTCCGGCGACCCGGATGTTCGCGTACGAGGCCGACACCCGGGTGTCCAGCGAAGCAAAGACGCCTTCGACCAGATGGATCCGGTACTGGGCCCCGCCCACGACCGTCCCACCGGCAATCCGGTAACCGTAGCCGATCGCCCCGCCGGTCGCGGTGTACGGCCGGCCCCGGACGCGGCTGCTTTCATGGGTCACCACCGGCCCGGCCGAAGCCGACAGGACAAAATTTCCCAGCCGCCAGGCTCGGCCGAGCGTGACCAGGTTGAAGCCGTAGGTGACGCGGAAGTCCTGAACCTCGGGCGGCGGGTTGTCCAGATAGAGCTTGTGGTGAACGAAATCCACCACCCAGCCCTTCCGGTTCTGGCCCCAGAACCCCATCCGGAATGCGTAGTACCAGGTGTCCTGCAGAGGCCGCGTGGAATAGTGGGCCGTGAAGCTGATGGGATCGAATCCGGCCTGATCGATGGTCAGCCGGGTCGGGATACTGTAGGAGTTGCCCAGAAACATCTCGAGGGTGAATTGGGCCTGTGCCGGTACGGTGAGCCCGAGCGCCAAAGCCGCTGCGACGGCTCCGGTCCTGATCAATCGCATGGCAATCCCTGCTGTCTGTCGGTTCGGCGGGTTGCGTCGGCCGGCGGGCAGAACCGCCCGGCCTGGCGCCTTCTTCTGCAACCTAACACCCCGGAAAAGCCCTCGGTTCCCGGTCGGTCCCGTCTTGTCCCCTCCGCCGTCCGGGGCTTACTTCCCACCCCATGCAGGCACTGGTTCTTTCCGGCGGCGGCGCCCGGGCGGCGTATCAGGTTGGGGTGATTGCCGCCATTGCCGAGCGGGCTCCGTCGGTTCATTTCCCGATCATCAGCGGCGTCTCTGCCGGCGCCATCAACGCCACCTCCCTGGCGGCCCATCGCGGCACGCTGGCCGAGGCCGTGGCCGAGCTGCAGGGACACTGGCGGGGACTCGAAGCCGATCACGTCTATCGGGTACGCCCGACCAGCCTCACCCTGTTCAGTACCCGCCGCCTCCTGATGGCCGCCATCGGCCGCTCCCCCGGGCCGGCCGAACTCCCGGGCCTGCTCGATCTGACCCCGCTCCGGGTCTTCCTGGGCCGCGCGATCGCGTTCGAGAACATCGATGCCAACATCGTGACCGGCCGGCTCCGCGCGCTGGCCCTCACCGCGACTCCGTACTCCACGGCGGCGACCACGACCTTCGTTCAGGGTCCACCCGACATACCCATGTGGCGCCGGACCGAGAGGATCTCGATTCGGGCCAGCATCACCCTGGATCACGTCATGGCCTCCGCGGCCATCCCGATTCTGTTTCCGGCCGTCTGGCTGGGGAACGACTTCTATGCCGATGGCAGCGTCCGGCAGACCGCGCCGCTGGCGCCCTCGATCCATCTCGGTGCCAGCCATCTCATGGTCGTCGGCATGCAGCGCACCCGGCGCCCGACGCAATCCCACCGGCCGCACACCCAGTATCCCACCGCCGCCGAAGGGATGGGCCTGCTCTTCAGCGCCATCTTCCACGACGCCCTCGATGCCGATGCGGCCCGGGTGGAGCGTATCAACCGGCTGGTCGAGAGTCTCACGCCCAGATCGGCGGCCCCCGAACGGCTGCGCCACATCAATGTCCTGCACCTCAAGCCGTCCCGGGACCTGAGCAGCTTCGTTCCCTCCGAGCGGCGGAAGATGCCGGCAATCATGCGCTGGATCGTCCGGGCCATGGGCGGCGACGCCCGGCGCGCGGCCATGTTCGTGAGCTACCTGCTTTTCGACCCGGGCTTCACCGGCCTGCTCATGGAGAGCGGCTATGAAGACGCCGTCGCCGGGTGGTCCGGCATCGAGCGGTTCCTCGAGAGCGTGGGGTAGGCGGGGGTTACTGCCCCCGCTCCAGCCAGCGCCGGGCCTCGTCGATGTCCTGCCGGCTCAGCCCGTGGCCCGCGGGGACCTGCCTGAGGGTGACCTCCGCCCCCGCCCGCCGATAGATCTCCGCCAGCCGCTCCGGCTCCCCGGCCGTCATGGTAACGTCCATGAGCCCCGCCGACAACAGCACCCGCGTGCCGGTGAGGCCGGGCACCGGGTCGGGATCGAACGGGACCATCGGCCGGAGCAGCACACCCTCCGCCAGCAGCCCGGGCCGGAGGAACATGAGCCCGCTCGCGATGTTGGCGCCGTTGGAGTATCCCACCACCGCCAGGCTCCGCCCGCCCAGGCCGTAGGATGCCACCGCGGCCTCGACGAACCGCCCCAACTCGAGCGCCCGGTCACGCAGATCGGCCACGTCGAACACACCCGCGGACACGCGCCGGAAAAACCTCGGCATCCCCGCTTCCAGCACCCGGCCCCGGGGGCTCAGCAGGGCCGCTCCGGGTGCCAGCATCTGCCCCAGCGGGAGCAGATCCTCTTCGTTGCCTCCGGTACCATGGAGCAGCAGCAGTACCCGCCGGTCGGCCGGATCACCCGGCACGTACCGGTGAACGAACCCGGTCCCCTCCAGCACCGTGGTCATGACGCCTCCGATGCCGCCGCCGGCAGCTCGATCGGCGGAAGGATCCGGATGATGTCCGGCCGGTGGGCTTCCAGCCAGGGGGGCAGCTTCAGGCCGCTGCCCAGCTCCGCCAGCGGTTCATCGACGGTGAACCCCGGCGCATCGGTCGCGATCTCGAACAGGACTCCGCCCGGCTCACGGAAGTAGATCGAGCGGAAATAGACCCGGTCCAGCACGTCGGTCACCCCGAGACCTTCACCCCGGATGGACGCGCGGGCCTGCTGCTGCGCCTCATCCGTCGGTGCCCGCCACGCCACGTGATGCACCGTCCCCCTTCCCATCGCGCCGGACCAGAACCCGGTCGGGACCCGGACATCGACGATACGCCCGGCCCCGGGCCCGGATGCTTCAAACCGATGCACCGTACCGTCCGATACCGTCTCCCTGAACCCGAGCGTGCCCCTGAGCAGCCCGGCCGTGGCCTCGAGCCGGTCCTCCCACAACGTCACGGCGTAGAGGCCGCGGATCGCCTGGGCAGCCGGCACCGGCCCGTCGCTCCAGGCAGGCAGGGCCTCGTTGGCGGGATGCCCCACCAGTTCGAGCAGCAGGCCGTCGGGATCCTTGAAGGCCAGCACGGTTTCGTCGAACCGCCGGGCCGGACCCTCGAAGTGCACCCCATGCCGGACCAGCCGCTCCACCCACCACGCCACCGCCTCCGGGGCAATGGCGAAGCTGGTGACCCCGGCCTGGCCCACACCCTGGCGGCCCTGGGCGGCATGGGCCCAGGGGAAGAACGTAAGGATCGAGCCCGGCGTCCCACCCTCATTTCCATAGTAGAAATGGTAGGTGCCGGGATCGTCGAAATTCACCGTCAACTTCACCAGCCGAAGCCCCAGCACTCCGGCATAGAAGTTCAGATTGCGCTGTGGGTCACCCGCGATCGCGGTCACGTGATGAATCCCTGAAGTCTCCAACGCCATGAAACACCTCGGTTTACAGTAGTTCAACTATAAATCTTTGAAGATTAAACTACATGCCGCGGCCCACGCTGCCAAGCTCGGCCGCCCCGGCCTATGGCCGCGTCGGGCCCGAACCGGCCCCGGTCCGGTCAATGGCCGCCGCCAGGCCCTCCAGATCACGCGGCGTGAGCCGGAGATCCCCCCCGGCGATCCAGCCGTCCACCTGGTCCGGGGAGCGGGCGCCGACAATGGCGCCGGTGACGCCCGGCCAGGAGGTCACCCAGGCGACCGCCGCGGCCGCGACGCTGCATCCGTGCCGCTGGGCCACCGGCCGCAGCGCGTCCCGCAGGGCGAGGTTCCGCTCCAGCTGCGGTGACTGGAACTCGAGACTCTTCCGCCGCCAGTCGTCCGGCGCCATCTCCGTGACCCGCGCGGCGGAAAAGGAATCCGTCAGCAGGCCGGACTGCATCGGGCTGTAACAGATCACGCCCGTGCCGTGCGTCCGGCACCAGGGGATCTCGGCCGCCGCGGCATCCCGGTTAACCAGGGAAAACGGCGGCTGCAGCGACTCGACCTGTCGCAGTGCCTGGCATCGCTCGAGCAACTCGACCGGGAAATTGGAAACGCCGATGGCGCGGACTTTCCCCGCCTCGACCAGCCGGCCCATGGTCGCCCAGGAATCCTCGACCGGAATCCCCGTCTCATCCGGCCAGTGGAACTGATACAGGTCGATCCGCTCGACGCCGAGCCGTTTGAGGGAGGCGTCGCATTCCCGGCGAATGGAGGCGGGATGGAGGTTTCTGAGCGGCGTCTGCATCGGACGGGCCGGATCCCAGGCCAGGCCGCCCTTGGTAAAGACAAACGGGCGGTCGTTCTCCGGTATTCCCTGCAGGGCCTTCCGCACGACCTCCTCGGAATGCCCCAGGCCGTACACCGCCGCGGTGTCGATCCAGTTGATACCCAGATCCAGGGCATGATGGATGGCGGCCACCGACTCCCGATCATCCTGCGGGCCCCAGCCGAACGCCCACCCACCACCACCGATGGCCCAGGCCCCCAGCCCCACGGCCGTGATCTCCATTCCGGTCTGTCCCAGGGAACGGCGAGGGAGTGGTTTCATGGCAGAGTGCTCCTGGAAAGGAGAGACAGGTCGCTCAGTCCGGCGTGCTCACTTCGATCCGCGCCTGGTCGATCTCCCCGGTGCGGCTCCGTGCCCGGAAGAGGTGGCTCCCGGCCTCGAGCCGCCAGCGCGGACTGGTATAGGTATGCCCGTCGACCTCCCAGGTGACCGCATCTCCGCCGCTCCCGCCGGCTGCCCGCAGCGCCACGGTCGCGTAGCGCGGATCCACCCCGGGAGGGATCCGGTACCGGTCCCCGTCCCGGGGAGAGAGTATCTGAAATCCGGCGGCTGTCGAGTCCCCGCCGGTCCGGCCGACCTCGGTGCGCGGCACTCCGTTCTGGTCGGCCCATTCGGCGTACTCGACCGGCAGGCGGACCGACCCGGCGGAGCTGTGCCAGTCGCACTCCGCCGCCGGCGCCGTGCCGGGCAGGAACCACTCTACCTGATGGGGGCAGCGGGGTCCGGCCCGCAACCCGGAGAGCCGGCAGACGGTCACCGGGGTGGCCCCCGCCGCGGCGGGCCCGGCCAGTCTGCCGGGAGGATACCGCCCGGCCGTCACCAGGATCGCGCGGTGCAGCAGCGGCCCCGCACCGGAGACGCCGCTCACGCCCTCCATGGGTCTGCCGCTGAAGTCTCCAACCCACACCGCCACGGTGAAGTTGCCGGTCGTTCCCACGGCCCAGTTGTCGGTGTAATGGCGGCTGGTGCCGGTCTTGGCCGCGACCTGGAACGGAAAATCGAACGGGGTTTCGAGCCCGAAGCCGGGAATGCGCGCCACGGGATCGCTCAGGATGTCGAGCACCAGCGCGGCCGACCCCGCGGTCATGACGCGGGTTCCGGTCGAGAGGCCGGGCGGGCGGGTGGAAGCCCGCCAGGAAACCGGGGTCCACAGCCCGCCGTTTGCCAGGGCGCGGTATCCGTTGGCGAGTTCGAGCAGGGTGACGTCTCCGTTGCCCAGGGCGAGCCCCAGTCCATAGTGGCTCGCGCTGCGGTTCAGAGATTCGAATCCCGCCAGGTGCAGGGTCTCCAGCAAAGCCTCGGCGCCCAGCCGTTCCGCCAGTTCAACCGCCGGCACGTTGTAGGAACTGCCGAGCGCTTCCCGGGCGCGCACCGGGCCGTGGAAACGGCGGTCGTAGTTTCGGGGCCGGTACGGTCCCGTGGAGGTGGCGTAGGTCCGTGCGATGTCCGGCAGCACGCTTGCCGGGGTGAAGCCCCGGTCGAACGCGAGTCCGTAGAGGAAAGGCTTCAGGGCCGAACCCGGCTGCCGGGGAGACACGACCATGTCCACCTGCCCGGCCGTGTCGGCCCAGAAGTCGGGCGATCCCACCCAGGCCAGGATCTCCCCGGTCGAGTTGTCCAGCACCACCGCCGCGGCATGACGGCCGCCGGAGGGCCCCAGCTGTTCCACGGTGTGGCGCACCTCGGCCTCCAACCGGATCTGCAGACTCAGATCGAGCGAGGTCCGCCGCACGCCGGCGGGTGGCATCCCCAGCGAGTCGCTCCATGCCAGGACACGGGTCGTGAAATGCGGGGCGAGAAAGGTCGAGCCTGCCGGCGGCCCCGCGACCGGTTCGTCCAGCGCGCGTGCCGCTTCCTGTGGCCGGGCATAGCCGGCCGCTTCCAGGCGCGCGAGCACGGCCGCCCGTCGCCGGCGGGCGCGCGAAACGGACACCAGCGGATTACTGCCCGAGGGGTACTGCGCCAGGCCCGCCAGAAGCGCCGCCTGGCCCAGGCTCAGGTCGGCCGCCGTGCCGCTGAAGTAGAGCCGCGCCGCGGCCGCGACTCCGATCGCCCCCTGGCCCAGAGGAACCCGGTTCAGGTACTGCTCCAGTATCCCTGCCTTGTCGAGATGCCGTTCCAGCCGCAAGGCCTGCAGCGCCTGCGCCAGCTTGCCGGCCCGGTCCCGGTCGCTTCGGAAGAGCAGCCGGGCGAGTTGCATGGTGATGGTCGAAGCCCCCGAGACCACGCGCCCCGACCCCAGGTTCTGCCGCAGCGCCCGCGCCACCGCCCGCGGGTCGACCCCATGATGCTGGTAGAACCGACGGTCCTCCACCGCCACGAACGCCGCGAGGAGATCCGGATCCATCTCATCCAGCCGGACCCACGCCTGGCGGCTCCCGTCCTCCGCCCGGGTGGTCCGCAGCAACGCCCCGTTGCGGTCTTCGATCCGGACTCCGGCCCGCGGATCCGGCGCCAGCAGTCCCGGCGGCAACGGCCACAGCACGTACCCGGTCACCGCCACCGCCAGCGCGGTGGGCAGAGCCGAAACCAGCGCCACCCGCCGGACCCACCGGCGGCGAGGTGTCACCGGCACGGGGCACTCCAGGTCCGGCACAACCCGTCATTCGTCACGCGCTACTCCTGGCGGTTCACCGTAAAGCTGCCTCCCTCACTCCGGCCGTTCACCGCGGGGTTATACATCTCCTCGGCCCAGGCGGGAGGCTTCACGAACACTCCGGGCGTAGTCGCCCGCGCGACGTACGTGGCGGTGTAGCTCCCTTTCCAGAGCACCGTTGCCATATAGACGACGCGATCGTCCCGGATCTCCCGGTGGTCGAAGGGAGACCACCAGCCGGAATCCCACCGGCCGAAGGCCCATGAATAGCCGCCGCCGTCCCGGCCTTCGGCCTCGGCCGGGGTCTCGGGCGCGTTAAGACCGACGCCCGGGGCCGCCGCGGTCCGGAGCGAGAGATCGATCGCTTCGAGCCCGGCCGGCAGGGCATCGTCCAGGACGACGAAGTATCGCGTGCTCGGGGTGGTGAGCCGGAGCCGGACGCGGACGAGGTCGCCCTCGGAGACTTCCGTGACCGGTTTGCCGTCCGGATAGGATTCGTACCACCGTTCGACCGTGATGCCGTTGATGTCCGGATTCACCGGCCGTTCGAGCGGGGCTTCCAGCACGGTCAGGTAGAAATAGACCGGCGCGCTGCCCGGACCCGCCGTGAGTGCCAGCGGCAGCGCGGGCCTCGACCCGGGGCCCTGAACCAGGCCGGTCAGCGCGATGCTCGAATCCCGGGTCCCGGCCATGCGGTCGGCCCGGAGCAGCAGCCGGCGCCCGGCACGGATCTCGACTCCCCGGGCGGCACCGGCCTGCTGGCGGCGCTCGAACACGGCCAGCGCGTAAACGGCGGAGCCGAAATCCTGCGTGTTCCACCAGTAGCCGCGGACTCCCCGGCCCTGATCCACCAGCGTCTCCACCAGCGGCCCGATCACCGGGTTGGCCGAGTCGGTCGCCAGTACGGCCGTCAACAGCTGCGCCGCCGGCCGAACGGCGGAAGAGAAGTAGAAGTCGTGCGAGCCGGTGGAATCCGGCAGCACGGCCCGGCGGCCTTCGATGTGAACGTCCGCCAGCACGGAGGCGAGGAGCGCCGTGGCGGGACCCCGGTCGGCCCGGCGGGCCAGCACTTCGACCAGCCGCGGACGATCCACCCAGGCCATCTGGGCGGCCTGGCGCAGCAGTTCGTTCTCGGTGGCCACATCCGGCCGGCCCAGCCGGCTCAGGAGGTCGGCCGCGGCGAGCTGCTCCGCCAGCACGACCTGCCGCTTGTCGTACCACCAGGAGACCGGCGTGTAGATGGACCGGACGTTGTGGATGTTGTCCTCGAGATAGCGTCCCAACCGGGCGATGACCGAATCGTCCACCGCAGCACCCGCGGCCCGGGCCTCGAGCAACACCAGGCCGGCGTGGGCCGAGAGCCACGGGGAACTCCAGTCGCCGGAACTCCAGTAGCCGATGCCGCCATCGGCGCGCTGGCGCCGGCTCAGCGTCGCGACGGCGAGGTCGATGTCTCTTGTCGCGTTCCGCGGCGCGATGGTGGAATCGCCCAGCCGCCGGCCGGCCCGGTAGAGGGCAATGAGGGGCAACGCGGTGCTGGCGACCTGCTCCGAGCAGTAGTAGGGGTAGACCCGGAGCCGCTCCCAGGCGCCGCGGATGATGCCGAGCGGCGAGGCCCCCAGGCTCAGAACCAGCCTCGAACGGGCCGGATCGATGCCCTGGGGCAGGGCGAAACTCACCGAGGCCGTGTCCACGAGCACGCCGGAAATCGTGTGCGCCCGCGGGTGATAGGCCGGCTGCATCACCAGCCTGGAGCGCACCGCGTCGGCGTCACCGGCACCGCGCACGTCGAACCGGAAGGCGGCCGAGTCCCCCGGCAGCGCGAGGAACCCGAAGCGGATCTCCTTTCCCCGCCCCGCGTCCAGAACGGCCTGGCGGGAGGCGGCACCGCTCAACGCTGCCCCGGTAGCGGCCGCGGTCACGTCCACAACCGGCGTGCCCCCGGCGCGTTGGTTGACCACGACGCCGGCCGTGAAGCGGTCGCCGGCCCGGAGGAACCGCGGAAGCGCGGGGCGGGCGACGAGCGGCCGGGTCACCAGCAGGGGCGATTCCCCGCTCCCGTAGCGATCGCCCGCCGTCACGGCGACCGCCATGACCCGGAACGTCGTGATGTTGTCCGGCAGCCGGGCCCTGGCCAGCGCGGTTCCCTGCGAGTCGGTCACCACCGACCCGAGGAAGAAGGCCGTGGTCTGGAACCGGGAGCGCAACACGTCCGCGGCTCCCTCTCCGCCGCCGCCGCCCGGATTCCGCCCGCCCTTCTCGCCTTCGGGGACCTGGGGGGCAACGGCCACGAGGTTGCTGGCCAGCCGGACGCCGAGTCCCCGCTCGCGGTAAAGCAGATCCAGCGGATCCGGCGTCCGGTATCCGGTGAGGGCGAGCACGCCTTCATCGACCGCCCACAGCGTCACTTCGCTCCGATGGCCGTGCCCGTTCGTGTCCCGGACCCGGAGCCGGACCTGAACCGTGTCGCCGGGCCGGTACTCCGGACGGATCGGTGCGACCTCAACGGCCAGCCGTTTGATTTCGGGTGTGACCCGCAGCTCGGCGTAGCCGACGCGCAGCGTCGGACGGCCGGGATCGTCGAGCGGCCCGGGTGGGGCGCTGCGGCCGCGCACCAGGACGATCGACACGAACGCGTTCGGCGCGAACGCCTCAGTGATGGGGAACCTGAGCGTGGTCGATCCGGACGTGATCCGGAGCCGGCGCTGCTCAAGGATGCCCTCCCGTTCAACCGTGATCCACGCCTCGGCGTCGGTGAAGGGAGCCGCAAAGAGCACCGTCGCCGTATCACCCACGCTGTAACGGTCCCGGTCGGCCACCACGTCCATCTTGAACTGGCTCTCGTCGTTCCAGGGCACCCAGTCCGGGCCCGTGGCCCAGCGGTTGAAACTGGTCCGCGCAATCCGGCCCCGGCTGTCGGTGGCGGTCAGGCTCACCTGATACACCCCGCCGCCGGGTGGAGTGAAGCCGCACTCGGCCGGCTCCATCGCCGTGGCTATCCGGCAGCGCGCCACCGTATCCATCACCCACTCACCGACCTGCTCCGCCATGCCCGCACGTTCCCGGTGGACCCGATGCCACTCCCGGCGGACGATCACCGCCCGGACGTCCACCCCGGGTACCCGGCTGCCGTCGGGACGCACCGCCAGCACCTGCACCCGGACCGGCTTCCCGGCATTCCAGAAGTAGGCATCGCCCGCCGGGCGAGCGGCCAGATAGAACGACGCCGGATGGACCAGGGCGGACGCGGCCGCACCCACGGCCTGGCGGTTGACATCCCGGACCACGACGTCGAGGGTCGCGCGGGCAGGCCGGCCCTGGAGATCCTCCGGCAGCGGCACCACCAGGGAGAACCGGCCCGCGGGATCCAGGGTATCCTTTCCCGAGAGCAGCACCTGCGACGGCGGACCGGACGGCGCATCGTCCTCCCACCACCAGGACTGATTGCCGACGCTGTATCCGTCAGTTCCCGGGATGCCGAGTTCCCAGCCGTTGATGAACTGGAGCCGCGCCGTGTAGTCCAGTGCGGCACGGCCCATCGGCGCTCCAAAGAGATACCGGGCTTCGACCGTCGCACCGAAACGCCCGCCCGCGTACTTCGAGCCCGTATCGCCGCTCACGGACACCAGGAACTCCGGCGGCCGGTATTCGGCGACCCGATAACCGGCCGTGGCCACCGGCTTCCATTCTCCCCGCCATCGGACCTCGACCCGCACCTGGTACTGCCCCAGCGGGAGCCCGGCCGGGAGCGTGAGCCTGATATCCGAGGTGCCGAACTCGGACAGGGCCACCGTTCGGTCGAGCATGGCGCCGCCTTCCCGATCGGTGAACACCCAGTGAAGCGAATCGCCGGCCGCCGGGGTCAGGGCGCCGAGCTGCCCGCGCCGGATGATCGCCTTGGCATGGACCGGCTCCCCCGGCCG